>NZ_BALG01000072.1 GCF_000315235.1 Paenibacillus popilliae ATCC 14706 | reverse complement strand
GGGTACCTTACGCCCAATGAGTGTGAACATTTGTACCGATATGCTGCATCGTTTTCTCGATTCTTTGTGTCTACTCTATTGACAGAGGTACAATATGGTATTGGATAGAGTACACATATCCTCTGCCATGTTTGACTTCTTCCATGCTATCCACCTCAATTTCATACGTCGGACCATTAAGATGGCAACAAGCCATCTTAATGGTCCGAGGCCGATTCATCTCATGACTGAAGTCACGAATGTTCTCGGCTAATTCATAAATTCGCTTATCCTCGGGCACAAGCCCCACCCGGCATTGCCTTGAGTCCTGATCCCCACACCTGACTAGAGCTTCTCCTTCAAGGTTACCCCCGCCGGAAACGCCGCTTGGATCTGGGCCAGGATCGCTTCAGAACGGTATACATCTCCGTCCAGAATAGCGACCTGTCCATAGTCGGACGACGTGCGGATAAGCCGTCCGATGCCTTGCCGGAGACGAAGCAACATGTAAGGCATATCGATCTCAGCGAACGGGTCCGCCGCGGCCTCGCGCTTCGCTAGGAACACGGGATCATCCGGCGGATAAGGCAGCGACCAGATGATCACCTTGGTCAGCGCCTCTCCCGGCACGTCCAGACCCTCCCACAGGCTATTGGCGCAGAGCACGCTGTCCGTGTCTGTCTGGAAGGCGGAGATAAGGCGGCCGATCTCCTGATCTCCTTCATACAGAAAGCGCGTGCCAGAATCATCGGGATAGCCGGATGCATCCATTTCCCGCTTGAAGCGCTGCAGTTCCTCCTGCGTACGGAATAGCATCAGCGCGCCGCCAGGTGCCTGCTCCAGAAGGGCGAGCGCCGTCCCCGTCTTCGCCGCGAAGTCGTCCTGACCGTAAGGAAGAGGCGCCACCGCCCGCATGACATTCGCATAATCATAGGAAGACGGGACGGAGAAGGACAAATAGTCCCCCATCCCGAGACTGTCCACCACGTACTTGAAGGAGCCGTCAACCGACAGCGTCGCCGAAGAAAAGACGATTGGCATCTGCGACGTGAAGAGCCGCTCCCCTAAAATCTCCTTGATCGTCTTCGGCATAATCGAGAAGATAAGACCGCCTCCGCGCTCGGTGGTCCAGCATATCGGCTTGTCCGCCCGCTCGAACAGAATGAGCGCCTTCTGAATCATCTCGAGATGCTCTTCGACGATACGCAGCTCATACGCATTCAGCGTGTACAGCTCGCTCTCATAGACGAGCGCTTCCTCGATGTCATCAATCATCCCTCGGAAGCAGCTCAGCTCCTGCAGCAGCGGCCCATCCAGCATCACCCGGCTACGGTCGGAGCCGGCGATAGCCTGACTGTGGTCAGCCAGCACGCGGAACAGATACCCGCTCTGATCAATCGCCCGATCAATCCGTTGCGCCAGGTTCTCCCGCACCTCTCCGTTCAACAGACGAAGCAGCAGCTCCTCGAATACGTCATGCTTGAACTTGTAGCTGACCGCCTTCAGCGCGGCGGGCTCCAGCAGATGGCCTTCATCGAAGACGACCGCGCAATGCTCCGGCAGCAGCGGCAATTGCCCTTCCCGCTTACGGCTCTCCGCCGTCCACAGATGCTCCATGTAATAATCATGCGAGCAAATAATCAGGTCGGCCGCCTTGCGGTAATGATCCCGGGACAGCGTCTGTCCGCAACGGTGCCGCTTCTCACACACAAAGCAATCCTGGAACGTATCCCAGTTGATCCGCTGCCACCGGGCATCGTTCAGTTCGGGATATTCGGTCCAACCGCCGTACGCGTGGAACGCTTGCTGGGACTCCGGGCGGCGGACGAAGCGAGGCAACCCTTCATAGATGGCGCCATACAGCGGCGCGTCCTCGTCCTCCCACTGCGAGCGGGCCTGATCCAGCTTCACCAGACAGAGGTATTGATCTGGCGATTTGCCGAGTCTGGCATCGATGTCCAGCTTTAGATGCGTCGACAGCTTCGCAATATCGCCTTCCGGCTTCACCAGTTGCTCGATGAGCGACTCATCGGCGCATGCGATAACCGCAGGCTTCCGCATATAGCGGGCATAGCAGAGCGCATACAGCAAATAAGCCATCGTCTTGCCCGTCCCTACCCCGGCCTCGGCGAAGATGGGCTTCTTCTCGGAATAAGCCCGTTCCAACTGAAAGGCCATATATATCTGCTCATCTCGAACTTCAAAGCCGGCCTCCGGCAATATTTCATAAAAAACGTCCGCCACCCAGTCGCTAACCTGTTGAATATAAGGGCGGGCGGGATCATAGTCAAAGGGGTATCGTTCCAACGTATGTATAGCCTCCATCTTGTCCACGACTTCAAAAAGAGGAGCCGACTGGAGCGTCAATCGCATGCCTGATCTCCGAAGACATGCACTTTCCCTCGCACCCTGCTCCTCTGCTTGCGGATTTATTCATCCCCTATTTTATCGTTCTTCGCGGCATCCATCAATGTCGCAGCCTGCCAACGAAGATAACGCAGCGCAGCCTCGCAGATCCGCCGCTGTATCGTGCGCGACGACCGCACACGAACCGCCGTACATCCGCATTTGTTTTTATAGAGATGAATTAGACAAACGCGGGGGGATTTCCTGCTACACGCACATATTGGGCTCAAATCGCCGCTTCGGGTGAAACAACCGGATGGGCGAGTCGCTGAGTTAGCGAAAGACTGTCAAGCAGCCAACGCAGTTCACGAGCAATCTCTTTCGCTCCTTCTGCAAGAAAAAAAGAATATTTACGACTGTAATTCTTTACAAACTGATTGTATTCGACTTCTTCCAAATGGTATATTATGTAATAAGGTTTCTATTTCAATCAAGGAGAGTGATTAACTCATCTAAAAGAACGTTACATGTATTTTTATCCACCTTATTTCTCACTTTCTTTTTTCTTGCAGGAGACCAAACAGCAAAAGCTTCTTCTAATATTCAAACTTCCAAGGATGGTCTAACTACAATAGTAGGACCAATGACCACTACATTTACTGGTTCACAATTAACACGTTGGCCAGACCGTATTGCAAACATTAATAGACAATGTAAAAGCGCTGTTGAGGCCAGTGGAACAACAATCAAAGTGGATTCTAATTACACATGTCAATGGTACAATGAATTATCATTGTCCTTGATAATTAATCTTTATCTTTACTCTTATTCCAATAACTTATTCCATAACCAACCGCAATTACACTAAATATACATGCTATTAATTCTAATATAGAATCCACTAAAATCCTCCTCCTGTCACTTTTTTATTTTTCGAGACTCTCCGTTCAGAATTATAATCAAAACTTGCATAATCGGCGAACCCAAATTACCAAAAATAGCCTCCTTACTTAAATTGTATCAAAAAATCATTCCACAATCATTCATAAAAAACGAGCGGAACCGGGTCAATTTTGCGATTTTCTAGTTAAAGGAATGGTTTTGGCGTCGCGTCGGTATCCGTTGTCGGCGGGAAGACCCGGGAGATTATCGCCGAGCTGAACCGCGCGAATGTTGCGCGCTGAAGCAACGGAATAACGAGTGATGACAAGATATCCATGCCAAGGCAAAGCCTCCGTTCCGCCACTTGGCAGGACGGAGGTTGGTTCATATCGAGCCTATACAACGGATCCGATTGCGCACTATATTATAGGAGCGGCACGATGATTCATTGCATGGCTGTGCGGACGGATTCCGGGATAGCCTCATTGACGCAGGACAACCGATTGATCGGGTCAGCGAAAAGAACAGGACGACAACCGTCGGGAGGTAGTGGCGTTGAGTTTTATGGATAAAATGAAGCATGGTCTCCATCAAGTGAAGGAAAAAGCGCAGCAGACCGTGGAGGTGACGCGGATCAGCTCGCAGATTGCGGGGAAAAAGAAAGAAAAAACAGCGCAGTTCACCCTGCTCGGCGAGCTGGTGCATGAAGCGTATGTCAAGCAGGAGTTGACGGAGCAGATGCATCACATCGGGAGCCTCTCGCAAGCCATCCAGCGGTTGGTAGGAGAGATCACCGCGCTGGAGAAGCAGCTTCTCCAGGCCAAGGGCGAGAAAATATGCGCCTGCGGCGCCGTCATCACCCAAGTATCCAGATTCTGCAACCACTGCGGGCAAGCGGTGCCGATGGAGCCGACCGAGATCATTCCCGCTTCGCGCGTCAGACGGGGCGATTTTCCGATCGCCGTCAACTGCCCGCAATGCGGAGCGCTGCTGAACGGCAAATCGGAGAACTGTGTCCTCTGCGGCGAGCCGGCGAAGTAACGAGACGGCATGAAGACCCCGGGAGACTGGGGTTTTCTTGTTATACCGTTATCTCAGCCGCGCACGACCGCTTTAGTGACGTCCTTCGGCTTCTGTGTTAATCCAATTCAGGGCGAATAAGCTCGCGATGCCCCTGTTCCACGACTTCGGTGAACAGATTTTCCTTTTGCTGCTTCTGCTTCCCAGGCTTCCCTTCGAGTTGAGCAAGCATCTTTTCCATCTCCCCGATCGTGACCGGCTTGGCATGCCGCATTAATTCATACCCCATATGCCCTGAAATTTCAAGGGTCGCCCACTTGATGTCACTGATCGAGGCGATGCCCGTCGCTCTCAGCTTGGCTTCCAGTTGATCGACCGTTAAGCGGAGCTTCTTCAAGTTCTCCCTGATGATCTGACCATCTTTTATGATCAGCGTCGCTCTCCCCATGAACCATTTCTCTACCCAGTTGAACCGGAGTGCAAGATACTGTATAACCAGCAGCAGAGAGACGTAGACGCATAATGTGATAATCGTTTTCATTAACCCGTCGCCCTTTACGGCATGTCCAATCATGGAAGCCATTGCCAACAGTGTTATGATTTCGAGTCCCGTCATTTCCCCCACTGTTTTTTTTCCGAGAATTCGAAGCAGAATAAACCCGGTGAACAAGACAATCAATGCTTCCACGGTGAAATGTAATTTCATGCGATCCGTTGCCAAAAAGATTGTAAAAGTCTATACATCTATTGTTTGCTTCCTGCTTCTACGTGTCTGCTTTTGCCTGAGCTACTCGCATTTGGCATGACACTCCACAGGCGTAAATTCGGATACAACGAATCCTACACATTAGCGGTAACGTTTTGATGTCAGCTCGCTAATTTGGCTAGATTGATTGCAGCGTTTACATCCCTGTCTATTTCCAGCCCACAACCACATTTGAATATCCTGTCCGATAGAGGAAGGAAACCATTTGTCAGCTTCTATAAAGCGGATTCCATACTTTTCACACTTGTACTGTAGTTGGCGTTTGAACTTGTGCAGGTTTTGTTGCGCAATCACTTTTGACAAATGAGCATTCTTCATCATTCCCTTGATATTCAACCGCGACGGCGCCAGGCTTGGTTTTCGCTATAGCGTTTGTCGCTTGATGGACGTGGTTTGTTCGGATATTCGTTAGCCTTCGATGTAGCAAACGTACAGACTTCTCTACTTTTACAATGTTGCATGTTTTGACAAAACGGCTTCCCTCCTTGTTCATTTCATATTTGCGAGAAACACGGCGTTGCAACCCACGCAAGCGTTCCTCCATCTTTCTTACACCGGCAGACTTGTTGATGTTTTTGAATACCATCCCGTTACTACATAAAGGGAAAGCAGACTGCTTTTTGAAAAATTTCTTGAAGGAATCACAAGCATCCTTGACCGCTTGTTTCGCTATATTGTTAGAAACATTGTACAGCCACGCATATCCCTCCATTTGCTTCAGCTCCGTCAGTTCTTTCCGCAGCTTGCCGTCAGAGATGAACTTCCCACCGTCACGGTAATTTTCTTCTTGTCGTGCAAGCGTCCAGTTATATGCCCAACGAGCGGTTCCTGCGGAACGCCACAATTGCTCTTCCTGTTCTGGGGTCGGCTTGATTCTAACTTTTTTCCCTAGAATCATCTTCCACCAACTCCTTGAGCATTTTTTTCACTTTGTTCGCACGTTTGCCTTGAAGACGACAACCGAACACGGTAACGATTTGAATCAGATCTTCCACCAGTTCTTGTTCTTCTGTTTTCTCCGTGTGGTCGATGATCTCTATCGACGTTCCGAATTGGGTACACAAGTTTTCCATCAACTCAAAGCCAAACCGAAGCAGCCTATCCTTATATAAAATAACAATCTTCTCGACGCTGGAGGATACAATAAGCTCTAGCAGTTGATTTAACCCTTTTTTGTTGTAGTTTATACCACTACCAACATCTGAGATGATCTCGAACGAGTAACCCCTAGCGATCATATACGTTTTCACATTTTCGATTTGCCGTTCAAGATCTTCCTTTTGCTTGGGGCTGGATACACGGCAATAGCCAATAACCTTTCGCTTCTCCGGTTCTTTCTTCCTTAGCAGTTCATTTACCTGAACCTGAGAATAGTACCTATATCCACTCTCACTTACGTGGTGCGGTTTCAACTTTCCGGATTTGTCCCATTCTCGCATCGTTTTCGTTGTAACGCCGACCATCTTTGCAATTTGTCCAATAGAATACATTTTCACATAATCACCTCATACCACATTATACAATAATGTTTGAGATGTTTAAAAATGTTTAATTATATTTCATTCAGATCTTTACCTCCTTGTACGTCATGTAACAATGTCCATTTCCTGCTTATTTCACTTTGATGATAAGGGAAGCGTCGACATCCCGAATGGAGCTCCGTCCCGAGATCGCCAACTGCAGCTCCGTCTCGGCAATGAGACGCTCCATCACCTCTCGCACCCCGCTCTCGCCCGCGACAGCCAAGGCATACGCATAGGGACGGCCGATCAGAACGGCATCCGCTCCCAGGGCAATCCCCTTCAGAATGTCGGCTCCCCGGCGTATCCCGCTATCCAACAGCACCGGCACCTTACCTTGCACCGATTCGCCAATCGCGGGCAGCGATTCCAGCGTGGCGACAGCGCCATCCAGTTGCCTGCCGCCGTGATTCGAGACGATAATACCGTCGACACCGTGCTCCAGAGCCATGACAGCATCATCCGGATGCGTAATTCCTTTGATCAGAACGGGCAAACGTGTATGTTGGCGAATAAAGTCCAGTTCCTTCCACGTAAAGCATGTGTTGTTGCCTTCGTCCAATGCGAGCTTGACAGCCGCTTCCTTATCGTGATCCGGCGGCTCCTTGAGCATCGAGCAGAACACGGGATCCGTAAAATAATTGCCCATTCCTTGGCCGGACAAAAACGGCAAATATGCATTGCGCAGATCCGTCTCCCGCCAACCGAGCAGGGTGGAGTCCACCGTTACGACGATCGCCGAGTATCCGGCCGCTTCGGCGCGTTCAAGGAAGCTCCAGGTAAGCTTATCATTTTGGGGAGGATAAAGCTGGAACCAACGAATATGGTTCCCCATCGCCTCCGCGACAGTCTCCATCGGGATGCTGGACACATTGCTGAGAATATAAGGAACGCCCAGTTTGGCTGCTGCGCGGGCAGGAGCCAATTCTCCATCCGGATGCAGAATCGTATTTACCCCGATCGGAGCGAACAGCATAGGAAACGGGAGCTTGGCGCCAAACAGCGAGATGGACAGGTCCCGCTCCGTAATATCGCAACATATCCTCGGTCTAATGCGGTATTTTTGGAAAGCCTCGACATTGCCGCGGTTCGTGTCTCCCGCCCCAGCCGCGCCATGAACATACCCGAACGGTGCGGCGGCCAACAAGCCTTTCGCCTTGCTCTCCCATTCATCAAAGGAGACCGGCAGCAGCTTCGCCGCTCCGTCCCCGCTCTCATAGATCCTCATTTGCAGCTTTTCACTATCGAACGTCAAGATGCATGTACCTCCATGGTCAAGACTGGGATAATATATGGACCTTATAGTAAAATACCCCGAGCCGCCTAACCTTATCCTGTGAGTAGGTGTCTTTTCTATTGAACTGTGACCAGGAACCGTTACCGGCATCATCATGACATGCTACAGCACTGCGGAACTTTTCCACCAGTCCTTTCACTTCTTCTTGAAAGAGCTCTAGGCTGCATTGAATTTGCATCAAATGCATTAGCGGATGGAGCCATTTTCATATCGAGCAAGACGGCCGAATAACTCATAAATCCATGCTGCAACTTCGTAAGGTAGTAGCCAAGTATGACCCTGTAGCGCTCATGAAATTCCTTGTGTATTCCATAAATCGCAGGGCAGCTTGTCTAAGAAGAAGACCACATCCAGCAATTCATCGTTCCAGCGGATAGCCGTCGTCTGCCCCTCTGCTTCGTCCTCCGCTCCATCTTAGAAGA
Source organism: Paenibacillus popilliae ATCC 14706 (assembly GCF_000315235.1). GTDB lineage: Bacteria > Bacillota > Bacilli > Paenibacillales > Paenibacillaceae > Paenibacillus_B > Paenibacillus_B popilliae. The sequence continues at coordinate 31,415 of NZ_BALG01000072.1, read as the reverse complement.
TCTGTCTTCGTCCTACTTACTGGTGAAGCAGTACATCGCCCCGCTGCTGCTTGCTCCGGTGCCGGCATCTCGCCTTCTGGATGAGCACAATGTATTTATCAAGCCGCTGACTTTCCCGGATTGCCTTTTCATTCAGCAGGTCATTATTTTCCATCGCCAGACTGACCATTCGCGCCCGAATCTGTTCGATTTCGCGCATCAGATCGTTTATAACCTTCTCTTCCTCCGGCTCCAGCCTGCTTATCATCCATTCCCTGCCAGCAACTGACAGCTCATTTCGATGAAGGATTGCTTCCTTTTCAGCCATGCTACAGGAACCGCCCTTATTCATCTCTTCCATTCTCTACCTTACCCTCCCTTAAGCAACATGATTTGACAATTCTAATTATAAGCAATAATCCCTTCGTCATCCTAGTTAAAAAAAGTTAAGATTTCCGCCATTCCACATTCTTTCACTCCAAATTCATCCATAAAAAGACACTTCCCAGTAGGGAAGTGCCGATCTATCGTTGGTAAAGACTACTTTTATCGGCCCGGAAGCGCCGCCGCAGTGCTCCATAATGACGAAGGAACAGGCATGGAAGAAGTCGCCGATATTCCCGGCGTGATGCTCCATAATTTCATGCCATTCCCGCTTCAATTGCTTGAAGCTCCGTTCCCGCCTCCGCGCTGCGCAGCGAAGAGAACGGCCCGTTGACTTGCAATGCCGGCGTAGCGCAGTCCGCCTGCAAATAATGCTTCAACTGCTCATCCAGCCGCTTCAAAGACACGGAAGCGCCAGCCATATCGATGCTCGTCATATCATTGCCGACGAAAACCTTGAAGATGGAAACATGACGGCTGCGGATTTCCCGCACGACCGCATTAGCCAACAAATACAATTCCTGTAGTAGCGATGCGCCGAACCCGTTGACGAGCACCGCGAGCTCCTCGGCCGAACCATCGTCCAGCTTCATGTCGCGGAACAGGTCCGCCACCATTTTCTTCGCCAGCTTATCGGCGGCGGCGTTTTTCTCCCTGCGGATGCCGGGCTCGCCGTGAATGCCTACGCCGTACTCGATTTCATCCTCGCCCAGTTCGAAGGTCGGCGTCCCTTTGGCCGGGACGGTACAGGAAGTGAGGGCGAAGCCGATGCTTCTCGTACGGTCGATCGCTTTTTGGGTGATGCTCTTCACGTCCGCCAATTCCAATCCCGCTTCGGCGGCGGCGCCGGCAATCTTATGCACGAGCAAGCTACTTCATTAAAACCTTCAAAAAATTCGAGCACATTACTCCGGCCCGCTACCGGCAAATTTACCAGCGCTAGTGCGATGAAGTCGTTCCCATATGCAGCAAAAAACCGGCCTTCCGGCCGGTTCCTGCGGTTATGGCTTACGCTTCGGTTTATTATATCCGTTATCTCCAAATGGCTGCAGCTTCTCGATCCACAGTTCCAGCAGCGCGTCCACCTCGTCCCGGTATTTCTTCAATTCGGAACGGTCGGCGACGATTTCTTCGCGCGGCTTGATTTGATCAAGCTCCTCGAACACGAAGCAGTCGCCGCCATACGCATCCCAATCCTGCTTCAGCTCCCGAATGCCGTTCATCTTCGTCTGCTTCATGAATTCAAGCTTATGATTGGCTCCATCCAGATCCATCGTGCCGGCCACGAGAATTTTCCCGTTCTTCACATTGCGTATCTGGTAGACGCCCATCGGCCGGAACGACTGCTGGTATGTCGAGGCCAGTTCCTTCTTTCTTTGCTTATCCAATGCCATGACGACTCCTCCTTCCTTACGCGGCGCGAATGCTTTATCCGAATCAATACCCCATTTCCTTCAGTAAGGCCGACAATGTCCGCAACCGCTCGCCATTCAATTCGTCATCGTTGCTAAGCGCCTGGCTGAACAGCTTGATATCCTCCTTAATCTTCTCGTTGTCGATGCATACCGCCACCGTCATCGCATCCCCTTGCAATCCGATGCGCTCAATAATCGGATTCTCTGGATCATACAAGTCCTTATAACGATACGCGTCGCGGAAATGAACCATGCTCTGGCAGACGAGGATAGCCAGGTCGAGCACGCGGTGAAGCGGCAGCTCCTCCGACTGTCTGGACCATTTCTCGCCGGTATATCGCCATACTTTCGCCGAGATATCGACCTTGCCACGGTCATTCCATTGGGCCAACCCCAAGGAGAGCCCCTTCGCATCGGAATGTCCCGAATAACGTCCGTCTACATTCTCGTAATTTTCCGAGACAATGACAGGCTTATGCTTTAGATTTGTAGGAATGTTCATCTTCTATATCCCCCATCCGAATCTGAAAAATAGTAAAGCTATTTCATCTACTAAATTACTAAATTACTAACTCACATGTCCTATCATAGCTCTCCTCCCGCCGAAAGTCAAGACATCGCAATAAAGAACTTCCAGGCCACCGAATGCCTCCGCGATCAACAGCACTGGCACGCGTCCCGGGAACGAGTTCCCCATGTTGCTTGCACTCGATGTCTTGCCTATATATACTCGAACAGGCACTGACGGGAATGTCAGTGCCTGTCCTTCTCCTCTACCACGGTTTGCTGGATATCAGGAACTTGATGCTACTAGCCTAAGTTGTGACGAAATCGTTACTATTTTCTCATCGAATTCTAATAAATCCGGAAATTCATTGACGTTATCGTATCTTCATGACATCCGTTAAATAATGGATGCAAATCATATGTTATGTTGTTTATAGGCCTTACTCAACTTTTCAATACAAGGAGGACGACCTTGAACAACATGAAGAATCATCGCATCCTAAAAACGGTAATGGGAATCAGCCTTAGCTTTTTTATAACATTGTCAGGCACGGTGATAGCGGCCCCCCATCAAGCCCAAGCGGCCTCTACATCCGCATCCACGGTAGCGGATAAAATCATTGCGACAGGGAAAGCCTTTCTCGGCGTCCCTTATCATTTCGGAGCCGAATCCGGCCGAACTGATCAATTCGACTGCTCTTCGTTCACGCAGTATGTGTTCCAGAAGCATGGCATCAAGCTTCCGCGTTCTTCGCGTGATCAAGCGACGGTCGGCGTCAAAGTCTCCAAGAACAATTTACAGCCTGGTGATCTCGTCTTTTCCGACACGAACCGGGATGGCAAGATTAACCACGTATCCATCTACATGGGCGAAGACAAGCTTCTTCATACCTATAAAGTCGGTGTCGGCGTAACGATTTCCGATTTTTCCGGCAGCACCTGGGACAAGACGTTTGTGACCGCACGCCGCGTCATCTCGACCTCGTAATACGGAGCCTTTGGCTCGACTTAGGATCGTAAACGCGGAAGAAGGCTATGACCAGCAAGCTCCATCCCAGAAATAGAATTGGCGACCATAACATACGCATTTGATAGCAGGGTTTCGCGCAGAAGCCCTGCTTTTTCTATTTCTGACCCTGCATTCACTGGACTTAGCCATGCCAGCCTCATTTCTAATGTTCCCTCATAAATAATGTTCCCTCATGGAATGAACATCATCCGTTTTGAACGAAATACATGCACGCGCCGCATTATAAATACGATATCGGCAGCCCCTCGAAATAAACAATCTGTGCGGTCCGGATATGGAACGCCTTATCATGCTGATTCAACAGAATATGATCGACCGCGACGCCGGCCAATACGCCTTCCAGCGTCTCTACCGTCGTCCGGACAGTTATCTGCTGGCCTTGATGCCGGCTCAGATGGTCCAGGAATACCGGGTCCAGACAAGTCACGTAATCGGTTGGCTGCGGTACGGCCGCCGTCGTGCATATCGGAGTGCACGCGGACGGTTGATGATTGACATAGGCAGGCTGTACGATCGGGTGAAGGCAAGTCTGAACATGATGCGGCTTCGCAGGCGGTTTTTCTTTTTTGGCAGGCGGTGTAGGTGCAGGCTTCTTCTCCGTCATTGGGATTCCCTCCTTTTCCATCTCATTGTAATTATATATGTTCCGTAAACCGGGAATATTCCGGTTGGCATGGAGTCAGCCCGGATGTATGTAATGATGCCGTTGCGGCAATGGTGATAACATATACTGTGAAGGACCAGGAGGATCAGCATGACCAAGAACCGCCCCATTCATGAAGAGCTGCCTGCTCTCCCCGAATCGTACTGGAGGGATACTTGTTCCCTTCCCGTCTTCCCGAAGCTGGCGGAGCCTTCGGTTCAGGCCGATGTCGCCATCGTCGGGGGCGGAATCACCGGCATGACGACAGCCTATCTGCTGGCTAGCGAGGGCTACCGTACCGTCTTGCTCGAAGCCGGCCGATTGTTCAATGGCACGACCGGACATACGACCGCTAAAATTACGGCACAGCATGATCTGATTTATCATGACTTGATCGGCATGTTCGGCGAGGGGAAGGCCAAGCTCTATTATCAGGCCAATGCGGAGGCAGCCCAGTTCATACAGCGGCTTGTAGAGAAGCACCGCATCGCATGCGGCTTCCGCGAGCAAGACGCTTATATCTATACGGAGACAGAAGAGAGCGTTCGTCGAATTGCCGATGAGATGACCGCCTATCATAAGCTCGGCATCCCCGGCGAGTGGGTCGATGCTTGCCCCCTCCCTGTGCCGATTAAGGGAGCCATCGTCATGAAGGGACAGGCTCAGTTCCATCCCTTGCAGTATGTGAAGGTGCTAACAGAGCAATATCTGCAAGCGGGAGGTGTCATCTACGAGAACACGATGGCCCATACTGTCGAAGAAGGAGTGGCTCCGACCGTTATCACGAAGGATGGCTGCCGGGTCACCGCGAAGCATGTCATCTCCTGCACCCACTTCCCGTTCTTCGATGGCAAAGGGTATTATTTCACCCGCCTTCATGCGGAGCGATCCTATGTCTTGGGAATACCAGTCGGGGATGAGGCTGATCTTGAAGGCATGTATTTGAGCGCTGACCATCCGAAGCGGTCGGTACGAACCGCGGCCGCCCAAGACGGCGAATGGCTGCTTCTGATCGGCGGCGAGAGCCATAAGACCGGCCAAGGCATCTGCACGATGAAGCACTATGAGGCGCTGCGGGCATTCGCCGAGCGAATGGTCCAGGTCCCGCGCATTGCGTACCGCTGGTCGGCTCAGGACCTGGTCTCTTTGGATAAGGTTCCTTATATCGGTCCGGTCTCGTCGGGAATCGACAATGTGCTCGTCGCTACCGGATTCCGGAAATGGGGCATGACGAATAGCACCGGCGCGGGCCTGCTTCTGCGCGATATCGTGCAGGGCAAAGATAGCCCGTATCGCGAGCTATACACGCCATCCCGGTTCCAGGTGACGCCGGATGTGAAGAACTTCGTCGTCCACAACGCCGACGTTGCCAAGCATCTCGTCGGCGGGAAGCTGGAATCGGTGCAGCAGACGCCGGAGGAGCTCGCTGCCGGGGAAGGCGCGGTCGTCACCGTTGACGGGCGCAGAGCCGGCGCCTTCCGGGATGAGCACGGCACGCTCCATGTCGTCGATACGACATGCACCCATATGGGATGCGAGTTGGAGTGGAACAGCGGTGAACGGAGCTGGGATTGCCCCTGCCACGGCTCCCGCTTCTCGATGAACGGCAAAGTGCTGGAGGGACCGGCCAAGCAGCCGCTTACCCGGCTAGACAAAGAGGCTTGATTGTTTCTTGAATACGGACAACGGAATATCAGTAAAAAATAGCCCTGCTCTATCAGCAGGGCACGAAATAAGACGACCGATAAGCACGGATACATGAGGAACCCCATCATCTTATCGTGGATTCTAATAAATGAATGCACGAGATACGATGACGAGCAAAATGAACAGAACCAAGATTACACCTGTAGAAGTGAAGAGATGATGACATCCGTAACCGCCTATAATATCGCCCAATTGGTAGCCTCCTCCTTGTAAGATACACTATTAGATCCTTTCTCATTGGGAGGGGACAAGCAGAGTGGAACGACCAGCAGGAACGGGAAGCCACGATTTCCTTCCTTATTACGAGAAAGCAGACTTTTAACCCTTTTGCTTCCCGGTAGGAAGTCGGGAGGGAATAAATGAGGAAAGCCATTTTCAAAACCCCTTATGTAAAATGTAGTTGCTGTGTCAACAAACGAAAGAGGTGGATTTGAAAATGGCTCACTTTCAGATTAACATTATTGTAAAAAATATTAATAAATCCAAAGATATGACGACTCCCCTTACTTTACAAAAACACTACATGAAGAGTGACAAGTCACACGCGTTGGTTGTTTTTTTGCACTACCACTCATAACTGCTTTTCAAAACTGCTCTTTCACCGTATGGATGACGCCCGTGCTGGGCGTACATAAGCAAGCCGCCGCAGATGCAATCTACGGCGGCTTTTTCGTTTCCATTTATATTTCCGGTGCTCCTGCCGCTGCTTCTTAGACGCCTAATTTTGCTTCTCGCGCTTTCACCAACGCGTCCTGACCCTGCACTTCCAGCTCAGCCAGCGCTTCATCGACCGTCTTCTTGTTGTCTACGATTGCTTTTAATGCATCGGCAAGCAACGGTCTGCAGAGATCGTAAAACTCTTCCGGAACATCCTTGTGATACCAAAAGTACGAAGTCTGTGCCGTAGGCTTCAACATATAGAATGACTCCGTATTGATTCCATCCATTTCCTTGAGGAATTGGCCTCGCGTCGGTAACGGACCGCCCACTGCACGAGACGAAGCCTTCGCCATTTCTGGTTCATTTACGAATTTTACGAAGGCCCATGCCGCTGGTTTATTCGGGGAATCGGCTGCAATCGCTGTAATGGAGGGCAATTCCACGTGCAAGGATTCATCAGGGTTTTTCGGGTCAACCGGAATGGTGACCATACCCCAATTTATTTTTTTTCCGCCGATGAAACCCGGATCTTGGAACATTTGTGTCCGAAGAGGCCAATCAATGGTCATGGCCGCTTTTTCTTCCATAAAAGCATCGGGATGGTTACTGTTACTGTTGTCAAAAGAAACGGTTTTGGAGCGTACGGCATCCGTTGCTAGCTTAACGGCTCTCTTCCAATGGTCTGAATGAATAAGGAACTTCTCTGCCTTCGAATCGAACATTTGCAAGGAAAAGGTAGCTGCAATATATTTTAAAACCTCTATCGTGTCCCTATAGTCCAGAAAAAGTCCAAACACCCGATTCTCACCTGATCCTATACCCTCGAATCGCTTGGATAAATCAAAGACCTCTTGCCAAGTCATCTTGTTGCGCGGCAGTTCAATATGGTTCTCTTCAAATATATCGCGGTTGTAATACAATACAGGGACAGTAAAACTAGGGGCCAGCCCATATAACGTGCCATTTCCTTTCGCACGCAGGTTATCAATCACACCCGGCATGTATCCAGCTACATCGAATTTCTCTTCCGCTATGACTTCTTCTAAATTATATAGCTTTCCCTCTTGGGCGTAGGATGCGAATAATGGTGCGTCCAGGAGCAGCACATCCGGTTTATGTTTCTCTATCCATTTCTTCATTTCTTCGTCATCTTCGCCCTGACGTTCCACCTCGGCCGTACTCATCACTTCCAAGTCAATATTCGGATATTTAATCGTAAAAATATCGCCATACTGACTATAGAACGATGCTTCGTTGTCACACATCACCTTTATCTTTCCTTTTCCTTCTTGAAGTGGCTCCAATGCCTTCTTTTCTCCGCCACAGCCGCTGAGTAAGATGACAATTAGCAACACGGAGGAAATGTTCCACTTTGTCTTCATCTCACGCTCTCCCCTTCCTATTTTCTAAAAGTCAACCGCTAAAAATGAACGACCTGTTGCGGCCTTCGTTCACGAACTTTTTTCCTTTTTTTCTGCTTCTCGCGCTTTCACCAACGCGTCCTGACCCTGCACTACCAGTTCAGCCAGCGCTTCATCCACCGTCTTCTTGTTGTCTATAATCGCCTTCAACGCATCCGTGAGCAACGGTTGAAAGAAATCGTAGAACGCTTCCGGAACATCCTTGCGATACAAAAAGTCCGAAGTCTGTGCCGTAGTCTTCAACATATAGAATGGTTCCGTGCTTTTTTCGTCCATTTCCTTAAAGACTTGATTTCTCGTCGGTAGCAGCCCATCCCCTGAGCGAGACGAAATCTTCGCCATTTCTGGTCCATTTACGAACTTTATGAATTCCCATGCCGCCGGTTGATTAGGGGAATCGGCTGGAATCGCACAAAATTGTTGCAATTGCACGTGCGGGGATTCATCAGGGTTTTGTGGGTCAACCGGAATGGTGACCCTATCCCAATTTATTTTATTTATGTCGTTGACACCCTGAGCCTTGAGCCATTGTATCATCCGAGGGCCATTAACGGTCATGGCTGCTTTTCCTTTCGCAAAGGTAATGAATTCATCCCAGCTAATACTGTTGTTACGCCAGGAAGGAAAAGAGACCGCTTTGGAGCGGATTGCATCCGTTGTTAGCTTAACGGCTCGCTTCCACCCGTCCGAATCAATAAGTAACTTCTCTGCCTTTGAATCGAACATTTGCAAGGCAAAGCTATCTGAAATATAATTTAACGCCACTGCGCTGTTCCAGAAAGGCTGATAAAGTCCGAGCACTCGGTTCTCACCCGATCCCATGCCCTCGAATCGCTTGGATAAATCAAAGACCTCTTGCCAGCTCATCTTGTTGCGTGGTAGTTCAATATGGTTCTCTTCAAATAAATCACGGTTATAATACAATACAGAAACATCAAAATCAGGCACCAGCGCATACAACGTACCATTTCCTTTCGCCCGCAGGCTATCAATAATGCCCAGTCCGTATCCTGTCAAATCAAATGTATCTCTTGCTATGACTTCTTCCAAGCTATATAGCTTTCCCTCTTGGACGTAGGATGCGAACAATTTTTCGTTCAGGAACAGCACATCAGGTTTATGCTTCTCTATCAATTTCTTGATCTCTTCATCTTCGAGCTCACGTCTCTCCTCCATGTCCATTGTACTAATCACGTTGATATCAATATCCGGATATCTCGCATTAAAAAGATTCCCATACTTCTTATAGAACTGTTCTTTACTCTGATACATCACTTTTATCTCTTGTTTTCCTTCTTCAAGCACTGTTTTCTTCTCTCCGAAACATCCGCTGAGTAATGTTGCAATCGTTAGCAGCACAACAGCAATTTTCCATCTCGTCTTCATCTCGATCTCTCCCTCATATTGAAAATCAAATAGGGACTAACTGTACGGAATGTCTCCGGATAATGAAACATAGGGTCAGTCGGGAAAAATTTGGGTAATACCCTAGGTGCATTCCTAGAGGCACGATAGCGGGGATGGGATAAGACCGAGAAGGAGCCTGACTGTTCTGCTTGCCTGATCCAACGATTCCATGCAGATGCAGTCAGTTCATGATTCGCTTACTATATCTGAACTCTAGATGTTCCACCCCCGTATAACTGAACCATCTGTCGCATGAATTCATGTATTCATTCGACTCGCCCTTGTCCACTAAGTGCAGTTATCCAAGAAGAAAGATTGACAAATCATAACGCGTTGTTGTTTTTTGCACTACAGCTACCATTATTACTTTTCTCTAGTAATTTTCTTTTAATTTCATATTTACACCTCCATTATTTAGTATAGTAAAATATACCATGGCAATAATTAGTAGTCAACCTAGTATACAGCGGTTTTTTGTTGCATTTTATATTTTTTTGTGCCCCCCCTTTCCCACCGGAATGGAGACGCTTATTGTATTTATACTTATTGCATGAAGGACTTCGCTCGAACGAGAAGGACGCTCCCCGCGCCGAGCCAATAGATCAGCATATGTCCAGCCGCTGGCCAGAACGATGCCGACTCGAATCCGGACGGAAGAGCAAACAAGAACAAGAATAGACTTAAGATGCAAAAAAACATTTCCCACCCAATCCATCTCCAAGCGAACAGATGGACCCTCATGCGATGGAGCGCATATAGATTACAGAACACCGCGATGCCTTCCAGTGTCAGAATGCCAATCGACGCCGCTTCATACCCGTAACCCGGTATGGCCAGCAGGAAGAACAGCAGGGCCGTCGAGAAGGCGATTCCGTTCAACAGACCCATAAACGGAACATGTTTGCGCTCTTGCGTCCATAAAATGCTCGTCGTCAGCTCGCGAAGCCCGACGAACAGCGGGAAAACCGCAAAATATCGAATCGGATCGGCCGCCTCGGGGGTATGGAATAACAACTGCGCCAATGGAGCCGCGAACAACAACAGGAACATTCCGCTTAACAAGCCCCATGTCCAGCAGAGCCGAAGGATGTTACGGACCATGAACTGATAAGAACTCAACTCGCCTTGCTGGTAATAGGAGGCCAGCTTCATCGTCATCGTGTAAGAGATGGCGGCCGTCACGATCGTCGGCATATAAGCGACGATAACCGCCATTCCCGTAATGACCCCGTAAATCGATGTCGCTTCCGAGAGGGTGTATCCTGCCGTCTGAAGCCGGCGCGGGATGAGCAGCGAATCAATAAAGTCCGAGGCCGGCATCAACAGCCTCGTGAAGCCGATCGCCATGGATGCATGGACTATCGAGCGGACTTCGCCCCGAAGCGGCGGCTGGAATTCGATGGAGCCGGCGGGGAAGGAGCGCCTTGTCAGGAGACAGGCCATAAGCACCAGGAGGGCGAACAGCGCGCCAATCGTCGTTCCGGTCAACCCGGCTCCCAAAGCGATGGAAGTCCCTTCGGATGCGAACAGAAGGACAAGCATAATCATCGCCCCGACCCGAACGGCCTGTTCCGCTATCTCGGAGAAGGAGATGGATCCGTACCGCTCTGTTCCCTGCATATATCCCCTTAGCAGTTGTAGCAGCGGAACGGCCAATAAGGCAGGAGCCAGGCAGCGGATAGCGGCTCCCACATCCGGGTTCCCGAGAAGAATGGCAATCCTATCGGACTGCATATACATGAGGAGGCTGGCCGCGGCCCCGGCCAATGCGAGGAGAATCGACAACATGCGGAAAGCGCCCCATCCTCTGGCCGGATGCTTGGCGGTAAATAACGCCAATGCCGTCGGCAGCCCTCCGGTAATGATCATAAGAAAAATACCGTAGCATGAATAGGCGATCTGGTATAATCCGACGCCCTCGGCGCCAAGAATGCGGGTCAGCGTGGCTCTCCCAACGAAGCCAATGACCTTCCCCACGAGGATAGCTCCTGCCCGCAAGGCAGCCGAATTTATGACTGGCAGCTTCATTTCCATCACCCGACCCATCCCATCTTGTCCTCCCATTGTATGATGGAGAAGGTCGGGTTATGTTCAACAGACAACGCTGGTGTTAATCACGGAGATGGATCAGCCAGTAGCTCGTATACCGATCCCACCCCAAGTCGAAGGGCACACGGTACCGATCGGCGGAATGCGAGTTGACCAGCGGATAGCCGAAATCGTCGAATCCGACGACGACCGAGAAATGATCCACATCGCCCTTCATCTCGTAACCGATCAGATCTCCGGGCGCAAGCTTCGCTATCGCCCCTGCCGGATACTTCTTGGACGGCTTGACGACATCGACGAACTTGCCTTTGGCGATCAACTGGCCATATCCGCTGTACAGCATGAAATTTTTAAAGGCATCGGTTTGAACCCATGTCCGGGACCCCCCGTTGAACAAAAAATAATGCCAGCCGCCTCTCATTTTCAAGCCCCCGCCTTCCTCTGCATCGCCAATGCATTGGGAAGCGAAGTTGGTGCAATCGCCGCCGAGGCCGGTATAATCCCGATACTTCGGGTTATAGCGGTGCTTATTGCCCGCCCCCCAGGCCGCACCGGCATATTTATTGGCGTAAGTGACGGCCTGCTGCCGGTTATATCTCGGCTTGTGCAACGTGTTCGATTGCGTGGAGGGCCGATCGGCGTGGTTAGAGGGCTTCCTCATCTGCGGCCGCAGCATCATATCGTCGGATTTGGGAATCAGCTTCGGGTTCTCCTCCAGCGGGTCAAGATACCATTCCCGCAGCACCTTCCACTTGCCGTCCTCCTTGGTCAGTGTGAGCGCATGGCGGGTGCCGATTCCGAACGACTGGGCAGGGACGACGCTGTGTGTATAGATATAATCCAGCCGCAGAGATTTGACGACGGAGGCCGTAGCCTTACTTCCCATCACCTTGGCCCGAATGACCCGGACATCGCTATGGGCGTTAATAAATTGCACACCTCTTCGTTCAGCCCATGCATGAATATAGGCGGAGCGCTCAACTTCATGACGGAGCGCATGCCGGCTTATGCCGGAAGCGGCATAATGATGGCGAATCACCTGTTCCTGTTGATGAATCAAAAAATTGGTCCTGTCCTTGAAAAGCTGTTGGATATAGTCGGCCACTTCTTCATCCTTGTCAAGGGAAGAAGCTGCCTCGGCAACCGCCGTGATCCATATGCAGCATAGCGACAGCATGATGAATAACGTTTTCCTTACCATGTTGCATCTCCTTGGCCGTATTTCTACCTCATTGAGGGAAGAACGCAGCTTGCACTGCCTTTAAGTTCTCCATACCCGTTGTTTTGATGCTGTAAAAAATTAACAGACTTAAATTCGGATGCCGACGCAAGCTACAAAGGAATGTATAGATTGGATGTGTAAGCAAATGATACGACACCTATTAGGAATGGCAGGCTGCCGGTACATCATTATGCTGGCGCTCGTTGCCTGCCTGCTGCCCGGAACGGCGGCGGCTGAACCTGAGAAAACGGCCGTCATCGTAATTGATGATTTCGGCAATAACAGCCGCGGAACGCAGGCGGTTATGGATCTGCCCTTCAAGATTACCGTCGCGGTAATGCCTTTTTTGAAGTATACAAAGAGTGACGCGGAGCGAGCACATGCGGCCGGTCACGAAGTCATCGTGCACATGCCGATGGAAGCGTTGGGAGGCAAGAAGGCGTGGCTCGGGCCTGGAGTGATTACAACGGATTTACACGAGGATGAGATTCGCAAGCGGGTGCATGCGGCAATCGACGATGTCCCCCATGCGGTCGGGATGAACAATCATATGGGCTCCAAGGTGACTGTTGATCCGAAAGTGATGCGGGTGATATTGGAAGTGTGCAAGGCACGGGGCATTTATTTCCTGGATAGCCATACGAACTATCGCAGCGTCGTGGCCAAAGTGGCCGAGGAAGTAAAAATCCCTGCGCTGGAGAACCATATCTTCCTTGACGATATTCATAAAGCGTCGGCCATTAAGAAGCAGTTCAATCTGATGCGGATGCATCTGAAGAACCATAATATATGCATTGCCATTGGGCATGTCGGAAGCGCGGGGCATATTACGGCAGCAATCGTGAAGGAGCAGATGCAGCAGATGAGCAAGGAACAGATTGCCCTCAAAAAAGTATCGGAGGTACTTCCGCCGTCCATTCCCACCATCCCGCATCCATAGCCTTTGCCTGCGGCCCATATAAGGTAGACTAGCTGCCATGATGCGAACGAGTCTACCTTTTGCCGGGGGGTATCGTTACCGGCTACCCCTTAACGGTTGGATCCGGTCCCGCGGGCGGCCTGTCGTACAGATGCGAGCGGGCCTGGAACCAGCGGAACAAATGCGTAGCCGCGACTTTCAACACCGCATAGCCAGGCACGGCCAGGATGATGCCGACGACGCCGAACAGATCGCCGGCCGTCAGGATGACGAAGATAATCGTGAGCGGATGAATCCGCAGTGTCTTGCCCATAATCTGCGGGGAAATGAACTTGCCTTCGATCAACTGGACGAGCGTCCAAACTATGATCAACTTCAACAGCATCATTGGCGAAGTGACGAGCGCCACGATGAGCGCCGGCGTAATCGCGATCACGGGCCCCAGATAAGGTACGATGCTTGTGCAGGCCGCGATAATGGCCAGAATGAGTGAATAATCAAGGCCGATAATGAGATAGCCGATATAGAGAAGCATCCCAATGCAGCAACTTATAATAATCTGCCCCCGGATATAGGAGCTGAGCTGATGATTCATCTCCGACATCACCTGATCGGTCTGCTTGCGCAGCGCCGTTGGCACGAACTCCAGCATATAAGTAGGGAGCTTCGTCCCCTCCTTCAGCAGATAGAATAGGATGAACGGCACGGTCACCAAGGCGAGAATCGTTTCCGTCACGGCTCCGACGAAGCCTCCAATGCTCGACCATGTATGATTCAACAATCTGGTAGCCCGCTCCGTTATTGTATTAAAGAGCTTCGCCGTACCGAAATCGATACTCTGCTGGAAGCGTTGAATATATTCACTGCCAATTACATCCGTCAACAGCTTCTCGATATGTGCCGAGAAGGCTGGGAAGTTCGAGACCAGCTCCATCACTTGACGGCGAATGACCGGAATTACGGCCAAGACGATGATCGTAAGAAGTCCCAGAATCAGGAGATAGAGAAGCAGGATCGTAAAGACCCGCTTCACTCCTTTTTCCTGCAAATCATCTACGATCGGGTTCAGCAAATAATAGAACACGCCTGCCAGAATAACGGGCAGCAGAACGGCCTTGATCAGGACAAGCAGCGGCCGGAAGACGAACGATATCTTTGTCAGCAGGAAAATAGTAAGGCCGATGAGCAGCAGAATGAGCAAAAACAGAACAAAGCGGTTGTTTAAAAATAACAGTTGGAACTTACTCATCCTCGATTGAGGTTGATCCATGTGCATTTCCCCTTTTCCACTCCATATCATTTGTCCCTATCATAAGTATTCCCTACGCCTTCCGGGCATGCATACTTCCGCTCTGTCCAGTTCGGCATGATTGCCGACGGTCCGGACATAATAAGGGCAAACAGGGGGAATGTATTGAGGCTATGACAACGATTCTGCTCGTGGAAGATGAACATAACGTATCCGAGCTCCTGAAATTGGAGCTTCAGCATGAAGGCTATCATGTAACGGTGGCGCAGGACGGAGAGCAAGCGCTCGACGATTTCAAGCAGCAGGAGTGGAATCTGATCCTTCTGGATTGGATGATTCCGCGCCTGAACGGGTTGGAAGTGTGCCGACGCATCCGCAAGACGAGCGAGGTGCCTATCATTTTGCTTACCGCCCGGGATGATATCGGCGATAAAATCGTCGGCCTCGACACCGGGGCCGATGATTACATTACGAAGCCGTTCGAGATCGAGGAGCTGCTGGCGCGAATCCGAACCGTATTGCGCCGGCACAATTCGTCATGGCATGCCGCATCGCCAGGAGTATATCAAGTGGACAGCTTGACGGTCGATGTGAAAAAAAGACGAGTGGAGCGTGAGAGCGAACCGATCGATCTGACGCAGCGGGAATTTGACCTGCTTCTCTACTTGATGGAGCATCAAGGCGAAGTCATAAGTAGAGAGCAGCTCCTGTCCGACGTCTGGGGCTATGAATTCGCCGGCGAAACGAACGTAGTCGACGTCTATATCCGCTACCTTCGCAACAAGCTGGATCGAACATACAAGCCGAAGCTTATTCATACCGTACGCGGGATCGGCTATGTGCTGCGCTCGTCTTAAGCGGATGTTATACCGATTCAGTCAAGGGCTGCGTCGTTGCAACGGGAGGGCTTTGCGATGAAGTCTTTCTTTTCCCGCCCCCACAAATTCGTCTCTTTGCTGCCGAACACCTTACTGTTCCGCACGACCTTGTTATACGTACTGGGCTTGCTAGGGGGCATCATTTGGATCGGGATCTTCATTATGGGCACCGTCAGCCATTCCGTCATTCAGGATACGCGCCAGGAGCTGACCGCAGTCGAACTCAAATTCATCGATACGCTGGAGACTCCCGCTGGTAAGCTGTATCAGGATATCCTGGATGAGATACTCTATCCCGATCATGCGAATTACTACGTGCAGGTTATCGATGCGTCCGGTCGTGTCCTTGCCCAATCCCGAGGATGGGTTGAGGCAAATGATACGAATCAGCAGGAAGTAAAGCTGAACTGGGTGGTCGATACGTTGAAGTGGAACGCGAAAAGCGGCCTGTTCTTCCGGGATCAGCTCGTCTGGAAGCCGTTGGACGGCGGAGTAGGGACGGTTCATATTCGTGTTCAATTGAACAATGTCGAGCGCCTCCTCCACATTATGGCCCAAGTGCTCTTCATCACCGGACTGATCAGTTCTACCGTTGGATCGTTATTGCTCTACCATGTTACGCAGAGAAATCTGTCCCCGTTGTTCGCTATCACGAACGCCGTCCGGCGCATTCAGGATGATCCGGATTTCAAGCACCGTATTCCGGTGCCGGATACGCCGCAGGAGCTGAACGATCTGGCCCGCACGCTCAATCATATGCTCATGCAGTTGGGAGAGCAGGTCGAACGGGAGAAAAATTTCGTCTCGGATGCATCCCACGAGCTCCGCACCCCCCTGACCGCCTTTCGGGGATACGTCAAACTTCTGAAGCGCTGGGGGACGAGCAACCCGGATGTCCTGAACCGCTCCATCGAGGCGTTGGATCAAGAGAGTCAGCGTATGCAGCGCCTTATCACGCAGTTGCTTGCGCTGGCCCGAACGGGCAGCATCACGCCGAACCGGGAGCGGATCGATCTCTCCGAGACGATCCATCAGGCCATCCATCAGCTCTGGGGCGAGGAGCGCGGCATTACGCTCCACGTCAATCTGGACAAGGATGCCTTCGTGCTTGGCGATGAGGACCAGCTCCGCCAAGTCGCTATCATTCTGATCGAGAATGCCATCCGCTACACGAACCCGGGAGGCTGGATTCGGACGGAAGTGGCGCGGAACAGGGAGCGCGTATGTTTCTCCGTGGCTGACTCTGGAATCGGGATTCCTGCCGATGAGGTCGGCAACGTATTCGATCGATTCTACCGGGTGGACAAAGCGCGCTCCCGGGCAACCGGCGGAACCGGGCTCGGCTTATCGATCGCCAAGCAACTGGTGAACCATCACCAAGGCAGTATCACGGTGGAGAGCCGCCTCGGCGAAGGAAGCACCTTCACCGTATGCCTGCCTCCCGCTCCACAGAAGTGTCCCTAGCACGCGATGAGGCCTTCTGAAGATATGAGGATGGTAACTGGAGAGGCGAACTTACTTGACAACATCGCCCATTTTGGAACATGATATGTGAGTCATAATCTTATCCATAATCCAGTTGAAGTCATGAATCGGAGCGAGGGGTAGAACGATGCACAACCTGAGTCCCTACATCACTATGAAGCGGTCAGAATGGGCCTGCTTGAACGGCCAATCCCATCTGTCGGTTAGCCCCGAACAGTTTCATCAATTGAAGGGATTGAATGAGCGTATCTCCCTGGATGAATTGGAGGAGGTCTATCTTCCGTTGGCGAAGCTCCTTCATATCTACGTGAGCGCTGCGCGGCATTTGAAGGCGTCGTCGTCTTCCTTCCTGGGCACCGCCACCGATAGTGTACCTTATATTATCGGGATTGCCGGCAGTGTCGCAGCGGGGAAGAGTACGACGGCGAGGCTTCTCCAAGCGCTACTATCCCAATATGAAGAACACCCCCGCGTCGACATCGTGACGACGGACGGTTTCCTGTACCCGAACCGGACGCTCGAGGAACGGGGCCTGATGAATAAGAAAGGATTTCCCGAGAGCTATGATACGAAGCGGCTTCTTCGCTTCCTGATGGATATCAAGTCAGGCAAGACCGAAGTGCATGCGCCGGTCTATTCGCATCTGTCCTATGACATCGTGCCCGAGGAGCACATTGCCGTATGCCAGCCGGATATTCTTATTGTCGAAGGAATCAACGTACTGCAGGTCAGCAAGGAAGCGAGCGTGTTCGTCAGTGACTTCTTCGATTTCTCGATCTATGTCGATGCGCAGGAGGAAGATCTGGAGACATGGTACATAGAACGCTTTCTACTGCTGCGGGATACCGCCTTCCGCAATCCGACTTCCTACTTCCACCGCTATGCTGACTTGACCGAGGAAAAAGTGGTTCAGCGGGCGAAGAACATCTGGCGAGACATCAATCAGGTCAATCTGGTGGAAAACATTCAGCCTACCCGCTACCGCGCCAAGCTCATATTATGCAAGGCCGCCGATCATCGAATCCGTGACATTCTTCTACGTAAATAACATTTCGTGACTTATTATGTTTGTATTATGATCGTACACCTCATTCACATGTTGCGCAGGAGGCTTGGCCCCATGTTTGATCCTACGATTTTCGACAATCTCAAGGTTGTACTGGAAGGTAAAATCTATGATCTGGATCATGAAGGAGAATGGCTCGTCATCGGGCGAGAGGATCTATTCGATCTGGCTGGGTTCGGGCGGACATTCCGCATGCGGGTACAGCGGCCTGGGAAAGCCTGCATTGCCGTATTGACGCTTGCGAGCGGATTGGCAGATTTCTCTGCCGAACTGCGGGGGCTGCGGCTTGTCGGGGTAGAGCCCGGCGCCCGGCTGATGCTGTTCTTCGAGCTTGCGGGCGGTTATACGGCGCAGGCGGACGAGATGGGCCAACGGTTGGCCGCCCTCTGGGGGAACGCCGCCATGGTGCGGCAGGAACGAACGGTTCCCGTCCTGCCACGGGCCGGGTCCGCCTCCCCCCTTGCGGACGAAGGGACGCACCGCATTGTGCTAACGTTCAGGCAGCCCATTGACGAGCGTCATCTGGGCGAACTGGACGCCCTCGTAATGCAGGTTCTCGCTTCGCTTCAGCTCCTTGGCGATTAGCTTGTCAACTTGAAAATGGCGTGTCGCATCACAGACGCAAAAGGGGCACGCGCAGCGAACGCGTGCCCCTCAGCAGCATATCATATCTTATGAGTCGTATCATGGCGGCAACTAGACCCGCTTATTCGAGAAAATCCTTCAACCGTTTGCTGCGGCTCGGATGTCTTAATTTGCGCAGCGCCTTGGCCTCGATCTGCCGGATGCGCTCGCGGGTGACCCCGAATTCGTGGCCTACCTCTTCAAGCGTCCGGGTGCGGCCGTCATTCAAGCCGAAGCGGAGACGCAGCACGTTCTGCTCCCGCTCAGTCAGCGTGTCGAGCACATCCTCCAGTTGAACCTTCAGCAGCGCATAAGCCGCGGCATCCGCCGGAGCCAGCGCCTCCTGATCCTCGATGAAATCTACCAGGCTGGAGTCGTTCTCGTCGCCGACAGGAGTTTCCATCGAGACCGGTTCTTGGCCGATCTTTATAATCTCCCGAACCTTAGCCGGCGTAATCTCCATCTTAAGCGCGATCTCTTCCAGCGTCGGCTCCCGGCCAAGCTCCTGCAGCAGATCCTTCGAGATCCGGTTGAGCTTGTTAATCGTCTCTACCATATGAACCGGAACCCGAATTGTCCGCGCTTGATCCGCAATGGACCTTGTAATTGCCTGACGAATCCACCATGTCGCATACGTACTGAACTTGTAGCCCTTCGTGTAGTCGAACTTGTCCACGGCCCGCATCAGGCCCATATTGCCCTCTTGAATCAGATCGAGCAGCATCATGCCGCGCCCGATATACCGTCTTGCAATACTGACGACCAGACGGAGATTCGCCTCCGCGAGTCTCTGCTTCGCCTCGGCATCCCCCTGGACGACCCGCTTGGCCAATTCGATCTCTTCTTCTGCGGATAGCAGCGGTACACGCCCTATCTCTTTTAGGTACATGCGCACAGGGTCGTCGAGTTTGATCCCGGATGGCAACATCAGGTCGTTCTCCTGTTGATTGTTCATAAGCATCTAATCCCCCCTGTAACCCGCTACCTGGAATGTATAGATATTACTCTTGACGCAATATGCCGAATGTGCTAAGATAAACATGTGATGGGCGTATATATAATTGACAACGGATAGTTTATCATACTTTCGTGATAATTTCAATACAATTATTGAAGAAGCGATTGTTTTTCAATTTTTGTGTGAACTGTACATACAGCTTCTCGTCATAGGCGGGAAGTTTTTTTGATCCCTACTGCTTCGAAGAATGTAAACCACTTCCATCCTGCCATATGGCAGCAACGACCCCACGCCGAGGGCGGGAATGTAAAGGGTAGAGGTGGTTTTGGAAAGGAATTTTTTATCAAATGTTCAAATTTGCTCACTTATCGATAATATATTATAGTAAATTACTAAGGGGAGTCTCCTACTATCTTAGAGTTTTAAAAGTGTCTAGACATCATATTTTTTACATAAAATACTTTGACATTTATTCTGCATCAATGCATAAAGAGCAGACTCCCTCAATTTACGATTGGGAGGCTGTCACTCAACATTTTAGAAGTCAGAATATAGACATTATTGTCTACAATGAAGAAAAGGGTGAAAGACCTAGGGTAAAACGGGGATGGTGGGGTTGCAGTTTAGCAATCGGTGTGGGGTAAAGGAAGCATCAATATTATTGGTAGGTGCTACAAGTGTCGCCGAGAAAACGGTTGCAATAAGGGATGCACTGGCGGCATTAATAGCAGAATTAGTGGGTATCACAGAAGTTAAAGAGAAGTGCTTCGATTAATATGGAAATTTTCGGTTTAGCACCACTTCTTATTAATATTTTCTTGTTACTTTATGTGTGGAAATTATCGAATAAAATCAAAGTGCTAAGAAGGGAGAATAAAAAACTTCTACTCAAACATTTTGATGATTTGGAACAGGAAATCTTCTCATTCGCTCATCTCCATTCATTATTCTCTTGTTTCAACACCAGCAACAAGCAGCTTCCTTCTTCCGTTTTCTTTTTTTCAAGTACTTTTACGAGTTCAGTCCTATTATTTTCTTTTCTAACAAGTTGGGTAGGATCGATACTTTCGAAATAGATAACATAGAAACGGATAAAAAACAAATCATGTCGTTAGGCCTAAAGTAAATTTCAGAAATCAACTCATTTTCATCCCTCCAAATTTTATCTCGACTTTTGGATAACAACCTATATTGTTCCCTTTTTTTTATTATTTGAGTATATATTACCATGTAAGTACATGCCAATCAATATATAATATGCTAATATTAGACCCATATCCATGATTTTTGGCTGGGGGTAATCATAAATGGTTCATTTCGATTCGACCAATAGTAAGCGCGATGAGATTTCAGTTTCCGACCGCATTTCGATGGAGAAAATAACAGCAGGCGGTTCTATTTTACTTTCGGCCCCCCTTCCCTCTGCTTGCAATGAAGATGATATTTTTACTTTATTTGAAGCGCTCTGTGCCGTGCTCGAGGAAGAAGGGAGTTCAATAAGTATGATTGCGGAAATGCATGTCCATCTGGGCAAAAAGTCAGAAAAACTATTTTTGAGCAAATTTATTGAATTCTTTGCGGAAGGAACGCCGAGGCTCGTCATGCTTCCCTGTGATCACAAGGGGATTTCTCTCATCAGCGTTGCGGCAAGTCACAATCTAAGAAAATCAAAGAAAAAAAAGTCCATTAAGGAGGGCATCAAACTGATGATCATCGGCAGCTTGCTCGGCATTGGTGTTGGGGTCGCTTTTCTGGGGGTACTATACTATCTTTTCCTGAGATATGAATGAAATTACAATCATCGCAGTTCGTACTTCCTCAGCGTCTGCGGCGTCTAATGCGACATGTACGGCTCCCTTTTCCGAGATCAGCGATGCTCGCTCTCCTGTCCGCTTAGAATACGAAGCGCATGCGGCAGTTGATCGATAATCGCCATCAAATTCTCGTACGCACCCCGCGGACTGCCCGGCAGATTCACGATAAGCGTACGGTTGCGGATACCGCAAATCCCGCGTGACAGCATCGCCCGGCGCGTCTTGAGCATCGAAGCGGCGCGCATCGCCTCAGGCAGTCCGGGCACCACTCTCTCGATTACTGTCATTGTAGCCTCCGGCGTTACATCGCGCGGAGCCAGCCCGGTCCCTCCCGTCGTAATGACGAGGTCTGCATGATGATCATCGGCCAGCTCGATAAGGGACGCGGCGATGTCATGCAATTCATTGGGTACGATCCGGTAATCGATAATGTCACCTTGCAGCTCTTCTTCCACCAACTAACGAATCACCTGCGTACTCGTATCTTTTCGTTCACCGCGCCACCGATCCTCCGAAGTTGAAATGAAGCCGAACCCCGGCATGGGCCGATTCAAATTGGGTCTTGATTTCCGATAGGACGTCCGTCAAGCTTACCGCCGCGGATACGGTCAGTTCCGCCTATTCCTTCTGCGCGCCGGGAGCGCAAGCGGTGCTGACGAACATTAGCAGGGCTAGCAACGTTGCTAGAGCACCAAATCGGAATGATTTCATCATCGCAATGCCTCCTTGAAAGTGTACCGTCTCATCGTCACACCGTACGCCGTACGCTCGCGTGATATCCACTTGCGTTCATTTTCCTGCGCCGACAAGATCGAATGGATAATCATCTTCGCAATCTGATGCTGCTCATCCAGCCGCGACTCCGCTACTTCCTGCATGCGCAATATACTTAATCGGCCATGAACCGGATCGATATAATGAGATACACTGGCGTTGACGGACTTCGGATCGCCATCCGTCGTGACGAGCTACAGGACTGCTGGTTAGGCTTTTTCCTGATGGGACACCCACCCACTAGCATTAACGACCTTGCCCGGCCGCACTACACAAAAATCTTGATAGACCCTATTCCCAATGAAAAATCTTTACATGGCTTATAAGTTTATTCGTCTCACACTGCTTTTCTTCAGATAACTCATCTCCACCCCAACTAGGTGTCATTAAATGTAAATCACTCTTTTCTATTAGAAGTTTTTCTAATTGGCTAATAAGAAACTTTAGCCCTAGTTCATTGGCATGTATTTCAATTTTTTCATCACGGTCATTGTATTCAAATGTTACCCATCTATTTTTCATATACTATTCCCCTAAAAAATATTTTTTCTTTGGTAGTCCACTCTTATTATTTTTTAGTCGATTTACATCAACATGAGGAGGCTCATAACCTCTTTTATAATACCCTCCTCTATCAAGATAATAAGAACGACCAGTTGTTGGATTAACATATCCACCTCTACCATTCAGTGGATCATTCCCTCTCCTTTCAAAGCGCTTTTTCATGAACATATCATCAATTTCTCTAAATGTTTTTCCTTTGAAAGGGTTACTTAAACCTTTACTAATAGACCCCTTAGACGCCTTTCCGACACTTTTTCCGGAGTTTTGCACAACGTTCTTTGCAGCGCTTTTCGCAGCATTTTTTGCAAAGACTTGTACTATCGCTCTTTCAATCGGTGCGACGAAATTATGCGTCCATATTTCCGACTCCGTAACGAAATAATTATGTACACCTTCGACTCCGAAGTTATACGTGGACGCACTGTTGTTCTTTATCTCGATCCGATCTATCGGATAGTGCGTGCCTTCTGGGCTTTGAAGCAGATCTCCCGCCTTCAAATGTCTTGCTTCCAGCCATCCTTGACCGTGCACCCAGAACGGATGCTCCCCGGTTGTCGTGATTGGAATTCCATTTACGGTAATGTGATACGTCTTATCCGCTTGTCCCTGGAATAACTGAATAACTCTATGATATTCTGTTTTTCCCGTTGTTTCATCCTTTGCATAAACGAGATCCCCGACCCGGATTTGTTCTATCGGCTTGAATCCGGTTTCAGTCTGTACCAAGGTGCCATTCGCGAAATCTGCATACGCAAGAGGAAGGCTTGTAAATGAAAGCGCCATCAACAATACCAAGGCTATAAATTTTTTCATATTCTCTTCTCCTTTTCGTATCGTGTTTTCTGAAATCAATGTTGAGTCTTTTCCCGTGCAGGCATTGCAGGATGTTTGAAGGTGTAGTATCCGATTGTGAAATGCTTTTTCTCAAGTAAGGGTAGGCAGGCGTCAACATAGTCAGGCACATTTTTTCCTAGATGATACGCTTCCTTTAATCTGCTGAAATCATTTCGTTCAATAAGATATCGTTGATACATTCCTTGAGCAATGTAAGGCATAATTCCGTGGGAACGTGAGTAATCAATGATGAGGTCGTATAATAAAAGTTTAATGGAGGTATTCTCGACGGATGTAATGGTTCGATAAAGCTTTTCTGTTACATCAAGACTGTCTTCATTTGGCGATTCAAGAAATTTGGTTGCTACTTTTCGTATCAGCTCAACATGTTGACATTGTTGGATTGTTGTTTGCAAGATACACCGCAAAGACTCTGATCTTGTTTCAATCTCTATATCATAATCGATCAGTGTGTCAAGGGGGATATTCAACGCCATGGCCAGCGGGCGTACCGTTTCAAATTCAGGTCGTTTGACATCACCATTCTCAATTTTGGAGATTGTCCCTTTTGGAACACCTGACATTTTTGATAATTGTGTTAATGCTATATCTAAAGAACGCCTGGTGTCCTGAATAAGTTCTCCAATTGTTTTGATAACCGTTATTCCCAATGCCACCCCCCTTTTCCGACCCATGTATTACCATATAGTTATGTGCAACACAAGCATATTTTTTTATTTTTACTCACTTTTTATGAATTAGCCAAGAACACCCATGACTGAAGTCACGAGTGTTCTTGGCCTCGGTCAAGGTGTGGCTAAAGCTTTCTTCAAATACAGCCCTGCCACCAACCAAAAAAATAATTTTGCAAAAATCTAAATACAAGAACACTAGAAAATAACAAGAGCACAGTTAATAAAACAAACCTATTCTTTTCATAATCAGCCTCCTCATAATATATATGAGAACGGATTCAATAAAAGAATCCAAACAACGATTCTTTTGCCAAATGGTGGTAATTTGGGATTGTCCGTAATCCTGCCAATTTACTATATTATTCAGAATGTTCGACATCTGGAAGTATTAAAGCAGTCGCTACCT
Organism: Paenibacillus popilliae ATCC 14706; assembly: GCF_000315235.1. Taxonomy (GTDB): domain Bacteria; phylum Bacillota; class Bacilli; order Paenibacillales; family Paenibacillaceae; genus Paenibacillus_B; species Paenibacillus_B popilliae. The sequence continues at coordinate 6,725 of NZ_BALG01000072.1, read as the reverse complement.
CAACTACCACAGATTCCACTACTTTTACCCAAAATGCACTTCTTTCCTCTCGAACTTTTGATTCGGAAACACTTTGCTCGTAAGTTTCTCCTGTTTCAAAAGCAGTAACCTCTTGAACTTTTTGAGCTAATTCTAAATTTGTTGTTACAGGTATTTCCTGAGCAAATGCAGAAGTTCCACCTAAAGTCATAAATACTGCAAGCATCATTACCAAAAAGAGTTTTTTCATTGATTTTTTTCCTCCTCGTATAGCAGTTGTTTTCTGAAGGCATTTTAGGAACGTAGAATACCTTCAAAATTTCCAATTTGCATAATGTAACTCATTTTGGGATTAAGCTTACCGGAATGTCTTCGGCCAATTTGGCGATGGATTTCATTCGCAAATGGAACAAGCCGGGTTAAAAATTAGGGCTGAATGTTGCTCCATTTTCTCGGTTCTTGATTCTCAATGTTAACGTGCCAAGCTCTCAGACCCGAGAGTGCCGACTCAAACTCATAAATGCTCGAACCGATATTCCCTTCTGTATGTGTAACTACATCGGCCTGTCTCCACGTATTTTCGAGGCTCAGTCCCTTCAGCTTTCGCTTTCGGCCCGCTATTTTGCCGTTCTACGCTTAAGCTATTCGTTGCCCAATAGCCTTCAAGAACTAGCTACAGGACTGCTGGCTAGGCTTTATCCCGATGGGACTCTCACCCACTAGCATTATCGACCTTGCCCGGCCGCACTACACAAAACTTTTGACAGACCCGAAAGGCATAAAGCTGATCAAGGATTTAATTGTTGTTCCTCGAATCTTTTAATCCAATCCAAGATATCTTCATCAATATGCAGGTACTCTGTTGGGGTATCTTTCAAGTCAATTCCCGAGACAACATCAAGGTATTCCCACATCAAGTAGTCCTCTTCGTTTAAATTAAATTCGTCTCGAAATTTTCTTGTCCAATACTCTGCCCAGTTAGAAACTTCTTCTCTACTCAAATTTCCCTGTAGTACACTCTTTAACCGTCTGACAATTTCTTCAACAGTTGGTTTCTCCAACATATCACCACTTTCCAATGTAGTTACCATTTTGATCAAAACGATAATGTGTCTTACCTGGTCCCAGTTGAGGCCTTACCTGTCTGATATTTCCTGTACCACTCAATGTTTCGTGCCATGTTCTAACATTCCCATTTGAAGGATTCAATTCTTGAACCATTCTACGTCCTACCATTTCCCCAGGGGTTTTTGCCGCGTCTATTTTCCCATAGTAACGAATTCTTCCATCAGGTAATTGCACCCTTCCATTTGAACCATATCTTTCAGTATATTTTAAGTCTTTTTTCAGCAAATCATACTTAGCAATGTTATCAGCACCATACCCCGTCCCCTTAGACGCCTTTCCGGTGCTTTTCGTGGTGTTTCTCGCAGCGCTTTTCGCAGCATTTTTTGCAAAGACTTGTACTATTGCTTTTACAATCGACCCGACGACATTATGCGTCCATATTTCCGACTCCGTAACGAAATAATTATGTACTCCTTCAACCTCGAAGTTATACACGGACGTACTGTTGCTCATCATCTCGATCCGGTCGATCGGGTAGGGCTTGCCGTCCGCATTTTGCAGCAGATCTCCTGCCTTCAGGTGCCTTGCTTCCACCCATCCTCGGCCGTGCACCCAGAACGGATGCTCCCCGGTTGTCGTGATTGGAATTCCATTTGCGGTAATGTGATACGTCTTATCCGCTTGTCCCTGGAATAACTGAACAACTCTATGATACCCTGTTTTTCCTGTTGTTTCATCTTGTGCCTGAACGAGATCCCCGACCCGGATTTGTTCTATCGGCTTGAATCCGGTTTCAGTCTGCACCAAGGTGCCATTCGCGAAATCTGCATACGCAAGAGGAAGGCTTGTAAATGAAAGCGCCATCAACAAGACCAAGGCTATAAATTTTTCATATTCTCTTCTCCTTTTCGTATCGTATTTTCTGAAAGCAATGTTGAGTCTTTTCCCCGTGCAGGCATTGCAGGATGTTTGAAGGTGTAGTATCCGATTGTGAAATGCTTTTTCTCAAGTAAGGGTAGGCAAGCGTCAACCTAGTCAAGCACTTTTTTTCCTAGATGATACGTTTCCTGCAATCTACTGAAATCATTTCGTTCAATAAGATATCGTTGATACATTCCTTTGTTTTGATAACCTTTATTCCCAATGCCAACCCTTTTTTAACCCATATATTACCATATATTTATGTGCAACACAAGCATATTTTTTGTATTTTATCCATTTTATGAAGAAACAGAAAGGAAAAACATAAAGCGGTTTTGTCTTCAGAGTGTTGAAAAAGCTCTGATTTTTAAAGTTTTAAATAACGAAATGTGGTCTTGAAATAACGAAATATGAAAAGTTGAAAAATCATCTTTCCCAATTTCAATTGTCTTATTTCCAAATCATTATGCAACACTAATTTAGCACAGAAAAGACGCCTACATAGACGTAGGCGTCTTAACATCTTCTGTTAAACTAGATTGGTTAACCATGGAATATCAATGAATAAAGGGTCATGTTCCGTGTCGATTACTCCTACAATTTAGTAGAATCAGTAATTTACTAAAGCTTCTTTTTGCTTTTCAGCAATAACTCTAAAAGGTTTAAACAATGTAGCTATTTTTTCTTGAAAAATTGTATCCTCAACAAGTCTTTCATCTTTTTCTATTGCAGTTGAAATTGCATGAAACTCTTCACATTCGACAGTCGCACCTTCACCACCATCTGCCTCGTCCCCGCACTGTAATAATAATTCATGAAGCGACAACTTACCCTCTAGATATTTTAAGTAGTAGTATCCAATGATTGCATCACTAGCAGGAAATAAATTATATATATTGTGTCTTTCTGAAATCAATAAATCACTTAGGGCATCAGTTAACTTTTATTGGCTAGTGAAACATTAATTAGCCAATCTTCCACTATTTCTTGCCTCAAAATACGTTGGTCAGCCCAACTTTGCCTGTTCTTCTTGTTAAAGTAACCACTATAGGAAATTGTAAAAAGATAGTGAGCAATGGGTATCATACTACCACCTTGGAGTATTAGGATGTAATCCTGGAGTATTTGATCCATGTTGTGTAGGGTTCTGCCATGGGTTTGGATGATAATGAGGATTTCCATGGTGACTACATGTCTACTTTTTAGTCTAGCAGCATCATTACCAAAAAAAGATTTTTCATTAATCTTTTTCCTCCTCGTATAGTATTTATTTTTCTGAAGGAATGTCTTCGGCCAATTTTGCGATGGATTTCATTCGCAAATGGAACAAGTCGGGTTAAAAATTAGGGCTACCCAATCGCCTTCAAGAACTAGCTACAGGACTGTTGGTTAGGCTTTATCCCGATGGGACTCTCACCCACTAGCATTATCGACCTTGCCCGGCCGCACTACACAAAATTCTTGACAAACCCGAACCAATCAAGGTTAATGCCATTCTTATCTTTTAAACTTATTTATCCAATTCATAATATCTTGTTCTATATGCAAGTATTCATCCGGCGAGGCTTTTATATCGACTCCTGAGGCTATTTTCAAAAGATCCCACACCTCTTCATCAGTTACACTGGGCTCATCTTGCATTACAAATTCAGAAGCCCAATCGGCTACTTCTTCCCTCGTTAAACTTCCATGTAAAATTGATAGTAATTTACCAAGCGTCTCTTCTTTTGTCGGCTGTTTCAAATGTATCACCATTGTCCAATGTATTTTCTATTCGTATCGAATTGATAATGAACCTTATTACCGCCAGTAAATTTAGTTTCAGGTCTAATTTGTCTTATATTACCAGCATGATCTAAAGTCTCGTGCCATGTTCTTGTTCTACTTGTTTGCGGACTCCATTCCCTAACTAATCTTCTTCCTGCCATTTCACCAGGCCTTGCAGCAGGATTTACTGCTCCATAGTACCTTATTCTCCCGTCTGGTAAATCCCTCACTTTATAATCTCCATATTTCTCTATTTGTTTGAAGTGGGTTTTTAACTTTTGTTCATTGTGCTATATTTTGTGCACTGTTGCTTTTTTTCTCGACGATATTGGTGTAATCCATCCAAAAGATTGCCTTGCCCGATGTAAATAGCACATCGAAACAAAAGAGAATAGCGACCAGTAACGATCAATCGCTTTCGTAGATCGTACCTGATATCGCTCCAAGCCGAGGTGAACCTTCGCCGCTCGAAAATACGTTTCAATCGACCATCGCTTACTATAATAGCTCAGAATCTGCTTGTTGGTTAGAGAAACATCCGTACTTAGAAAAGCTTTCACCTGCTTGGGGTTCAGTTCTTCTCCTGCTTTCCAGCAGAAAAGAACGACTCCATTATCAAGCAAGTTGAGCTTGTGTTTAGCGCTGAATTTGACTTGCTGATAGGCGATATTACGTACGATTTGTTTCATCCCACTTCCCATGGGATAAAAAATGACTTAAGCTTCTACGATCCCGATGATGCAAGCTTTCGCGATGTATGTCTGTTAAGGTACCTGTAAATCCAGATGACAACATGCCATCTACAAAGTGAGTGATGTGCTTGAGGACAGCTTTAGAAAAAAACAACGAGAGTTTCCATTGCTGAAAGATATTGTTCCAATGGTGATGCTGTGTTAACGTATACGTATGAGACATTTCTTGATCTCCTCTGCGTAGAGTGGTTGCTGGTACTTCTATTTTACACAGAGAATCAAGGGTGTCTCTTTTTACATTTAATTGCAGCTAATTTTGGCATGTACAGTTAATTAATTTGTTGCCCACTGATAGAATATTTTTAGTATCTCCTCAAGATTACCTGAACCTCCCGCACCGGTAAAGCAACCATCCTTTATTTTACAATAAATCCAATCTTCTTTGGTGCGATTAATTTCAATCGTATCCACTTGCTTGTTCTCCAACTCCGTCTCGTTCAAATTTATGGTAACATACCATCCTGGATTATCGAGTGTCTCTATGCTAATCCCGTGTTGATGCTCCCAATCTCCGTTACATTGTGAGAAATACCACTCTTGTAACCACTTTAAAATCTCCATTTATGTACACTCCTTAAGGCTTACCTGGAATTTCCCAAGGGTACGGATTTCTTACTCCCCCTAGTGTCTTCGGATCATGAACATGGGGTGAGTTCACCCATTGCTTAGTTTGTTTATTAAAGTGTCCTCTCCCCGGGCCTAAAGGGATTGGGATTTCTCGGATCAGATTTATACCATCTTTGCCAGTTTGTAATCTCCCCTGTGTGAGGGTCACGTTTATAAGTTGAATGTTCTCCTGTTGCCTTAGGGTCATACCTCATATTGTTCTTACTCTTGCTCAGCATTTTTTGCAACGTTTTTCGTAAAGACTTGTACTATCGCTTTTACAATCGACCCGACGACATTATGCGTCCATATTTCCGACTCCGTAACGAAATAATTATGTACTCCTTCAACCTCGAAGTTATACGCGGACGTACTGTTGTTCATCATCTCGATCCGGTCGATCAGATAGGGCATGCCTTCTGGGCTTTGAAGCAGATCTCCAACCTTCAAATGCCTTGCTTCCACCCATCCTTGGCCGTGCACCCAGAACGGATGCTCCCCGGATGTTGTGATTGGAATTCCATTTACGGTAATGTGATACGTCTTATCCGCTTGTCCCTGGAATAACTGAACAACTCTATGATACCCTGTTTTTCCCGTTGTTTCATCTTGTGCATAAACGAGATCCCCCGACCCGGATTTGTTCTATCGGCTTGAATCCGGTTTCAGTCTGCACCAAGGTGCCATTCGCGAAATCTGCATACGCAAGAGGAAGGCTTGTAAATGAAAGAGCAAAAATTAATATCAAGGCTATAAATTTTTTCATATTCTCTTCTCCTCGTAATATAGTGTTTTCTGAATGCAATTTTCGTGATAGTATATAAGACTATGCGCGTAAACGCTCAGTCCATAGTGCAGCAGTATTCGTTCTTTATCGCTTAAAAAAATCTGCTGAAATCATTTCGTTCAATCCTGTACTTTTGGTAAAGTCCTTTTGGCAGTATAAGGCATAATTCTGTAGGAACGTGAGTAGTCCAATGATGAGGTTATACAAAGATAGTTGAATGGGTTCATATATTACGGTGAATGCTATCTGATAAAGCTTTTCTACCAAGTCTAAGCTGTCTTTATTCGGTGATTCAAGGGATAGTACTGTATTAGCTTCCTCAAGCGCTGTGGCTTCGCAGCAACGGTACTCATAGTTTCACCTCCCTTCAGCAATGCAAACAGATCGCGTTGTGTCTGGCAAGAAAAAAATGCTCAATATGGCAGCCCAAAAGTGCAGAAGCTACTTGCCAGCGATATGTGTTTGTTGCAGGGTAGATGTGCTATTGGTTGTAACTTCATAATAAATAACATGACCTATGCAGTTCAATACACTAATTGGTAATCAGTCAACACTATAAAAGTGTCTACAATATTTCGATAAATATCTAAAAAACCACTTGACTTTTCAAAATAGATACCCATAGCGCCCATCCTTTTGCCAAACAGATTCCATTTCTCCGTTGGCTTTATGACCACTCCACTTTGACTGGGTTACCAAGGCCAAGCGAAATACGGCTTTGTTCCACAAAGTCATTGAACCTGGCACCCGAAGGAACGCTATGTGCCGTTGACTCCGGTCATGCTGATCCGTGAAGTTTTTAAGGAACTGACACGTCAAGCGACATCCGGTTTACGTTCCATTTC
>NZ_BALG01000073.1 GCF_000315235.1 Paenibacillus popilliae ATCC 14706 | reverse complement strand
TGATTTCAGCAGCGCCCCATACTAACGGAATGGCAAATGCAACTCGCTTATGTCTATTGCTTTCTGTTGGCTGTTCCAACCAAGATAATACGGTTCTGATAGACGCGCCGTTTTCGTTAAAAACGGTTTGGCCTGTGTGCTTGTCTACTACCTGAATGTCGAGCGTTTGCGGAATTTCATGGTACTTTACATAGGTAGTGTAGTCCTCTTTGCTGATTGGGATATGTTTCTCATGAGTGACGGAATAGGATGGCTCAACTCCAACTTGCTCTGGTGAAGCATAAGCAACACCTGCCAACGATACAACCAACGCACAGGCTACCACAACAGACAGCATCTTTGTAAGTATCTTTTTCAAGAAGATCACTCCAAAAAATGGTTTTGATTGATTCTATCATGGAAAGCCCAGAATTGGAAGATAAATCTAAAGATCTCGGAATAGGGCAGAGCCAGCGAAAGCTGGCCCTGCCCCTAAAGTGAATCAGACAAAGATGAAGCTATTCGGCTTCGTTTTGCTCTAAAGGCTTTACTTTCCACATGAAGGTGATGCCGAGGCCGATGACCATAATGACGGAAGAGAGCAGGTAAGGATAGTGAATGTTGCGATCGAACAGCATTCCGGCCATCGCCGGCCCGACGATATTGCCCAAGCTTGTATAGGTTGAGTTCATTCCGGCGACGAAGCCCTGCTCTTTCCCGGCCGCTTTGGATAGAAATGTCGTCAATGCCGGTCGAAGCAGATCAAAGGCGAGGAAAATAAAGCAGGTTACCGCCAGCACCGTCCAAAAACCGGAGATGATGCTGGACGCCACTGCCAAGACGACCCCGGTAATTAAGCATAATTGGATCAGTTTCTTCTCCCCGAGCAGTTCTACCATTTTTCCGAACATAAAGATTTGCACGACGACGCCGAAAATGGAGCTTATCGTAATCACGGTTGCAATATCCTTTGGTGTGAAGCCGAACTTATGAACGGAAAAGAGGCCAAAGACCGTTTCGTATGCGGATAAACCGAAAGCGAGCACAAAAACGATAATAAAGGCGATACAGTAGAGCGGGTGGAGCGATTTTTTCAAATCGGCAAGAAAGCTGCTTTGCTTTGCCTTCGCGGAAATTTCCGCAAGCTGCTCTTTCGTAAGCTGCTCTTGTAAAATAAATACGGATAAAAGGCAGGCGAAAAAGGCAATTCCCGCCGCAAAGAAGAAGGGCATGCGTATACCGTATTCCGCAATAAAGCCGCCGAGGCCGGGCCCGATAATAAAGCCGGTGCTAATGGCGGCCGAGACATAGCCCATCGCTTGCGGCCGTTCCTGAATGGAGGTAATATCCGCCACATAAGCCGTAACCCCCGGCGTAATAAAGGCGGCGCTAATTCCTCCCAGCAGCCTCGCGATATAAAGCATCGTTGCATTCCCGGCCAACCCGAAGACGAGCTCGGACACGCCAAACAGGAATAAGCCGATGATGATGATCTTCTTGCGGCCGACACGGTCAACCCAGCGTCCGGCGAGCGGCGACATCAGCAGTTGGGCCAATGCAAATACGGCGACCAGATAGCCCATCGTTGCGCCTGATAAATGCATCATATTCATAAAAGACGGGATGACGGGGATGACAAGGCCAATGCCGAGAAAGGCAATGAATACATTGCTTAGTAGAATAAGTAATACCGCTTTTTGTTCATTGACTGTTTTCTTCATAAATTAACCACTTTCTTAAATGTCATAGTCAAGGATGTGCAATCCCTCGCCAAAATACGGTCCAGGAAGCCTCCAATTTCTCCTTCAGTCGTTGCTCATCATGGCCGCCATATACAAGCTCCAGCATTATGGAATCGACGACGCCCAGGAAGGCGAGGGTCGGCGTTTTGGTTGCTTCTTCGACGATGGCTTTCTCATCGATCCAAGCCTGAAATTTGCGTTCCAGCAGCGCCCGTACCTTTTCCTCGATATCGATGACCTCCGCCCCGATCGCTTCGGCAAGATGGGCAGGCGGAAAAAAAGACATGCGTAGCCAAAACGTTAACTGCTCATCTTTTTGGAAAAGATCGATAACCAATTGCAGAAATCCGTATAACGCCTTCTCGGGACGCTGGGATCCTATGCTGTTGAAATAGTGAAGCTTGGAAGTGAGCTCCGTCTCTTTCGCGTCGCGCAGCACTTGCAGAAAAAGATCGTCCTTTCCTTTAAAATGGGCGTAGATCGATTGCTTCTTCATGCCGACATCTTTCGCGATGAGAGACAGCGAGGCCCCTTCATAACCATGTATGGTGAAATATTTCAAAGCCGCGTCCTTAATTTCTTTGCTTTTCAATCCGAACACCTCAAATCTAACGAACGTTCGTCAATTATAATAACAAATAAAGTGAATCCAAGCAAGCACGATCTGAACACGGAGCAAGACATGGAGCGTGGGTACTGAGGAACAGAAAGAGAGCGGAACAACATCGTTCCGCTCTCTTTTATGGTTGAAACAGATGGAGAGGATCAGGAAGCTGGCTTACAAGCGGCAAGATAGGGAGCCAGCCCTTTGGCAATCAGCCGGTGCCCCTGATCATTGGGATGGATGGGCAGGAACCCGCTCAATGCATCTTCCAGCTTTCCTCTTCGATATCCATAGATAAGATCGGCTTGTTTCCCTTCAAACCACATATGAACAGGTGCGACTGTGGCGCCGTAGCTTTGGGCAGCTTTATTGGTCACGTAATTTAACCGGTCTATTGACATGGAAGAGAGAGGGCTGTTCGGAAACGGGTTATATTGCGTGCAGCAAATCATCCGGGCAAGGCTGCTGTTTTTAATGTGAGCCAAAATGGCATGCAAGGTTCGCTTATAACGGTGTAAAATCCGTTTAGCAGCCAACGGTTGCCGACTTCGAAGCGCAGACAGCGCCGCATTCGCCAGATCCACGCCTCCAATCCATACCGAGACGACTGCAGAACGGCGAATTAGGGAAGACCCTTGCCATATCGCGGCATCCAATAAATCATAGGCACTCCAACCGGGACGCGCGAGAACATATACCCGGTAAGGGCATGACATCGATCCGGCCAATCGGGGATAAGCTCTTGCCGCTGAGGAGGCATTCTCCCCGAATGTAATCGAATCACCGAGAGCTGTATAGATCATAGGAAACCCCCACCTACTCCGTATGATGCAGACGAATTCGAATCGTATTTATGATATGGAAAACTTTCATTGGTTGTGTGGACGCTTATCACCCGAAGAAGGCAGACTGTCGCTAAGGTGCATCGTGAACTTACCATACGGCTAATGGAAGTTTCCGTTTCAAGCAATCGATAGAAGGAATTCGTTTTAATCTGTAAATTTCACATTTATACAGGAACAAATAAAATATCGAATGCATACCTTATATAAGGCTACAACAAAAATGAAGAGAAAGGGCGGAGAGTGACAATGATAAAAAAGATGAAATTAGTTAGTTGTTTTCTTGCTTGTTCCTTATTTTTTTCCTCAATTACTGTAGCAGCTAGTTCAAATCCAAATGCCTTACCTGAAAAAGACGTTCATAAAGTTACTCCTTTATTAACAGAAATCTCAGTTATCCCTGATAGTTTACTGGTAAATAGGAAATCAAACGAAATCAGTAATTACTTGAAGAGTAAAGGCATAATTATGAACATATACAATGAGGAACAGGGGGAACAAGCAAGAAATAAAAGAGGGGCAGCAGGTTGCACCCTTGCCATAGGAACGGTACTCGTCACGGCTGCGATTCCAATCGCTAAAATAAAAAAAATAAAACAATATATAGAAACTTTAGGTGGAATAGAGCTAACCGTGCTGCACTTAATTAAAGACACTTCCGTTGCAACAAAAACGGAAGAAGCAACCGTCGCTCTTAGCGGTTTGCTGGCCGAACTATCAGGGATTAAAGAAATTAGTAGCGAGTGTGTCTAACGAAGATGACATGTCAAGTTTCGAAGTGCTTACAAAATCTTGACGAACTCGCGATTCTTCTGCGACCAAGAATGAATCGGAGGGAAGGGGAAAGAGAGATACAATGATAAAAAAGATGAAATTGGTTAGTTGTTTTCTTGCTGGTGCTTTATTTTTTTCCTCAATGAGTGTAGAAGCGAGTTCAATTCCAAATGACTTAACTCAAGAAGAAGTTAATAAACTTACTCCTTTATTAAGATCAATAGCAATTGTCCCTGACAGTTTGTTGGTAACAGAGAAATCAAGTGAATTAACGGAATACTTTAAAAATAAAGGCATAACCGTGAAAATACAAAATGAGGAACAGGGAGATCAGGCTAGAAGTAAAAGAGGGATACCAGGTTGCACCCTTGCGTTAGGAACGGTACTCGTTACGACTTCTATTTCAATTGCCAAATTAAAGAATATAAAAAAATATGTAGAAGAGTTGGGTGGGGTAGAGCAAGCAGTTTTACACATCTATAATGATGCTTCAGTTGCAAACAAGACTAGAACAGCAGCAGGTGCTCTAACTGGCTTACTCGTAGAAGTAACAGGGATTAAAGAACTTGAAGAAGAGTGTAAATTACACAAATGAATTGAGGCTTCTGTGTTTCTTCTAGTTCCCACGGGTGGCCTGGTGCCACAACAAACGCACTTCAACTAAGCTTTAGGTAATCGGATTCCACAGGGAAATAGGAACGGCATGCAAGACTGGGAGCCAGTCATTGCATGCCGTTATTTTTACACTAGAAGTTCATATAAATAAATTCCTGCGTCTCACCGGAGAAGAACAATATACCGAGCACGATGGCGATCAGGACGATGGCTCCGCCGAGCGCTGCTCCCACCATCAGCAGTGCCCGTCTGACACGATGGGTGAGACGGCGGGCTTTCATCTCGGTCAGTCTGGCGCTACGGGGTTGTAATTCCATATTCCTTCAACCTCCCATACAAAATTTCTCCGAACATATGATTCCCTTTGTCGATAAGATGGGCCGGATCGCGATAATATTCATGCGGGATCGTATTGTCCTTATCCTTATTGAAATCGATATATGGGTAGCCTCTCGACTCAATCAACTTCTGATAAGCGTCCATCACCGTGTTATAATCATTCCAATTGAACAGCTTCTTCTTCGTAATATGCTCTTTATCCAGTGGAGCTGAATAGAATACAGCTTTTTTATTATGCTCCTGCAACAGATCCAGCGTTTTTTCAATGATGAACAAGCCGAAGCTGTTATCCTTGTCGTAGGGCTTATTCCAGTGATAAAGCTCTTTATAATGATTGTCGATGCCTTCCTGTTGGGCGTCATTCATTTTGTCGTAGGCGGTATACATTGGGGTATAGCTTTCTTTTATCCTTTTTTTCTCATTCTCTTTCTTTTGGATTTCCCGGCTGATTTTCTCCATCGGCGTACGTGTCTCGAACAGCCAGTAACTGATCGCATCGCGATCATGATACAAGGTCCATTGATTCAGGACATGGGACGCGACCCAATTGTGAGTATGGCTTGGAAGCGACTGGCGATTTTTGTCCGGAAACGCATCCAGCCAACTGCGCGGAATATTTTGATCCAGCTTCTCGACAAGCGACGGATAAACGACGACATTCGGTTCATTATCCGCAACGACGGCGATGCCGTAGTTGATCTCATAGACAACATAATCGACATTATCTATCATCGAGGCGAGCAGAGCGTATGTCTCCGTGAATCGCCCGCCCGCCAGCCCCAGGTTGAGTACGCGGCTGTCTTTCAAATGAACCTGAAGGACGCCGGCCGAGGTGTTCTCCCCCTTCTTCACGGTCGTGCCAAATACAGTGGAAGGCCCGAACATGCCGATGACCTGTTTGCCGTCATTCGACTGCTCCTTCAAATATTCCACCCATAACGGCGTATAGACGATCGAATCATATGTTGGAACGCGGAGTTCCTTTGTCGCATATGCCACGACTTCTTGCCTCATGTGTTCGACCACTTGTTCGGCTCTATAGCTTAGTCCGAGCAATCCAACCAAGGTGAAAGAGATAAGCATGACGGACACGGTCTTGTTCAGAAATAAATTGGTAACGATATCTACACCTCCATTCCATCAAGAATTGCACATCGCTTTTCCTATCGCAAGCCGATCAGCCGGAGCATCAAATCCCATCCGTCTACCATCGGCAGAATGAAAAATACCCGGCTGATGGTTACTCCAAAGAACGTAATCAAAATCGCGATGGTTGTCGTTCCCGGCTTCAGCCATTTCGGAACGGGCTTTAATGAAGGCTTGATTTGCTTCACGTAGAAGCGATGGATACATAACATTACGCCATGGAACATGCCCCAGACAACGAAATTCCAAGCGGCTCCGTGCCAGAGGCCGGAGACGGTCATCGTTGCCATTAGATTCATATAGACACGGGGAGCAGGGACGCGGCTTCCGCCGAGCGGGAAATACACATAGCGGGTGAGCCAGGAACCTAGCGAGATGTGCCAACGGTTCCAGAACTCAGCAACGCTGCGGGCCAGATAAGGGAAGCGGAAGTTCTCCGGCACGACAATGCCGAACAAGCGCGCGGTTCCGATAGCCATATCCGAATACCCCGAAAAGTCGAAATAAATAACGAATGTATAGGCGACGAGCGAGATCCAGAGCGTCGCCGTGTCCGAGCCTGCTATTCCGGCTTGCGAGTATACCGGTTGCGCCAGCAAATCGATCGAACCGGCCAGCACGAGCTTCTTGAACAACCCGAATCCAATTCGGGTTACCCCGATCATCACATGGTCGATGTGAAATTTCGAAGCAAGCTGGGGATAGAATACCTGAAACTGCTTGATTGGCCCGGCCACCATCGTCGGGAAGAAGAATATAAACGACAACAGTCCTTCCGGCCGATGTTCCGGCAACGTCCCGCGCTTGCGTTCTGCCAAATAATGAATCAGCTCGAACGTAAAGTAAGAGATGCCTAACGGCAGCACAATCTGCTCTGCCTTCGGCAAAAAAGGCTGATGCAAAAACGCAAACAAATCATGTAATGTATCTAGTATCATATTCGTGTACTTGAAATAACCAAGCACGAGAATGGCGCCGATAATGCCCATGGGATAAATCCATCGCTTGGTCCACTTCGCCGCGGCCGCAACGACTATAACGGCGACGACAACCTCAGCTAGCAACAGGAACAAATAAGAGCCTGCATAATAGTAGTAAAATGCGACGCCTGAGGCAAAGATTACCCAGGGTCTGACACGTTGCGGCATAAGGTGGAACGTGACGACAGCCACGAGCACAAACAGCCAATACATCCAATCTGTATAAATCATAATTTTCCCTATCCACCGTCCAAGTTGCCAAACTATCTATCTCGTAAACCTTTGTTCATCTTACAACATCCAGCCGTGAAATTATATGAAAAGTTGATAAAGAATCATCGTTTTATTTCAAAAATCGACATAAAGGACCCCTGCCAGCAGACGCTTGCATGTGCACCGTTCCGATCGCAGGCGCCAGCGTCGGCACGCCGATGGGGCGGGAGCCACGCGTGAAGTCCTGTTTATTGAGAAGCGCCAGAGGTTGTGGCTGAAAGGTCATCGGTATGAATTTGTCCCGGAACGTGCATCTTAATGGATAACCGCTCAGTTACAGCTCTTGGCGATGATGTCATGTTGGTAACAGCAGTAACGCAGGCTTGCATCCCGTATGCGCTCATGCTAAAATAGTGTTGACATTTACACTGCAAGCAGCGTGTTACTAGTACGACTAGGCATGAGCTTAGCGGCCGTTCACAGCGTGAACTGCATGCTTTAGCCATGCCTTTTTTTCTTTGTACGAGAACTAACGCCATTGCAGGGATTCCCGTTATTTGTCCTGTTCCGTGATTCGGCGCGGATGCACGGTTGGGCATCACCAGTGCTTACTACGAGGAGGAATTCACATGTTTGGACTTGGTAAAAAGAAGAAAACGATATCGGTCGTTGCACCCATAACCGGCAATGCCGTTCCCCTGGAACAAGTGGACGATCCGGCATTCTCCCAAAAAATCATTGGAGACGGCTTGGCGATTGAGCCGGAGCAAGGGGTGCTGGTCGCTCCGTTCGATGGACAGGTCATCCATCTGATTGATTCCCATCACTCGCTCGTGCTTGGGCACGAATCAGGACTAGAGCTGTTGTTCCATATCGGTGTGAATACGGTGTCACTTAAGGGCGAGCCATTCACTCCGCATGTGAAGACGGGAGACAAAGTGAAGCAGGGCGATATCCTGATCGAGTTCGATATGGATCGCATTCGTGAAGCGGGCCTTCCTGTCATCACGCCGGTGGTCGTCGCGAATGGCGATGCGGTTGCCGAATTGACGACGAAGCTTGGACCCGTCAAGAAGAATGAGACGGAAATGATGGAAATCGTAATGAAAAAATAGGTTTTTTGAAAAGAGGAGGCCATTATGGAAAAGCAATTTACGATCAAAAATCCGCAAGGTGTGCATGCCCGGCCGGCGGGAGCCATTATGAAAAAAGCGTCTGAGTTCCCGGATGCGCAAGTATCTCTGGAGTTCAAGGGCCGCAAAGTAAGCGCCAAAAGCATCACAGGCGTGCTGACACTCGGCATGAAGGCGGGCGACGTCATTACGGTGTCGGCTGAAGGCGATAAAGCGGAACAGGCGATTGATGCCGTAGGTGCCGTGTTGGAATCCGTTCTCGATTAATCGCGAGGGATACGGTTATATTAGATATGACGAACGGCGAAAATATGCCGATGCGACACAATAGACACGATACAGACGGGATTGAGAACAGAAGGAGTGAAAGAACCGTCATGCTGCTACAAGGGATTGCCGCCGCATCCGGCTATGCTATCGGGCAAGCGTTCGTCCTGCAGGAGCAGGAAGCTTCGGTGGAACGGGTAGATATCGCTCCCAGCGAAGCGGATGCAGAAGTAAAGCGGATTCAGAATGCGGTTGCACTGTCGAGAGATGAACTGGAAGAGTTAAAGGCAAGCACGGCGGCCCGGCTTGGAGAACATGAGGCGGAGATCTTTGCTACGCATCAGCTCCTCCTGGAGGATGAGGAATTTATCGGGCAGGCGATTGCGCGGATTCGCGCCCTGAACGTCAACGCCGAATTTGCGCTGTATGAGGTGACCGAGCAGTTGGTCGCGATTTTTGCAGGCTTGGATGATGAATATTTGCGCGAGCGGGCAGCCGATTTCCGCGATGTCAGCAAGCGGGTGCAACGCCATCTATCCGGCGTCAAGGCGGCATCGCTGAATGATTTCACCGAGGCGGTCGTTCTGTTCGCCAATGATCTGACGCCATCCGACACGGCGCAGCTCGATCGATCCAAGGTGGCCGGATTCGTTACGGAGACGGGCGGACGCACGTCGCACTCCGCGATTATGGCCCGCTCGATAGAGATTCCGGCGGTGGTCGGACTGACGGATGCGATGCGCAGCGTCAAGACAGGCCAGATGATCATTCTGGACGGCTCCAACGGTATCGTGCTGATCGAGCCCGATTCCGCAACGTTGACCGCCTACCGGGAGAAGAAGGAGAAGTTCGAACTGCGCCGGGAAGAGATGAAGCAGTACAAGGATCGGCCATCGGTGACAAGCGACGGCCATCGGGTCGAACTGGTCGCCAATATCGGCAATCCGCAGGATGCGCTTGGCGCGCGTAATCACGGGGCAGAAGGGGTTGGCCTGTTCCGGACGGAATTTCTATACATGGGCCGTGACACGTTCCCCTCGGAAGAGGAGCAGTATCATGCTTATACTGCAGTCTGCCAGACGATGGGAGTGGAGAAGCCGCTCGTCATCCGGACGCTCGATATCGGAGGAGACAAGGAATTGTCTTACCTGGAATTGCCGAAGGAGATGAACCCGTTCCTCGGCTACCGCGCGATTCGGCTCTGTCTCGATCGCCAAGATTTGTTCAAGACGCAGCTGAGGGCCGTTCTTCGCGCCAGCGCGCATGGCAACATCAAGCTGATGTACCCGATGATCGCGACGATTACCGAGCTGCGGGAAGCGAACGAACTGCTTGCCGAAGTGCGGAAGGAACTGGATGCGGAAGGCATAGCTTATAACCGCGAGATGGAAGTTGGCATTATGATCGAGGTGCCGGCCGCGGCGATCGCCGCCGACCAACTGGCCGAAGAAGTTGACTTCTTCTCGATTGGCACCAATGACCTCGTGCAATATACGATGGCCGCCGACCGCATGAACCAGCAGGTGTCACATCTGTCGCAGCCGTTCCATCCGTCCGTGTTGCGGCTGATTAAGATGGTCATCGATGCGGCACACAGCCGCGGCAAGTGGGCCGGTATGTGTGGAGAGATGGCCGGCAATCTCAAGGCAATTCCGCTGCTGCTTGGCCTCGGTCTAGATGAGTTCAGCATGAGCGCGAGCTCGGTTCTTCCGGCCCGCGTGCTGCTGAGTCGGCTTGATCGGGAAGCGATGAAGGCGTTGGCTGAGGAAGCGCTGCGGCTGACGACGGCAGAAGAGATACAATATCTTGTCGTGGAACGCATTCCGGTGATTCAGGAACTTACAATATAAGTAAACTTATGTAAGCTTGAGGGAGAAAGGATGAAGCATTCTCCCTCAAGCTTACTAATTTTTAATAAGTTTTCATCAAATCCTTGATGTTTTTTCTTTTTTTATTGAAGATAGTTTCGTGCTATTTTACAATAAGCTTATATAGTGCATGATTTTTCGTAACCGTTTCCACCCGACTGCTCGCAATAACCCGTCTGATTGAGAAAGGAGCTTACCGTTGCCTAGCGAACGCCGCTTTGAGATTATGCGCGCCTTAAGCAACAATGTTGTGTTGGCGAAGGAAGTGCTGACGGACAAGGAAACCATTCTCATGGGAAAAGGAGTCGGGTTCGGGGTGAAGCCCGGGCACCCGCTACTTTCCGGCGATACGCGAATTGAGAAGACGTTTTTTTTGGACAACAAGCAGAATCTCTCGCAATATCAGATGCTGCTCGAGCAGATTGATCCAGAAGTGATTGACGTATCGGAACAGATCATTTCCATTGTGGCTTCCGAATTGACTCCCGATCTGAATGAGCATATTCATCTTGCGCTCCCAAGCCATATCGAATTTGCGCTGTACCGGTTGAGGCATCAGATTGAGATCGAAAACCCTTTTCTATGGGAAATCCGGACGCTAAACCCGAAGGAATACGAGCTGGCTTCCTGCGCGGCAGAGATGATTGGACGCCAATTCGGCGTCGAGGTGCCGGAGGATGAGATCGGGTTTCTCACGATCCATATCCAGTCGGCCGTCGCCCATGTCCCTGTAGGCAATGTAGTCAAGCATAATCATCTGCTGCGGGAGCTGGTTGGCCTTATCGAGGTGCGGCGGGGCAGTTCGATACCGAAGGACGGCATTGATTATTTACGGTTGGTTACCCATCTACGCTTCGCGATAGAGCGTATCCGCCAGGGCCAGCATTCCCGCAATCCGTTCCGTGACCGGATGCAGGAGATGGCTCCTTATGAATACGAGGTTGCCGGAGAGTGCTCCAAGATGATGAGCGCTCAGTTGAAGGCACCGGTATCGGAAGATGAGACCGCCTATATTGCCATGCACTTGTACCGCCTATTCCATCGGGATGCCGAATAATAGGGACAGCATCATATCGAATCAAGCGTATTACTAGTTCGACTAGGTATGAGCTTGCCGGAACCATCCGCTTGCGCGGGTGTTGTTCTGATGCAGGCTCATGCCTTTTTTCGCTGTTCGGGCCATTGTGGGCAAGTCAGGTGATAACAGGCGGAAGAATATTTCTTCCCCCATTCATCCATACTTTAACTAACTCTCAAAAGGGGGAACCTTCCATGCTAGGCTTTTTACAGAAAATTGGACGTGCTCTCATGCTGCCAGTCGCAACACTCCCTGCAGCGGCCATCATGATGCGCTTCGGCGCAATCGATTATGTCGAAGAATTTCATTTTGGCGCTACAGTCGGCGGCTTCATGAACCAGTACGTCGCGCCGTATTTGCTGGCGGGCGGGGAAACGATCTTTAATCAGCTTCCGCTTATTTTTGCAGTAGGCGTCGCAATCGGTCTGGCTGGCGATGCCGTGGCGGCGTTGGCTGCCGTTATCGCGCATGTTATCCTGCAGCAGGTGCTGGCCACGACGCCGACAGTATTCGCGTTTATTCCGGAAGATTTGGTGCTCAACATGGGCGTGCTTGGCGGGATCATGACAGGTTGTCTCGCGGCGTTCATGTATGAACGGTATCATAATATTAAGGTCCCGGACTGGCTTGGCTTCTTCGGGGGCAAGCGGTTCGTACCGATTGTTACTTCTCTAGCGATCCTCGTGATCGGGATCCCCGTCGCCATTATTTGGGGACCCATTCAGGAAGCGATTGACGCATTCGGGAATTGGGTTGTTGGTCTAGAAGCGATCGGTTCCGGCATCTTCATGCTCGTCAACCGGCTACTCATTCCGACGGGCCTGCATCATATTATCAATAATGTCGCCTGGTTCCAGATCGGATCATTCGAATATGGCGGGGAGATATTCCGCGGCGATATTGAGCGCTTCTTCCACCGCGATCCAACGGCCGGCTTGTTCATGACCGGGTTCTTCCCGATTATGATGTTTGCCATGCCGGGCGCGGCGCTGGCGATTATTCATACGGCGAAGCCGGAACGGCGCAAAGTCGTATCTTCCGCCTTCTTGAGCGTAGCCTTCGCCTCGTTCCTGACCGGGATTACCGAGCCGATTGAATTCGCCTTCATGTTCGTGGCGCCAGTGTTGTACGCTGTGCATGCGCTGCTGGCCGGCTTGTCCGGCGTCATTACGGCGCTTCTCGGGATTAAGCACGGGTTCGGCTTCTCGGCCGGCTTCATTGACTATGTGCTGAACTTCGGTCTGGCGACGAAGCCGCTGCTGCTCATTCCGATCGGCCTTGTCTACTTCGTCGTCTACTACTTCCTGTTCCGCTTCATGATCGTGAAGCTGAACCTGAAGACGCCGGGACGGGAAGATGATGACGAGGCTGGCGAAGAGGAGAAGCAGGGAGCGGCGAATTCGAACTTGCATGCCAAAGCCGTCAAAGTGCTAGGGCTTATCGGCGGCAAGGATAACATCACGTCCCTCGATGCCTGTATCACCCGCTTGCGGCTGACGTTGAAGGATGAATCGCTCGTCGATGAGAAGGGGCTGAAGGCGCAAGGCGCCGCCGGCGTCATGCGTCTGGGCAAAGGAAATGTGCAGGTTGTCTTCGGGACACAGTCAGAACTGCTGAAGGAAGAAATGAAGAAACTGTAAAGCGATGATCGAGTCAGGTCTCCCGCATTCGGGGGGCCTATTTTTTTGTGTAGCACTATCAAAGTACAGTAACCATCTATTGCGAGGGGAGAAACGACATAATATCGAAACATATTATAACAACCCTTATTTTATATTGGAAGTCAACCTATGTTATCGTTAAATTATCTTCACAGCTAGATTTTCGATACAGGGGAGATGACTTTATGAGCGCCAAAATAAAACTTCTAACTGTAATGATGATGGTAAGTGTCTCGTTTCTCATGCCGGCAGCAAACATGGCCAGGGTGAACGCGGAAGCGGTGAATACGGGAGCAGTGAACGCAAATAACCAAATCCGATCATCCAACTATCAGGCGCAGGCGGTTCAAGTTGTAAATATCGAACAATCAGTGAGAAAAGTAATTCCTAATTATGTCCGCTATCTGCATAACGGATTGCATCCAAGTGTCAGAGTGGATGTGCGTGATGTGAAATTAATAAATGTGGAAGAACAAGGGGCTGTCCCGGATACTCCGGTCCAAATGGAACTGGTGCAAAGAGGGCCGGAGAAACTGGTCCAAGCTTTACAGCACGATGCGATTAATAATAGCGCTACCGGCGAACTGACGGTGTCGTATGATTTTTCGCATACCGTGTCCAACGCTTCAACGCTGACGAAGTCGGTTACGCATAGCCATAAAGCAGGCGCTAAATTCACTTATAGTACAAAAGCCGAGTTTTTGGGGACTGGAGCACAAGTTGGGGGGGAACTATCCTATGAATATACGAATTCAAATCAAGAAGGTACCTCTGACGCCCAAACCGTAACGTTGTCCACCAGCTCATCCGCATCGGCCAAATTGCCGCCACTGTCAAAGGGGACGTTGGTCTCGAATGTGTATGCATCCCCTGCCGTCTATAAAATAAATAGCCAAAGCTACTTTACGGGAGATGTTCAATTCTCTTACATTTTATCCAACGATGAGCCGGGAGCTGTCCGGACGGTAACGGTTTCGCTGTATGATTTATTTTGCATAGGCGATGAAAATAACGAAGTTGCAGATAAGGATCATTTGTGGGCGTCTACGGTATTTGATGCGATGGGCAACCCGACCAAAGCATTGATTTTTGAAGGTGTTTCTTACTTGACATTGGACGAACAATACAGAGTAGAGACCTACTTGGATGATATTAAAGGGTCTTGAAATCAAGTTAACATGATATATCTTACTCACGCAGTGGCCGCCCGACGAAGTGTACGGGCGGCCATTGGCGTTTCCCCGGTCGGTGATATGGCGTGGGGAGAAATGAACATAATATCGAAACATATTATAACAACCTTTATTTTATATTGAGAGTAAATTCATGGTATCGTAAAATTATCCTCTCACAGCTAGATATTTCGATACAGGGGAGATGACTTTATGGGCGCCAAAATAAAACTTCTAACCGTGGGTTTTTATAGATCTCTGCGACTTGTTCTATAGAGACCATTTTTAGATCCGCAACCAACTGAATTTCATGGCCATGTCCATCTTATCGCGATCCAATCGTTCGATTTTCCATACGCGCGATTTTGGACGAGAATATTAGGCCGAATTCATAACAAAACACCAATCCAAACGGGAGGGGTTTTCGAGATGAAACAACGTGTATTAAGTGTTGTTCTGGCTCTAATTATGGTTTTATCCATTGTACCGGTTTCAGCACTTGCAACCGAATCCGATTCGCTAGGTTCGACGGAGGGGTTAGAACTTTTGCGGGCCGAATGGTTAGCGAATATAGTCAACGAAGTCTACATGCGGGATCAACCGGAAGAGATTAGCGCTTCGACAAGCAATCTCATTTCTATGATGACCATTCCTCCTGGGTCTTTGTCTATAAACAAAGAGTCTACTTCTATGACAAGAACTTTTATCACGAGCGACACAACGAAAATATACACTGTGCTTGTGCTTGACAGATCTGGTAGCATGTATGGTAAGCCTTTAGATGCGCTAAAAAAAGCGGCGGTAAAATTTTGCAACGATGTGCTAAAGGCAGAAGGTGAACACTATGTTGCCGTTGTCACATATGGAACAGATGCAACTGTCGTCTGCAATTTTACTACTGATTATACCGCACTACAAACCTCAATAAATGGCATTTATGAGGCCGGTATTTCCAATACCAATCAAGGTTTAGTAGAGGCTGACAATCTATTGAGTTCTATCGCCAATGAAACCGGCACCATCAAGAATATTCTTCTATTGTCAGATGGCTTGCCAAACATGGGGGAACATACTTACTTAGGAAGATATACCTACAGTGACCATTATTTGTATCAATTTGCTAACGCCGTGTACAACACAGTTCCTAAAGGGAAAGGGTATTATATTTATTCTTTGGGCTTTTTTCACAACCTTGACGGAAGCGAGTTAGCGTTTGCACGCAGATTTATGAACGATCTTCAAAACGTAGGATATCATGACGTCGTAAACCCCGATGATTTGGAGATTGCTTTCGAGGATATCGCAGAGGATATTACAACATTCTCTGGAACATTCCGCTATGCTTCTCCAATAGATGATGTAGAAAACAAGAAGAAAAATTACGATGATCACGCGACTTACTATTATACTGACGAGTACTTTGATAGTAGTTCATATGCGGTTTGGGATAGTGCGAATAAACGCTGGAAGTATAACGACAGTCTTGCCACAATGTCTTTATGTCTAGAATTGTCGGCGTGGGGAAGTAATGAGGATGGAGTTAATTACACGAATAAAAGCAAGAACGCCAGGAAACTTTTGGATGATATAGGTTTCAAAGATTCTTCTGGAAAAAGCACGTTTGAAGCAAGCGATGATTTCAAAATTCGTCCCGAAAGAGATTCTATAGGTGCTGTTGCTGCCCACAAGAAGATTACTGTCGACGAAAAGGACTATACGTTGATAGCGTTAGCAATCAGAGGTGGCGGATATGGCGCTGAATGGGCGGGAAATTTCAGATTGGGTGAAACAGGACAGCACGAAGGCTTTGAAATTGCCAAAGAACGTGTCTTGACGTTTTTAAGAGAATACATAAAGAATAAAGGCATCACAGGTGATATCAAGCTTTGGTTGACTGGTTTTAGCCGTGCCGCTGCGACAGCTAACCTTGTTGCAGGTGCTTTGGATGATGGCGCAGATTTGGGCAATTGTACGCTGACGCCGGAGAACCTTTATGCGTTTTGTTTTGAAGCACCGGCCGGAGCCTTATATGATAACGTTCATGGAAAGTCCCTGTACAATAACATTATTAATATAATAAATCCTAACGACCTTGTTACAAAAGTTGCACCCGCTACTGCTCCGTTCAGATTTGCCCGTTATGGCGTTGATATTATATTGCCAACAGCAAGCAATGACTTTATGAATTATGGAAATTATAAGCAACGAATGCTTCAACAGTTCTTTGCATTGCAGGCAACTAAAACGTATACGGTTGATAACTTCCGAATGAGGAAATTTGGAATGGCAGCTAAAAAAGGATTGCCGCCGTTAAGTGTGGAAATTGTAAATGACATTAGAAATAACGTCGATCAAAGTGATTTTTTAGATACTGCAATTACTAAGATCGCGAAAAATCAGCTTAAAAGTCGTTCTAATTATGTCAAGGAATTTCAGGACGATCTTCGTGAGGCATTGGCCATCATCTTAGGAGCAGACGATGATCAGTGGAAACAATTTAGCTCACTTTTTGTGGACAAGCTGTCAAGCCCCTTCAACATGGCAAAGCTCATAGCGTCCACAACATGGATAGGGAAGTTAGCTTTTGGCAGTATTGTGGGGCAGATTGAACAATATGCAGTGGAAAGTTTGGAGGCAGCTGGTATTTCCACGTACAACAAAAGCCAAATTAACGGTGTGGTAGTAAGTCCTGCTTCGATTGTACTTAAATTTGTGGTAAGCCACCCCAAATTAACTGCGACATTTGCTTGTAACCTTGATGGTATCGGCTCCGCTCATTATCCAGAGCTTTGTCTTGCGTGGCTGCAGTCGCGAGACCCCAATTACACTAGCAATGCGTTTTGGGTTGGAACGACGGGATCCTATAGAATTGTCAGAGTTAATTGCCCTGTTGATGTTGAAGTATACGCTGCTGAAAGTAATGAATTAGTTGCTGCAATTATCTCTGACGAACCGCAAACTGTTGCAGATAGCACAATTATCTCCGCTGTTAATGAAGACGGGGAAAAGCTCATCTATCTACCTGCGGATGCGGATTTTAGTGTGAGACTGACTGCAACAGATGACGGTGAAATGACATACTCTGTGAATGAGTATTGCTTTGAAGCAGGCGAGGTTTCAAGAGTAGTCAATTATTATGAAGTTCCCATTGCAACAGGGATGATGTTCTCGGGGAATATCCCTGCGTATGGCATAACGGATATTGAAAATGGAATGGAGAACGGTTCCTCTAGTAGATATTCATTGTCATGTAATGGTACGGAGATTGTACCCGATGAAGATTTGACGGGTAGCGAGGCAATGGAAGCCTATTTTGTGGTCGAAGTTCTCTCTGAAAACGAGGAACATGGAACAGTAACGGGGCAAGGCGTTCGTCAACTTGGAAACTATGCACAAATCAGCGCCATCGCAAACGATGGATACGAATTTGAAGGTTGGTATGTTGATAATAATAAAGTTTCTTCAACAACCGAATATCGCTTCATCGTGAAATCTGATGTAACTTTACTTGCAAAATTTACTTTAAAAAATTCTACAAATCCTTACACCATCACGGCTACAGCAGGAACGGGCGGCGCAGTAACCGGCTCTGGCTCGTATGCATCGGGCGGGCAAGTCACACTAACTGCAAGGGCGAACAGAGGTTATTCTTTCGATGGTTGGTATGAAAGCAGTGCGAGAATCAACGGTGCAGGAGCGTCGTATACTTTCGCCGCTTCAGCAAACAGGACGCTCGAAGCCCGCTTTACTTATGTAGGCACAGGTGGAAATTCCGGCAGTGGAGGCAGTGGACACGGAGCTAAACTCCCAAATCAACAGTTCAATAATGTTGATGCAAATGTTGATGCAATGATTATCGAGCAGTTGGACCAGGGAAAAAATCCTGATGTTAATATGGCTGATAGCGTCAACTCAATCGCCATATCCGGCTCAACATTGTCGATGGTGCAGCACGCTAACAAGGCTCTGACAATAAAGAAGGGAATCGTTTCGTTAGGTTTAAGTCCTGAAAATATTGCCGAAATGAACATTGAATCAGACGATAAAGTGGTCATTGATGTAGCCCAATCAGCGGCAGCGTTAACAATGGATGTTGAAAAAACTGATAAACTCAACAGCAAGCTGCTGGTACAGGCATATGATATTAACATAGTTGCTAATCATAAAAAACCGGAAGCTCTCAATACACCGTTAATAATTCATTTCAATTTGACTGACTTTGAGCTTTCAGACGAACAAAAAAGTAAAATAACAGGAGTCCGCTATCTCAATGAAGAAAAATATAATCAACTTGGCGGCAAGATGATTTCAAACAATTTGTTCGAGGCAAAAACGTCAAAATTGGGCAAATACGGAATATTGATTTCAGATATGTTGGTTAGCGTGGTAACGACAATAGACAAAAATACGTACACAGTTAACGGTGAAACCAAAACGTCCGATGTGGCTCCGATGATTATCGACCGCCGTACTATGGTTCCGATACGCTTTATCGCCGAAGCCTTTGGCGCGGATGTTGGATGGGAACAGGCAACCAAGCAAGTTACGATTAATCTTGAAGGAAAAACACTTAGCATGGCTATTGGCCAGTTGTCATCGGGTATCGATGTTCCGCCGATGATTGTAAATAAGCGTACTTTGGTACCTTTGCGTTATGTTTCAGAACAATTGGACGCAAATGTTATTTGGAATGAAGCGACTCGAAGCATTGACATATATAGATAAGGGGAAGAATGATAAAAAATTATGGGTCCCATCTTTCTTGACATTGGATGAACAATACAGTGTAGAGACCTAGTTGGATGATAGTAAAGGCGTCTGAGATCAAGTTACATGATATATCTGAATCACGCTATGGCCGCCCGGCGAAGTGTACGGGCGGCCATAGGCGTTGGCGGCGGATGCTGTCTGATCAGAATGGTGGAAAAATAGTGAAACTTCCGGTTCCGTTGGGAAACATAGCTGGCGGTGTATGGAAACACAATCGCCAAGATAGCTATCGTATCGTAATCCCCAACGAGATACCAAATCAAAGCGACTGCAATTGCTTATGATCGATTTCATACACCGAATCACATAAGATATCAATATCTTCTCGATGGTGGCTCGTTACTAAAATCGTGGTTCCTTTCAGTTTTAACTCCAACAACAAGGCTCTCATCTTATCCACTCCATTTTTATCCAGTCCATTAAACGGTTCATCTAAAATTAATAGCTTGGGATATTCCATGATGGCTTGCGCAATCGCCAGCCGTTGTTTCATCCCTAAGGAAAACTTTTTTACGGTCTGTTTACTGTCCGGATCCAGATCAACCGTTCTTAATACATCCTTGATGTCTGCCTCCGACATTACGTTTCGAATCGAAGCTAAATATTTCAAATTCTGGAAGGCAGAGT
>NZ_BALG01000074.1 GCF_000315235.1 Paenibacillus popilliae ATCC 14706 | reverse complement strand
TTCATCTCTTGTCTGCTCAATGTGATTGTCTCCTGTCCCATAGTGACATTATCTCAGAACCGTTATGGGATGACATTATCACAGAAGAACAACATGGTACCGCAAAGGGTATCCGGGTGAGGACATGAACATCATTATCAAGCTGCACCGCTATATGCTGGAACATAAACTGCCGTACCGTATCGCGTTTTGCCCAGAAGCGGTCTGCTGGACACAGGCGCCGGATACGTATCATATTTTGTCCAATCAGCGGAAGCGTTGGGCACGCGGCAATCTGAAAAATATGGTTGAGAACTACGACATGGCGTTTCGCCCGAAGTACAAAGTATTCGGCTTGCTGTCGATGCCGTATACGATTTTGTTCGAGGCGTTGAATCCGTATGTCAAAGTCACGGGCTTGCTTGCCCTTATCGGCTATACCTTGATGGACATGACGCAGTGGCCGATCGTGCTTAGCTTCATGCTCATAAATTTCTTGTTCGGCATGCTGCTTGCCATAGGCTCACTATTGCTGGAATAAATTACCTTCAAGCGATATCCGCGGATTAGCGACCTGCTGCGCATGCTTGCGTTCAGCGTGCTCGTGTTCTTCGGCTATCGCCAGTTGGGAGGTCTATGGCGGATTCAAGGCCATATTCAATATTTCCAGAACAACAACTCGTGGGGGGCCATGACCCGTCAGAGCTGGCAAGAGGACAGCAAGCCGACCAAATCGGCTTGACGATAACCGTTGGGAAAGGTGGTATTTCCGAAAATGCTGAACACGGTAATGAAACCGGAAGCTGCATCGTCCGTCAAAGAGGCGTCTGTTGCGAAGAAAATTCTCATCGTCGACCATGACGACAGCGTGCGCGAATTCCTGCAGATTCAGTTCAAGCTCCAGGGCTGTGAGGTGCATGCGGCAACCGATGCGATAACCGCTTTGGACATGATCCGGAAGGAAGGCTACGAGCTGATCATCACCGAGCTGAATCTGTACGGATTGAGCGGACTGCCGTTCATTTCCCAGATTCAGAAGATGGACCTGGTCAAGGAGCCCAAAATCGTCATTCTGTCGGAGCAGCGCGTGGGAAGTACAATCGAGCACTGCTTTCAGCAAGGCGTCAGCGATTATATTACGAAGCCGTTCTCGCCGTCGGACTTGGTTGCCAGAATCAGAAGCTGTTTTTGAATAGATTTAGTTCATTCGCGTTCCAAGAGGCCGGTAAGCGGTCCTTGGGAGCAACCTCTATGAACCTAATTCTTCTATGGAAGGTGAAGCCTGTGAACATGTATGCCGCCAATTTGAAACATAACATCGAACATCAATCATCAGTCGTCGGAGTCATCGGTCTTGGCTATGTCGGTCTGCCGCTCGCGGTGGAGATGTGCAAACAAGGGTTCCGCGTCATTGGAATGGACCTGAATCCGTCCAAGATCGCCAGCATCCGCCAAGGGAACTCCTACATTAAGGACGTCAGCGATAAGACGCTGCAACAATGTATGGATACGGGACGGTTCATGGTTACGAACGAGTACGAGCATATTCGCGAGATGGATGCGGTCAGCATTTGCGTGCCGACGCCGCTGAGCGAGAATCAGGATCCGGACACGTCGTACATTACGCAGGTCGTGGACCAATTGAAGCAGTATATGAAAAAGGGGAGCCTCATTACGCTGGAGAGCACGACCTATCCGGGGACGACGGAGGAACTCATTCAACGGGAGATCGAGAAGCGGGGTTACCGCGCGGGAGAGGACTTCTTCCTCTGCTTCTCGCCGGAGCGTGTTGATCCTTCCAACACAAAATACAATACGTTCAATACGCCGAAGGTCATTGGCGGCGCCACCCCGACCTGCTTGGAGCTGGGTTCCGCCCTTTATAGCCGTGTCGTCATGAAGGTTGTGCCGGTCTCGTCCACGAAGGTGGCCGAAATGTCCAAGCTGCTGGAGAACACATTCCGCAGCGTCAATATTGCGTTCATCAACGAGATGGCGATGATGTGCGACCGGATGAGCATCGACATCTGGGAAGTCATCGAGGCCGCTTCGACGAAGCCGTTCGGATTCATGCCGTTTTACCCGGGACCGGGCATTGGCGGCCACTGCATCCCGCTTGATCCGATGTATCTGTCCTGGAAGGCGAAGGGCTTCCGCTTCTACAGCAAATTTATCGATATCGCCCAATCGATCAATGCGAACATGCCGTACTATGTCGTGGAGAAGACCGGATGGATTTTGAACCAGAGCGCCAAATCGCTCAATCAATCCAGAATTCTTATCCTCGGGATGGCGTACAAGCCCGACATCGACGATCTGCGGGAATCGCCGGGACTGGAAGTGTACGAGCTGTTCGGGGCGAGTGGCGCCAATGTTGCTTACTACGATCCCCACGCCACTCACTTCGTCAGCAAGTCGGGCAAAAAGGTATGCACCATCGACTATAGTCTGACTGACTTCCCGACGTATGACTGCATGGTGCTGATTACGAATCACCAGTCGTTGGACTATGAACAACTGGCGGATCTGAGCATTCCGATTCTGGACACCCGCAACGCCTTTCAGGCCATCGAGCGGCCGAATATTTTTAAGCTGGGCAATTCGGTGCAGCAAATTCAGGGCGAGTGGGATCGGGTTGTTCAGGTCTAAACCGTGTCTGTGGCCGTTCCGTCGGAGCAAGGAAGGCGGTCGGTTAACGGGCAGCACGAGCTGAAGGTAGCCGTGCTGCTCTGCTGCTTGGCTGCCGTTCCTCTGCTGTCAGCTCGGCCGGAACGGAGAATACGCGGGCGACCTGGCTCCGCGATTACAATGCGGCCCATGCGGTCGTCCCGGAGAGGGAGCGGTTCAGCGGCGTCCATTTCGACGTCGAGCCTTATCTCCTATCGGGTGGAAAGGAGGAGCAGACTCGCATTGTGAAGGAATGGCCGGACAGTATAGACTGCTGGATTCGCGAGGCCCGGGAGGCGGGACGGTTCATCGCCTTCCGATCGTGGCATCCCGTATGCGTCCTCCGACGATCAAGCGAGGCTGCGACATTACGGCATGATGGGCAGCATGATCCGTAAGGGCAATGGCTACGATAACGCTTGTACCGAGTCGTTCCACAGCGTGCTGAAAAAAGAGCTCTGCTAATATTGTGTTGGCGGGGCTCCTTTTTCTGTTTTAGAAACCCCTTCGAGTCATAGAAAATAACCACTTCTTCCTACTTTTTGATCTGGGGGGGAGAAAGAAGTCAGCGGAGCGCCGCTATGGTTCCATTTGGGTAAATTGGACATTATAGGAATAGGAACTCCTGCGCGCAGTATGCGTCGCAGAGGAAAAGGAGTCTGATTCCATGCTTGTCCGATTCGGGTACGTGGCCATGTCGATGATGGTGTCGAACGCTTCCACGTCACGCACGATGACATATAAGCGCTTCCGGGAGCTACCCGATCGCGAGGCAGCGCTGCACAAGCTGGAGCGGATTGCGGCAGAGAATCTGCATAGTACCCTCCGGCTGCTGAAGCATAACCGCGCACATGACATCCGGCTGTACCGTCTGTCCTCGAAGCTGATTCCGCTGGCGACCCACGAGGCGCTGGCCGATTGGGATCCGTTCCCGGCGCTGGAGGACGATTTCGCGGCTATCGGGGAATATGCGAGGAGGCACGACATGCGCCTGTCGTTCCACCCCGATCACTTCACTGTGCTTAGCACAGCGCGGAAGGAAGTGCTGGAGAGCTCGAAGCGCAATCTGAACTACCATCTTCGGATGCTGCGGGCAATGGGGCTCGACGCGCGGGCGAAGAACAATATCCATATCGGTGGCGCCTACGGCAACAAGCGAGCGGCTGGGGAACGGTTCGTCCGCCACGCGAGGGAGCTGCCGGAAGTGCTGCTGCAGCGTCTGACGCTGGAGAATGACGACAAGACGTTCACGGCTGCGGAGACGTTGGCCGTCTGTGAGCGGCTCGGACTGCCGATGGCGCTCGATATCCATCATCATCAGGTCAACAATGAAGGCGAACCGCTGGAAGCGCTATGGCCCCGCATCGCTAGGACCTGGGAGACGCCGTATGCCCAGGCCGACGCCCCGCCGGACGATCCGCTCCCGCCGAAGATTCACGTCTCCAGCCCGAAGAGCGAGAAGGATCCTCGCGGCCATGCCGACGATGTCGATGTTGTGCCGCTGCTTCATTTTTTGCGGATTGCAGCCGCCCACACCGAACGGCTGGACGTGATGATTGAGGCGAAGCACAAGGACAAGGCGCTGTTCAAGCTGATGGACGATCTGGCCGCTTGCGGGGAAGAAGGGGTTGCGATCGCGGATCAGGCCAACGTCCGAATCGCTCCATCATGGACTTCCACTTGAAAATATGGTGAAAATACGATACGTTGGACACAGAACGTTTACCGCTTGTTCGCGGCTATGATGCGCGATGAAGCGAGTGGGCGAGAGGAGGAAGGTTGAAGCAATGACTCAATTATTGGCAGGTAAACATATCGTCGTCATGGGCGTAGCGAACGATCGTAGCATCGCCTGGGCGATTGCACAGTCTTTGGCCGCTCAAGGGGCAAGATTGGCATTTACATATGAGAGCGACCGGGTAGAGGGCCGCGTGCGCAAGCTGGCGGAGACGATTCCGAATTCTATCATTCTCCCTTGCAACGTGACAGTCGATGAAGATATTGATGCGCTGGCAAGCCGGCTTAGGGAAGAATTCGGCACGCTGCACGGACTTGTGCACAGCATTGCCTTCGCGAAGACGGAGGAACTGCAAGGGATGTATGTGGACACATCCCGCGCAGGCTATGCCTTGGCGCATGACATCAGCGCTTACTCGCTTGTCGCGGTGTCTCAGCGCCTGCATCCACTGATGACGGAAGGGGGCAGCATCATGACGATGACGTATCTGGGTGCTGAGCGCGCAATGAAGAATTACAATGTCATGGGCGTGGCGAAGGCAGCGCTCGAGGCGTCGGTTCGCTACTTGGCGAACGATCTCGGACAACATAACATTCGCGTCAACGCTGTCTCGGCCGGACCGATCCGCACCTTGGCTGCGAAGGGCATCGGCGATTTCAACTCCATCCTCAAGGAAGTAGAGGAGAAAGCGCCGCTCCGCCGCACAACGGACGCCGCAGAGGTGGGTGATACCGCGATGTTTCTGATGAGCCATCTGTCGCGGGGCATCACGGGAGAAGTAATCTATGTAGACGGCGGTTTCCATATTATCGGAGTATAAGACGATAGGACGAGACGCTGCAGCAGGCGCCCGCCTTACGGGAGGCCAGTTCCTCCAGGCGGTTTTTCTGTATCTTCCAGTATATAGGCAGGAACGAGACTCACGATGTGAAGGCCAGGCCAGTCAAAAATCAATGAAACCTGGTTGTTGCAGTAACGTAGAATAGAAAATAATAGTCCGTTCCATTTTTTACAGAAAGTAGCGTGATTGTTTTGAATACGAATGAAAAAGCTCCATACGTCGTATCGAGCAAGAGCCACACCGTGGTAGCGGTGAATTGCGCGGCGAAGGCGGGCGAATGGATCAAGAGCAAGCTTGGGCAGTTCAAGTCGCTTCATATAAAGTCATCCATGCACGACCTTGTTACGGAAGTGGACAAAGGCGCGGAGCAAATGATCCGCAAGCTGATATTGACGCATTTTCCGGACCATGCCATTCTGGGCGAAGAAGGGGTGGAGTCGGGAAACGACGCTTCCAGGCAAGCCTGGGAACAGGTGAAGAATGAGGAATATGTATGGGTTATTGATCCACTGGACGGCACGACGAACTACGTCCACGGCTTCCCGTTCTATTCCGTGTCGATCGCGCTGGCCCATCAGGGCGAGGTCATCGTCGGCGTCGTCTATGACCCGGTGCGCGATGAGCTGTTCGTCGCGGAGAAAGGCAAAGGCGCCTATGTGCACGGCCGCCGCATGCAGGTCGCGCCGGAGAAGGAATTGTCCGACAGCTTGATTGCGACCGGATTCCCGACCGATCATACCCGCGCCTTGCCGGCCAATCTGGCGGGTATTCAGGCGCTGGCGCTGCAGGTGCGCAATATCCGCGCGGCGGGTTCGGCCGCGCTGCACATGGCTTATGTCGCGACCGGGAGGCTGACCGGATTCTGGGAGCTGAATCTCAATGCATGGGATTTGGCGGCAGGCAGTCTGCTCATTCGCGAATCCGGCGGACAGATTACTGACACGCACGGACAGCCGTATCATCTGGGCATGCGCGATATCGTCGCGAGCAACGGTGCTATCCATGACGCCTTCATCGGAGCGTTGGAGGCGGCGGGAGCGCAAGGGTAACAACCCGGCTTCTTCCCGCGAACCTGCGAACCCGGCGGCTGTGGCCGCACTCCGAGCTGCATCTGATACGGGGCGAGCCCAGCGATTGGGTATACTACGGTATGAAGGAGGGGGAGCGCTCATGCCCGAATCAGAAGATCGCCGGCGGCTGGAAGCCCGGCTAAGCGAATATTTGACCGAAGGAGACATGGAGATGGAGGAGCAGGAGGAAGCAGTGCGAAGACGCCTTCCGCCCCGCACCGAGATCCGGATCCAGACAGCCCTCGACCCGATTATCGAGGAGACGAAGCAGTATCGAAGCATGGCGAAGGAAATCGACAGCCGGTACGATGAGTATTTGAAGCGAGTGAAGGAAGATAAGCTGAAGGATTCATGATTACATGATGGGGGCCCTGTGCTGTTGCACCACAGGGTTCTCCGCCACCTTAACGTTATGAAAGATGGATTGTCGGGGCAGGAGCCGCCTTCGCTCACCGAAGGAGTGGACAACGATGACGTCCGTATCATACTGAAGACCGAACATTTTATTTGTGATGTCAGATGACCATGCTTCCCATGCGATAAGCTGATACGGCAGCCGCATCAACGTGACGCCTCATATCGACGGAAGACAACAGACGTTCCCGAAGCTGCTTCAGAGCACGGATACCAGGCGGCTATTGTTGGCGAATGGAAGCTGCCGCATTGAAGGTTATGTAACCGATGTCATTGACAAGGGGTTCATGTACGAGGAGTCGCTGCGCATGCCATTCGTCGTCCGTTACCCGCGTGCGATTGCTCCAGGCGGCGTGACCGATACGGTGGCGCTGAAACGTTGATTTCGCACAGGCCTTCCTGGATTATGCGCAGATCGAGGCGCCGACGAGTCCTAATTGATAGATGTGAACGGAGTTCCGCGTTGATGCGGGCTCCGTTTTTTGATAGCTGCCGATGAAATTGCCTATCAGTACAGTGAAGTCAAGGCTTTATCGGGGATTGCAAAAGCTGAAAATCGATTTGGAGGAGGGTGAGGGACTTGAATAATCGATTGAATGATCTTCGGCAGGAGTATGAAAAAATAAAAATCCCGGCTGAGTTGGACTCCGTTATACGGGCGGCTATGGAACGGGCAAATCAATATTTGAAGGAAAATAAAGGGAGAGAGCAACAAATGGATAAACGATTTGGAAAATGGTTCCGCTATCTCGAGGAGCAAAGTTTTGACGAGCTGAAAAAAAGTGATTTGGTAGCCGATGCTTACCATGTTGTTACGCTTGACGACTCCATTTATCGCTTTGTCCTGGAGTTCCATAAACCAGTGAAATATGAGGTGCAGGAATATGCCGATCCGGCGCATATCGTACTGACGCTGTCCCAAGATAAAGAGGCGGGAAAGAAGACGATCTACTCGGTGAGAACCGAAACCTATATGAATGGTGAGGAGATTGGCATTGTGGAAGAAGGACTGTACGAAGAGAGCGGCATACGTACGCTGAAGGAGAACGGCGATCAATTTTACATTGAACTTGGCTCCTTGACGGATGAAGCGGAAGCGATTCTCAGTGGTGTCTGTGCTGGGGATCGCTTTTTTCATCCTGGAGATAGGGAGAAATGCGTTGACAAAAGTGGACACTGTACAATATATAACCAACAGAAGCCCGATGCTTTCCTCGCGACGGATAGGAAGGCTTCGGGCTTTTCTTGTTGAGCCGCAATCATTTTACAGACTCTTCCGGCGGCAAATAGGTGATGGCTTGGCTCCCCATCTTCTCCCAGCCCCTCTGGAAAGCGGAACGATCGATGCGATCGCGGCGGCCGAGCGGGTCATTGATATAGACATATTTCTCGTCATAGCCGGTGACGAGAAAGGAATGCTCGTAGTAGGTGACGCGCACCGGGCCATCCGGGGTCTGCCATGTCACCCAATATGTATCCGGCACTTCATCATACATCGTCGTGTGAATGACCCAGACCGGGGTGCCCTGCCCGACAATCCATAGCAGGTGCTCGATTGACGTGCCGGTCAAGTCGGCAATACGGTCCGGCAGGTAGCGCTCGGCCAGCTCGGCAATCGGCTCATGATAGACGCCGAGTCCCGGGTTGGCTAAGGTGTACATGTCGCCGACGAATCCTTTATGCGGATTGCCGAAGTAAACCTTGCCGCCTGCTTTTTTATACGGCGTCGGGTCTCTGCGGATTTCCTGGGCGAGCTTCATCTTGTCGACATCGACATCCGCCGTCTTCAGCAGCATAGCCAGGGCAGTCACTTCGCAGCCGCGCGGCAGCTCTGGCAGTTGCAGAATGAGCGGCGCCCCGTTGTAGCGGAACGACTTCGGCGACGGCTTCTCCGGGTCCCACATGACCTGCTTCCCGCGATAGGTTACCCTCCGTCCGGATGCCTGGCGGGCATAAGCGACTGCGTCTTCCCAGCGGCGGAAGACGCGCTCGAAGCGCTCGCCAAGCTGGACGCCATAGGGTCCGAACGTATCATAGTCGATATATTGGGACAATTCTTTCCGCCAATCATTCCACTGCGTCTCATTCGGCGCGTCATCGCGCTTCGACAGTGCGATAAGGCCATCCCGGGCGTAAATGTTGCGCCCGAACGCCTCGCTAACCGGGCGAAGCGGCACGTACGTCAACCCGTTTTTGACGTGCGGAGCCGTCTTGACCGGAGTTGTGGCACCCGCAATCTTGACCTCCGGCTTGTTCAGCTGGTAGGTGACCCGTGCCTCGTCCTTGGTGAAGGTGATCGTGCCTGTGGCTTCATCATAAGCTAGTTCAGCCTCCAGCTTCGAAGCGAGGAAGCGGGCGGGAACCAGCGTCTCGCCGGACTGCTGGTATGGCGATGCCTTGCCCTCCCGCTCATCGATCGGAACGAGGTAACGGCTGACGAAGGCGGTATTGCTGTGCAGCATAAGGACGATATCGTCCGTAGGCACACCGAATGAGAAGAGCAGCCCGCCCTCTTTGAATTTGGAGGCGAACAGGGATTGTATCGGAAAAGCGCACAGCGCTAGTAATATCAGGAACAGCAGCCAACGATTGAGCTGCCGAACGAATTGTGGCACTTTCAATATCCTCCTCAGACATACTCCTCTATGTATATCGGTAAATAGTGCGCATTTCTTTAATCATCCTGATTTTTAGGCGGAAACGGGGAGGGTGGTAAAAAATTCGACAAATGTGTCATAATCTTAGAAGCGGCTCGATTGGTGTTGGAACGTGTCGGGCCGAATGGTATAATGGGACCGATGGAAGCGCTGCCGCTTGCAAGGCGGCAGCTGCGGGCTGCGCAGCACCGATAGACAGACAGGTCGCAGCCGTACCAGGCATGGAGAAGGTGAGGGAGAAAGTGATGATACGTATAGGAGCGATTGAAGGTGGAGGCACCAAATTTGTCGTCGCCGTCGGCACGCCGGATGGACAGGTAGGAGAGACGGAGACGTTCCCTACGACAACGCCGGAAGAGACGATGGACCGTACCGTGCAGTTTTTTAAGGATAAGGGAGTCGACGCCATCGGCTTCGGTTCGTTCGGACCGGTAGATCTGAATCCAGCGAGTGCCACTTATGGCCATATTGCGAAGACGCCGAAGCCACATTGGAGCGGGTATGACGTCGTGGGCCATTTGAAGCGCCATATTCATGTTCCGATCGGCTTCGATACGGACGTGAATGGAGCCGCGCTGGGCGAAGCGACCTACGGGGCGGCGAAGGGGCTGAGCAGCTGCCTCTATATTACAGTCGGTACCGGCATCGGGGCAGGGGCGGTCGCGGAAGGCAAGCTCGTTCACGGGCTGACTCATCCAGAGATGGGGCATATTTTCGTGAAGCGCCATCCGGAGGATACGTATGTGGGCAAGTGCCCGTACCATCAGGATTGTCTGGAAGGCTTGGCAGCCGGACCGGCGATTGAAACCCGCTGGGGTGTCAAGGCCTATGAATTAGGCGAAGACCACAAGGCTTGGGAGCTCCAGACGTATTATCTGGCTCAGGCGTTGATGAATTATATTTTGACCCTGTCCCCGGAGAAGATCATTCTGGGCGGCGGGGTATCGCAGCAGCTTCATCTATTCCCGCGCATTCGCGAGGAAGTGAAGCGGCTGCTGAACGGCTATGTGCAGCATCCGGCCGTATTGGATACGGATAGCGGCTATATCGTGCCGCCGGGCCTGCAGGACCGTGCGGGAATTACCGGAGCGCTGGCGCTAGGGATGCAGGCGCTGAACCAGCAATAACCGAATCGGAGTGAAGCTATCCCAAAAGTAGTTTTTACGGGATGACCGTTAGATTCGAAAAAAGGTCGAGTTAGGGACACCCTTGTTCCCTACTCGACCTTTTTGCTTCATATTGCATGATTGGCTGCCGTTCTTACTTCCGTGGCGGAGCCGTAGATGCGCGTACGATGATTTTGGTAGGTAGCTGCAGCTCAATGAACGGTTCATCCTTATGCTCCATGCGCCAGAACAACTGCTCGACGGCTTTGCGGCCGAACAGATTCAAATCAATGGCCATTGTTGTCGTCATTGGCGTTGCCAAGCGGGATAGTTGCCCGTTATCGAAGCTGCATACCGATATGTCATCCGGCACATGGAACCCAAGTTGATGCAGCGTGGAATTGACAAGGAACCCGAGTCCGTCGTTCACGCAGAACCAGGCTGTCGGTTGAGCACTCATCGCTTTCATCGTATCCATGACATCATCCGCCTGCTCCGTGGCAGCGGTCACGATCCATTCCGAGCGGGCCGTGAGCCCCATATCGCTCAGCGCGAGCCGGAATCCTTCCAGCCGTTCATAATAACTTGGCGAGAAATCAATATTGCCGATATACCCGACACGGCGGTGTCCCAGATCGTACAGATGCTGAACGGCCTCATACGCACTGAAGCGATTGTTCGTCAAGATGCAATCGGCATGAATGGCCGGATGATGGTGGTCGATGAGTACGGTTGGTATTCCGGTGTCGATAACCGCCTTCGTGAAGGCCGTGCTTAGGTGGGACAGAATTAGAATCCCGTCCACGTCTTGATTGTCCAAGAAAGAGGGCAAGGCCTGTTCAAGCTCCGATTCCCGGTTGATGGATTGGATAAGCAGGTGCTTGCCGCGTCTTCTCGTTTCTTGCTCTACACTCAAATAGATTTCCCCGAAAAAGCTCTTTTGCGCGAACGCGAAATCCGAGGCAATTAAGGCGATATTTCCGGATGGTTCGGATGCTTTCTTTTTCCTTGCGGAGGGGTAGGTATATCCCATTTGCTTCGCTGTCTCGAGGACAAGCTGCCGCGTCTCCCTACTTACTCCGTCCTTGCCCGATAAGGCTTGCGATACGGAGTTTTTGGAAATATGGAGCCGCTCTGCAATATCCTGCATCGTTACTTTTGATTTCATCAGCGACCAACACCTCCTTTCCAGCTTGCGTACGTACTTCCTAGGGGATAGTAGCAGAATAAAAACCACGTAAGCATTGCATACTAACCAAAGCGGAAATAACTTCCGCAATGAAATCGGTTAATAAAGTCATTATGCCAGAAAAGAAAGAATTACAAAACTAACATTACAAAAAATGATAACGTTACAAATATGAATAGTAAAGTTAATTGATTTTAGTATTTAAAAATATCCAAATCGTGGTTTTGAGTAAAAGTGGATTGACACCAGGGAATAATTGATTAATAATGTGATTACAAACGCTTTCAATGCGTCTGGTCATTTTATTTGTAACGTTACTTATCTATATTGTCATCTTGAATCAGATTCATGTCATTAGGAGGAGGTTTTTTTTCATGAAAAAGAAACTGTCAATTCTGCTCACACTTACGATGGTCTTCTCACTCTTGGCTGCTTGCAGCACAGGGGGAACGACGAAGGAGTCGGCAGACGGGGTAGTCACATTCGATTTTTGGGCGGCGCCCAATCCGCCGCAGCAAGCGTTCTGGATGGAAATGGCGAAGGAATATGAGGCGGTCAATCCGAATGTCAAGATCAATGTAAGCGCGATCAAGGAATCGCCAAGCTCGGAAGCGAGCATCCAGGCTGCCATTGCCGGGGGCAACGCTCCGGCCATCTCGGAAAATATCAACCGGGGATTTGCCGCACAATTGGCCAAGAGCCAGGCGCTCGTTCCGTTGAACACACTGCCGCAATTCAATGATATCGTATCCGGCCGCAATATGAGCAATACGATCGAGCCATGGGAGTTCGCTGACGGCAATCAATACGTGCTGCCGGTCTACTCCAATCCGATGCTGTTCGGCTGGCGCATCGATATCTTGAAGGAGCTAGGTTATAACGAGCCGCCGAAGACCTACAGCGAAGTCTTGGATGTCGCCAAAAAATTGAAAGCGAAATATCCGGATAAATACGTATGGGGCAAGGGTGCGGATCTGGCCGACCCTACGGCATGGAAGCGCTGGTTCGACTTCTTCATGCTCTATAATGCCGCATCGGACGGCAACAAATTTATTGATGGCGACCAGTTCGTCGGAGATGAGGCAGCCGGCGTAAAGGTGTTGGAATTTGTCGATAACCTGCGCAAGGAGAATGGGATTTTGGCGAAGACCGTGACCGATCCTTTCGAGACGGGCCTCGGCATTTTTACGGATATTGGTCCATGGACATTCAACACCTGGGCGGAGAAATTCCCTGAGTTGAAATATAACGAGACGTTTACGCTGTCTCTTCCTCCTGTTCCGGACGGCATGAATCCGGACGAAGCGAAGACGTTCTCCGACGCGAAAGGTCTCGTTATCTTCTCCAGCGTGCCGAAGGAGCAGCAGGAGGCGGCGGCCGAGTTCATCAAGTGGGTATATTCCGATGCGAAGAACGATGCGAAATGGTTCGAGAGAACGAATCTGCCGCCGGCGCGCGACGATCTGGCAGAGCTTCCGGAATTCAAGGCGATCATCGAAAATTCGCCTGAGCTTGAACTGTACGCCAAGTCCGTGCCGCTAGGCATTCCGGCCATCGATAATGCCGGCTACAATGAGCTGCAGACACTGATTGGCCAGGAGGCATTCAACAAAGTGGTCCTCGGCCAAATTGATCCGCAGACGGCATGGGACAATATGAAGAAGGCGATTGAAGGGGAACTTCAATAATGATCGATAAGAATAACAATCGGTTGGGCTGGTTATTTACCAGTCCCTACCTCATTTATGGTCTTGTTTTCTTTTTGGGTCCGTTACTGTGGTCGTTCTATCTTTCCTTTACGAACTGGGACTTGATTGCGCCGACGTATGACTTCGTCGGGTTCAAGAACTTCATCAAGGCGCTGTCCACTCCAGGGGTGCAATCGGCCTTCTGGGTCACTTACAAATTCATGCTTGTGTTCGTGCCACTGGTCACGATCATGTCGCTTGGTGTCGCCGTAATTGTGCAGGGGCTGCCGAAGTTCCGCAGCTTGTATCTTATCGGTTTTTTCCTGCCGTATCTGTCGTCCGGCGTCGTTGCTTCGCTCATCGTAAAGGGCCTTTTGTCCTATAACAGCGCGGTGAACAATTTCTTGCGCAGTGCACTGGGACTTGATATTAACTGGCTCGGATCGCCGCTGGGGGCGCTCTGTATCGTGGGGCTCATTCTCGCATGGAAGTTTGCTGGTTATTATGCGCTCATCTTGACGTCGGGACTGGAAAGCATCGATAAGGAAGTATATGAAGCGGCGGCGATTGACGGCGTTACGGATCGTCAGCGCTTCTGGAGGATCACGCTTCCCCTGCTGTATCCTGCGCTGTATACGACCTTGATTTTATCGTTCGGCGTCACCTTTGGCATCTTCACGGAGATATTCCAATTGACAGGCGGCGGTCCGAACTTCGCGACGAACACCTGGCAGATGGAGATTTACAATCAGGCCTTCAAAAACCTGCAGGCCGGCTATGCCTCGGCTGTAGCGATTTTGGCGTCCGTCGTCACGTTCATCTCGATCTTCGTCATCAGAAAACTGCTGGAAATGTGGGGGAAACGAAATGGTTGGGTCTAAACAAAACAACAGGCTTCGCTTGACGATCCGCTATATTTTGGCGACGCTCCTGCTTCTGGTCATGGTATACCCGTACCTGTACATGGTGTTGAACTCGTTCGCCGACTGGTCGCAGGTCGACCGCAAGCTTATTCCGGGGAGCTACACCCTGAAATCGTATGCATGGTTGTTCACCGGAGGTGAAGCGGGCATTACGCGTCCGTGGATGAACGCGTTCTTGAACAGCGTCATCGTCTCGGTCGCATCGACGGCGTTCATGATGCTCTTTGGCGTCATGGTGGCGTACGCGTTATCGAAGCTGAATTTCAAGGGGCGGGACACGGTGAACAACTTCGTCCTGTTCCATATGTTTTTTCCAGCGATCATTCTGCTCATCCCGAACTTCCTCATCATGCAGAAGATCGGATTGTATGATACGTACTGGGCAATGATTATTCCGAAAGCGGTCAGCTTATGGGCCATCTTCATGTACACCAACTTTTTCAAGGCGATCCCCACGGTGTTCATCGAAGCGGCGAAGTTGGACGGAGCGTCGGACTTCAAAATTTTGTACCGCATTATGATGCCGATGTCGCGCTCCATTACAACGGTCATCTTCCTGTTCCTGCTGATGGAACGGTGGACGGAGCTGCTATGGGACATGATTGTCGTGCGCAGCGACAACATGTTGACGCTGAACGTGCTCTTGTCGCAAATGTTCGGGCCATACGGCGGTTATCCGGGTCCGCTATACGCCGCATCAGTGCTGCTGACACTACCGATTCTTATCATGTTCCTGATATTCGGCAAAAAATTCAAGGAAGGCATGCAATTCAGCCTCAAATAAGGAATGGACAGGATAACCAATAGGAGTGGTGAGAATGCAAGCATCGTGGTGGACATCGGCCGTCTTCTATGAAATCTATATGCCGAGCTTCTGCGACGGCAATAGCGACGGCATCGGCGATTTCGCCGGCATCGCGTCGAAGCTGGATGAGCTCGCCAAGCTGGGCGTGAACGGCATCTGGCTGACGCCGTTCTATCTGTCGCCCAAGGTGGACAACGGGTATGATATCGCCGACTATACGGCCATCGATCCCGACTACGGCACGATGGACGACTTCGAAGCGTTCATCCGCGCGGCACATGCCCGGAATATCCGCGTGATCGTCGATCTTGTACTGAATCATACGTCGTCGGAGCATCCATGGTTCCGGGAATCCCGATCGTCACGCTCGCATCCGAAGCGTGACTGGTACATCTGGAAGGACCCGGTGAACGGCGGACCGCCGAACAATTGGGAGTCCTTCTTCGGCGGGCCGGCTTGGGAGTTCGATAAAGCGACCGGGCAGTATTACTATCACGCGTTCGCGAAAGAACAGGTCGATTTGAACTGGACTCACCCTGAAGTCCGCGCAGCGATGAAGGGTGTGATAGACTTTTGGCTGGATCGGGGCATTGACGGCTTCCGGCTCGATGTTATCAATTTCTTGAAAGTATCCGAGACATTCCCTGACAACCCGTATGATCCACAGACGGGCGAGCAGCAGCATGTGCATGACAAGGATCAGGAAGGTATTTTGGATGCGATCGCGGAGCTATCCGCCCACGCGCATGCACGGAAGGGAACATTCATGGTTGGCGAGGTCGGCTCCGAGGATATGGACGTGCTGCGCCGCTATAGCGGCACGGGCCTGCTGGATGTCGTATTCAACTTCAATCTTGGCAGCCAGGAGACGTTCTCGCTCGAACGCCTCTATGAGGAATTGAAGAAGATGGAGGAGGCGCATGCCCCCGACCAGCTTCCGACACTGTTCTTCAGCAGCCACGACATGCGGCGTCATATTTCCCGCTTCGGGGAAGGAAATGCCGAG
This sequence comes from Paenibacillus popilliae ATCC 14706, assembly GCF_000315235.1. Lineage (GTDB taxonomy): Bacteria > Bacillota > Bacilli > Paenibacillales > Paenibacillaceae > Paenibacillus_B > Paenibacillus_B popilliae. The sequence continues at coordinate 11,432 of NZ_BALG01000074.1, read as the reverse complement.
CTGGAGGAGCGGCGGGCGAAGCTGATCGCCGCCCTGACACTGACTGCGAAGGGCGTGCCGTTCCTGTATTACGGCGAAGAGATCGGAATGCGTGACTTCGTGGCCGAGACAGTCGATGACATGCGCGACGTGCAGGGGCTGACGGCCTACCGGATCGCGCTGGGCGAAGGTGCGGCACCGGAGGAAGCGCTTAAGAAGGCGTTGGAGAAGAGCCGGGATAACTCACGGACGCCGATGCAGTGGACGGGCGAGACCTACGGAGGCTTCTCGGATGCGTCCCCGTGGATCGGCATGGGCCCGCGGCATGAAGTGCTGAATGTGCAAGCGCAGCAGCAGGAACCGGATTCGATCTATCTGTTCTACCAGAAGCTTATCGCGCTTCGGCGCAGACATCCGTCGCTGCACAGCGGCGATTATGTGCGGCTGGAGCGCCAGGGGGATGTGCTTCTCTATAGGAAGCGGGCCGCCGACGAAGAGGCGTTGGTGGCGTTGAACTTCGGGCTGGAGCCGCACGCGCTGACCGTTGGCAGCCTGCTGGCCGATTCGTTCCGCCTCGCCTTGTCCAGCCGACGGGAGCCAGGCGGTGCCCATGAACCATTTACCCTTGATCCGCAGGAAGCGGCCATTTGGATCAGCGAGAACTCATCAGTGAAGGAGACGTGCCATACATGACAGGGAACCAAGGCAGCGCAATCACATGCGCGACACTGCTGGAGCAATATATGATGCGCAACCCGTTGGCGGCGCACGCGGAGAAGTTGAATTTTACCGGCGTCGGCAGCAAGGATGTATATAATATTACCGCTCCGTTCGAAGATGAGGGGGAGCCGGTCATCGCTGGACGCGTCGAATCGCGTGACAGCGAGCATTCGGAGGTTTATTTCTTCGTCGAACGGAACGGGGAATGGGTGCCGCGGGAAGGCGCGCCGACGTTCGAACTGCAGGATCCGTTCCAGACCCGGATCGGAGGCGAGCTTGTGCTCGGCGGCGTGCAGATTTATCCGCATCCGACACAGGCGAACGCACTGATGTGGCGCACGGTGTTCTACAAAGGGAAGCACATCGCTGATCTGAAGCCGTTATTCACCGGTCCGGACGGCATGAAGGATCTGCGGTTGGTCGAGCTTCTGGACGGAAGCATCGGCGTATTTACCCGTCCGCAGGGAGAGAAGGGCGGCCGCGGCAAAATCGGATATATCCGCGTGGAGCGGTTGGAAGACTTATCAATTGAGCTTGTTGAGAATACCCCGCTCTTGGAAGGGCAATTCATCGACGAGGAATGGGGAGGCGCGAATGAAGCGCATGTACTAAGCAATGGCCGCATCGGCGTGCTAGGACATATCGCGTGCTTCGACGACCAAGGTGATCGCCACTATTATCCGATGGCGTTTGCGGTTGATCCGGCTACCGGCGAGCACACCCCTATCGAGCTCATCGCCGTGCGGGAACGCTTCTTGCCGGGCGCAACGAAGCGTTCCGACCTCGTGGACGTCGTATTCAGCGGCGGTCTCGTGCGCAACGACGACGGGACGGCGGTGTTGTATGCGGGCATAAGCGATGCAGAGGCGCATCGCTTGACGATTGCCGATCCATTCTTGAAGTTCGAACAGGCATAATGGCAGACATTATTTTATAGCGTGAGGTGTCTACAGCATGAATATTTATCGTTATGAAGAAAATCCGCTTATTACTCCAGCCGACGTTAAGCCGCATCGCCCCGACTTCGAGGTGATCGGTGCGTTCAATGCGGGCGTCGCGACTTATAACGGCGAAGTGCTGCTGCTGCTCCGCGTAGCCGAGCGTCCGATCAGCACCGACCCGAACATCGTGAAGGCACCTGTGTTCAACCCGGAGGCGAAGAAGTTGGATATCATTGAGCTTCGCATGGACGACGAACGCTACGATTTCTCCGATCCGCGCGTCATTCGCAATAAGTCGCAAAGCGCGACATTCGAATATTTGACTTCCATCTCCTATATCCGCATTGCGCGCAGCAAAGACGGACACCGCTTCACGATAGATGATGCCCCCTTCGTCTATCCGTCGACGGAATTGGAGACGTTCGGCATCGAAGATCCGCGCGTCACGCAGATCGGCGATACGTATTACATTTATTTCTCGGCCGTATCTCCGGTCGGCGTCGGGGAGTCGATGGTATCGACAAAGGATTTTGTGAATGTGACGCATCACGGGATGATTTTTAGCCCCGATAATAAGGACGTTCTTATTTTCCCAGAAAAAATTAACGGTAAATATTACGCGCTGCATCGTCCGACGACGAAAAGCATCGGTAATCCGGAAATATGGATCGCCGAATCCGATAATTTGCTCTATTGGGGCAATCATCAGCATTTGCTTGGCTTACGCCCAGGCATGTGGGACAGCGGGCGCATGGGCGGCGGAGCCGTGCCGTTCAAGACGGAGAAGGGATGGCTGGAGCTGTACCATGGGGCGACGAAGGAGCACCGCTACTGCATGGGAGCCGTGCTGTTGGACTTGAATGACCCAACGAAGGTGATCGCCCGCTCCGATCGGCCGGTGATGGAGCCGGAAGCGGATTACGAGAAAAACGGCTTTTTTGGCGATGTCGTCTTTTCTTGCGGCGCCATCGTGGAGGGCGATACGGTCAAAATGTACTATGGTGTCGCGGATACATCGATGGCCTGCGCGGAACTTAGTCTCAAGGAAATTTTAGAAAGCTTGACCTATATAGACGAATAGAAAGCACTAGTGACAGGGAGACGCCAAGGCCGGAAGGTCTTGGCGTCTTCAGGATAGGAGCGCGTTATGAAACTGAATGAGAATTGGAAGCTGCGCGAGTTCAATGTCGGGGAGGCGCGCGATTTGGAGGTGGCTTCCCCCGACTATATCGATTATTTCTGGATGACGACGAAGGTGCCGGGAGATGTGCATACGACGCTGATCGAGAAGGGGATGATCGAGGATCCGTTCTATGGGCATAACGATCAGACATGCCGCTGGGTCGAGGAGAAGGTATGGTGGTACCGCACGACGTTTGATTGGGACGGGCAGCAGGAGGACATAGAGCGGATGGAGCTTGTGTTTGAAGGACTCGATACGTTCGCGACCGTGTATTTGAACGGGGTGGAACTGGGTTCGACGGACAATATGTTCATTAGCCATTCGTTCGAGGTGACGCGGGAACTGAATCAGGGCAAAAACGTCCTCGCGGTCAAGCTTGATCCCGTTCACCTGCACGCGCAAAGTCAGATGCAATATTATTGGTCCGGCTTCAGCAAAAAAAGGATATGGACGCGCAAGGCGCAAAGCCACTATGGCTGGGACTGGGGGCCGCGGCTCGTCTGCGCAGGCATCTGGAAGGATGTCCATCTGGTGAAGCGGAGCCGTGCGTATGTGGATCATGTATTCGCTCATACAGTTGAGGTGAAGGACGGCGAGGCGATGGTCGAGGTGGCTGTCGAGGCCCGGGTGTTCGACCGCAGCGACACCTGCATCGCGGAAGCGGCGCTGCTGGATGCCGAAGGCCGGCGGGTGGCAGAGATGACGTTCCCGCTCAATCATAGCACGGGCTTCTTGCAGGACGGCGCGATCTGCACGCATGGCCTGTCTGGCAGCGTACGTCTCAAGGTGCCGAATCCGTCCCTCTGGTGGACGCATGATCTGGGCGAGCCCTACTTATACAGGCTGGAAGTAACGCTGCGGAGCGAAGGTGACGCCGTAGATGAGTGGCAGCAGCGCTTCGGCATCCGAACGCTGGAATTGATGCTGCATGACGAGGAAGGGCAGCACGCGTTCACGTTCGTGCTCAACGGAGTAAAGCTGTTCGCGAAGGGCGCGAACTGGATTCCGATCGACAGCTTTATTGCGGCGGTGCCGGATGAACGTTATTCGCGGTACATCCGCCTGGCGCAGGAAGCCAATATGAACATGCTGCGCGTTTGGGGCGGCGGCATCTATGAGCGGGATATTTTTTATGAGGAGTGTGACCGGCTCGGGCTGCTTGTCTGGCAGGACTTCATGTTCGCCTGCGCCCTCTATCCGGACTACAACCGCAACTTCATGGATAATGTCCGCCGGGAGATCGAGCAGGTCGTCAAGCGGTTGCGGAGCCGGACTTGCCTCGCTCTCTGGTGCGGAAATAACGAGAACGACTGGCTGTATGAAGCGCTGTACTCGAGCGGAGACATCCCGCATCCGTTCTATGGGGAGAAAATTTACCACGAGCTGATGCCGGCCTTGCTGGAGGCGCTTGACCCGACGCGCAGGTTCTGGCCGAGCTCGCCATATGGGGGCAACGATCACAATTCGCGTGAGGTTGGAGACACTCATAATTGGCAGGTATGGCATGGCAATATCGAGCCGCGGGTCTTCGGCGAGCCGCAGTTGCAGGACTATAGCGTCGAAGGGTTGTCGTTCAAAAAATTCAAAGGCGATACGACGAAGTTTGCCAGCGAATTCGGCATGCATGCCTCTTCGAACCGCTACACGCTGCAGCGCAACATCCCGGAGAGCCAATTCTGTTGGGGCAGCGACGAGATGATGTATCGCAACAAGGATATCCATCATCCGAAGGGCATTCTGCTGATGGAAGGCTATACCGGGGCCCCTTCAAATCTGGAAGAGTACATCAATTATTCCATGCTGACGCAGGCCGAAGGGCTGAAATACGGCATTGAACATTACCGCCGCCGCAAGCCGGATACGAGCGGCGCATTGTTCTGGCAGATGAACGACTGCTGGCCGGGCACGAGTTGGTCGGTTATCGACTACTACGGGCTGCCGAAGGCGGCATATCATTACGCGCGGAAGTTCTTTGCGCCGGTGCTGCTGACGGCGGATCACGATGCGGGCCGGGCACTGCATCTGTGGGCGCTCAATGACCGGCTGGTGCCTTACGAAGACCAGATCCGGCTGGCCGTGTACCGGATGGATGGAACGAGGCTGTATGAGCGCGAGTATGAGATAGGCCTGGATCCGAATGGCAAAAGGGAATTGGATGTGTTGTCCGAAGCGGAACTAACGAACGGAGCGAATCCGGCGGAGGTGGTATGCGTCATCTCGTCCCGAAGCGGCCTCGCGGAAGATAATTATGTGTACTTGCGCGACTATAAGGAGATGCGCTTCGAGCCGGCACAACTGCAGATCGGTGTGGATGAGGAGGCCGGCGTGATCCGGATCGAGACGGACCGGGTGGCCCGCATGGTCAAGATTGAGCTGGATGAAGCGTGGATTGCGGTGACCGACAACTTCTTCGATCTGCTGCCTGGGCGAGCGAAGGAGATTCGGATCTCACAATCGGAAGGCAAGCCGATTCCGTGGGCGACGCTGCGCGTCACCGCGCTGAATTCGCCCGGAAGCCGTGAACGGTGACGGAGACAGGACGCTCTAAGCGGCATAGTGAGGGAGAACAATCATACGGGAAAAGGGATGAGAATCATGAAAGCGGCAGTTCTACGCGGAACCAAAATGATGGAGGTCATGGAATGGATCGACCGCGCGCCCGGCAAGGATGAGGTTCGGCTGCGCGTTGTCTGCTGCGGCATTTGCGGCACAGACCAGCATATTTATCACGGCTATCCGGGATCGGCGGAGGTGAAGCCGCCGCTCGTGCTTGGCCATGAGCTGGCCGGCATCGTCGTCTCCGTGGGGGAGGCGGTCATTGATCTGCGACCGGGCGACCGGGTGTCCGTCGATCCGAATATGTATTGCGGGTCATGTGAATATTGCCGCAGCGGTCGCGCTCACTTATGCGATCGGCTGCAGGCCGTTGGGGTGACGAGGGACGGCGGAATGGGCGAATACTGCGTTGTGCCGGCGGCCAACTGCTACAAGCTGCCCGACCAGGTAAGCTGGGTCGAGGGGGCGATGGCCGAGCCGCTTGGCTGCGTGCTACACGGATTCAAGAAGTTGGAGCTGCGCGCGAATCAGCATGTGCTGATTATCGGAGGCGGCTTCATCGGCCAGTTGTTCCTACAGCTCGTCATGGCTGCCGGCGTCACGCACATTACCGTATGCGAGCCGGCCGCACACAAGCACACCCTATTGCGGGAACTGGGCGCCGAAGCCGTCGTTTCGCCGCTGGAGGCAGGCGTAGCGGATGGGATGCGCAGCACAGCCGATGTCGTGATCGAGTGCGCTGGCCGCCCGGAATCGGTGGAGCTTGCCTTGGAGGCGGCCCGCAAGGGCGGCCAAGTCCTGCTCTTCGGCGTCGCTTCTCCAGAAGCGCGGGCGAGCCTGTCGCCATTCGATGTGTTCAGTAAGGAGCTGCACATTATGGGATCGTTCATCAATCCGTACACGCACGAGGAGGCAATCGCTTTGCTCGCGCGGCATATCGTACGCATTGAACCGCTGATTAGCCATCGCTTCCGCATGGACGAACTGCCTGGCGCCATGGCTCGATATGCCGAGATGAATGTCACCAAAGCCGTTGTCATGGAGGAGTAGGAAGGGATCTCCTATAAAAACCTAATTTTTGTGCTTGTCGAGTGTGCCAATTTGGTAACAGCGCTTGGTAACGCTTGCATTTCGTATGTGATCATGGTAAATTAACGGTGACATTTACAATGCAAGCAGCGTGTTACTAGTCCGACTAGGCATGAGCTAAACGGCCGTTCACTGCGTGAACGGCATGCTTTAGCACATGCCTTTTTTGCTATTACATATAGAGTCATCGAGATGTCAGGGATTCATGTCATTGGTCCTCATCCGTGCTTCGGCTGCTTTGCACGGCAGGACATCGGGAGAAGGGGGGATATTCCGGAAGAATTCCACTTGTATGCATAGTGCCAGAACAGAGTGGATATGGTAATCATAGGTTTTAATGTTTTCTGTACATTTGTCAGTTGATAGGAGTTGACGTTCATGTTTAAATCTATATTCGGCGTTCTACAAAAGGTCGGCAAGGCACTCATGCTGCCGGTCGCCATTTTGCCGGCGGCGGGTATCCTGCTCGGGATCGGCAACGCACTGGGCAATCCGGATCTAATCGCGCGTCTTCCGATACTGGGGACCGGCACGTTCAGCCTAATTTCCAGCGTGATGGAGCAAGCCGGAGGCATCGTATTCGACAACCTGTCCCTGTTGTTCGCCGTCGGTGTCGCTATCGGTCTGGCTGGCGGGGACGGGGTAGCGGGGCTTGCCGCCATCGTCGGCTATTTCGTCATGAATGTGACGATGCAAGTCATGATGAATGTGACGCCGGAGAAGGTAGAGACCAACTCTGCCTATGCTGTCGTGCAAGGCGTTCCGACGCTGCAGACGGGCGTCTTCGGCGGCATTATCATCGGGATCACGGCGGCCTTGCTGTACCAGCGCTACTTCAAGATCGAGATGCCTTCCTACCTTGGCTTCTTCGCAGGCAAGCGCTTCGTTCCGATTATTACGGCCGTCATGTCGCTTCTGATCGGTATTGTGATGGTGTTCATCTGGCCGCCGATCCAGAGCGGCCTGAATACGTTTTCCCATTCGCTTATCGATTCGAACCGGGCGCTGGCGGCCTTCATCTTCGGCATTTGTGAACGGGCATTGATCCCATTCGGGTTGCATCATATTTTCTATGCCCCTTTCTGGTTCGAATTTGGGGAATATGTGAGCAAAGCGGGCGATCTTATCCGGGGAGATCAAAAAATCTTCTTCGCCCAGTTGAAAGACGGCGTTGAGCTGACGGCAGGCACGTTCATGACCGGGAAATACCCCTTCATGATGTTCGGCCTCCCGGCGGCCGCGCTCGCCATCTACCATGAAGCGCGCCCGGAGAACAGAAAGCTGGTGGCCGGGCTGATGGGGTCGGCCGCATTGACGTCCTTCCTGACCGGCATTACGGAGCCGCTCGAATTTTCCTTCCTGTTCGTGGCGCCGTTGCTCTTTGCCGTGCACGTCGTGTTTGCGGGCTTGTCCTTCCTGACGATGCATTTGCTCGGCGTCAAAATTGGAATGACGTTCTCCGGCGGCCTTATTGATTACATGCTGTTCGGCGTGCTGCAGCATCGGACGCCGTACTGGCTTGTCATCCCGGTCGGATTGGCGCTGGCGCTGATTTACTACTTCGGCTTCCGCTTTGCCATTCGCACCTTCAATCTCCGCACACCGGGAAGGGAAGAGGCTGCACCTGCTAGGACGGCGGCCACGCCTGCTAGGGCGGCGGCGGGAGAAGAATTGCCGCGCGGCATCCTGACGGCGCTTGGGGGCAAAGCCAACATTGCCTCCCTGGATGCCTGCATTACGCGCCTGCGCGTGCAGGTCAAGGATAAGGGCAATGTGGACAAGGAGCGCCTGAAGGAACTAGGCGCCTCGGGCGTGCTGGAGGTCGGCAACAATGTACAGGCGATATTCGGAACCCGCTCCGAGACGATTAAGCATCAGATTCATGAGCTGATCAACCGGGGGGACATGGAGCTGGATAGAGCCGAACCGGAGGAAGAGAAGGAGTCCGGGAAGCGCTCGGACAGCAGCCATAATAAAAACGAATAGAACGGATGTAGGTAGAGCGGTGTTTTTCACCGCTCTCTTTTTTTCAAGCGGTGGTGGGAGCGTTATGCCCTAACGCCAGGACCCCCTGAATAATGCCGCTCTCCTCTCCAGTGGGGAAAGAACGTGGCGGAACCTCCGTTCAGAATGGTATCATCACTTAACAAAATAGGACTACCCCTACGATAGCCCCAGCTTAACCATCCAACGAAGACCAAAACTCTTCGAATTTATCTTCTATGTACTCTCTAATAAGTTCTCCTGCACCTTCTTCAGCTTCATCTTCAAGAAATTCCTCGTCATCCAACCATTGGTAATAATGCTGCAATTCATGAGCTAAACTTTGTAAAGTCAATAAAATCGCGTCTCTACGTCCATGTTCTTTTTCTAAATCATAAAAATCACCGGTTGCAATTCGAATGTAGGGTTCATATTGTTTATCAAATGGCCCAAAAAAAGTAGCTGATACCTGTTCTTTAGAACGACTTATAATATAGTAACTTTTTTTTACATAAACAGGAACCCTTTTCGGAAAATGATAATGACATCGTAACCATTTCGCAAAATGAACAAATGCTCTTTTTAAAACAATATTTACATCTTTATCAGAACGTATTCTTAATCCAGATCTTTCTTTTTCCAATTTTTTTATAAATCCTTTCTACTTTCCACCGTTATGTTTTTTACTAGGTGTATGTTTTTTCATGGGACGATTTATATCTTTGTTCGGATTACTTTTCCATTTTTTACTATGTCTTTTCTTTTCTTTTCTTTTCCCTCTCGCCCTTGCCCCTTCAAATTGGGTTTTCCAATCGGGCCTTTTCTTGACTCCATTAACGTAATACCAGTAGCTGCGGTGATTATAGGCAGGATGATTTCAGCAGCGCCCCATACTAACGGAATGGCAAATGCAACTCGCTTATGTCTATTGCTTTCTGTTGGCTGTTCCAACCAAGATAATACGGTCTCGATAGAAGCGCCGTTTTCGTTAAAAACGGTTTGGCCTGTGTGCTTGTCTACTACCTGAATGTCGAGCGTTTGCGGAATTTCATGGTACTTTACATAGGTAGTGTAGTCCTCTTTGCTGATTGGGATATGTTTCTTATGAGCGACGGAATAGGATGGCTCAACTCCAACTTGCCCTGGTGAAGCATAAGCAACACCTGCCAACGATACAACCAACGAACAGGCTACCACAACTGACAGCATCTTTGTAAGTATCTTTTTCAAGAAGATCCCTCCCAAAAAAATGGTTTTACATGATTTTATCATGTAAAACCCAGAATTGGAAGGAAAATCTAGAGGAAATACAAAAAAATCAGGAAACAGAATCAACGCATTCTACAAATTACCGATTCAACGCTCGTTGTCGGGGCTGACATTGCCGAGAAGACGCAATTTTATCTAAAACCTTCTTTTTCATGTTTATTGTAAGACTACCTTTTTTCAGACTCATCTATCCTTTTACGACCCATGGTATCATCACCCTACAAAAAGTGTAAAAAAAAAGACTATCACTACGATAGCCCCAGCTTAACCATCTAACGAAGACCAAAATTCTTCGAATTTGTCTTCTATATACTCGCAAATCAGCTCATCTGCTCCATCTTCTGCTTCATCCTCAAGAAACTCTTCATCTTCTATCCATTGATAGTAATGTTGCAATTCATGAGCTAAACTATGCAAAATCATTAAAATAGCGTCTCTACGCCCATGTTCTTTTTCTAAATCATAAAAACCACCGGTTGCAATTCGAATGTAGGGTTCAACTTGTTTATCAAATGGTGCAAAAAAAGTAGCTGATACCTGTTCTTTAGAGAATCGATTTATAATGTAGTAACTTTCTTTTACATAAACAGGAACCCTTTTCGGAAGATGATAATGACATCGTAGCCATTTCGCAAAATGAACAAATGCTTTTTTTAAAACAACATCTACACCTTTATCAGAACGTATTCGTAATCCAGTTCTTTCTTCCAAAACTTTTATTAAACCCCTTCTATTTTTTTCCACCCTTATGTTTTGGGCTAAGCGTATGCTTTTTCATAGGACGATTTGAATCTTTATTGGAAGAGAAATCTAGAGGAAATACAAAAAATCAGGAAACAGAATCAACGCATTCTACAAATTACCGATTCAACGCTCGTTGTCGGGGCTGACATTGCCGAGAAGACGCAATTTTATCTAAAACCTTCTTTTTCATGTTTATCGTAAGACTACCCTTTTTTTCAGACTCATCTATCCTTTTACGACCCATGGTATCATCACCTAACAAAAAGTGTAAAAAAAGGACTATCACTACGATAGCCCTAGCTTAACCATCTACCGAAGACCAAAACTCTTCAAATTTATCTTCTATATATTCCTGAATTATCTCATCTGCTCCATCTTCTGCTTCATCTTCAAGAAACTCATCATCATCTAACCATTGATAATAGTGTTGCAATTCATGAGCTAAACTATGCAAAATCATTAAAATAGCATCTCTACGTCCATGTTCTTTCTCTAAATCAAAAAAATCACCGGTAGCGACTCGTATATAAGGCTCATCTTGTTTGTTATAAGGTGCAAAAAACGAAGCAGCAGCTTGTTCTTTAGAACACTGAGTTATAATATAATAACTCGATTTTAAATAAACAGGAACCCTCTTAGGAAAATTATAATTACATCGTAACCATTCTGCAAAATGAATAAACGCCTTTCTTAAAATAACATGAACATTTTTATCGGAACGTATTCGTAAACCTGTTCTACATTTTTCCACTTGTAAATCCTTTCTATTTACCACCGTTATGTTTTCTGCTAGGTGTATGTTTTTTCATAGGACGATTTGGATCTTTATTCGAACGACTTTTCCATTTATTACTCTGTCTTTTTTTTTGGATTATTTCTCGCCCTTGCCCCTTCAAATTGGGTTTTCCAATCGGGCCTTTTCTTGACTCCATTAACGTAATACCAGTAGCTGCGGTGATTATAGGCAA
>NZ_BALG01000075.1 GCF_000315235.1 Paenibacillus popilliae ATCC 14706 | reverse complement strand
CCGTTACGGACAAGATCTGCAATGACCTTGGCATCTTTGTAGTCGTTCTTCGTTGGTGAATTATCTTCTAATTCTTTGGTTCTGTTCACATGATACGGATTCACTAGAACCAGCTTAATTCCATGTTGCTGTAGAAACTCCGCCAGTGTGAACCAGTAATGGCCCGTAGGCTCAACACCAAGGATTACTTGTGTTTTCCCTGTGGTTTCCTGCAGTTCCTTCATCCACAACAAGAGAGCCTCAAATCCCGTGTTATTATTGTTAAAAACACATTCATTTGCGATCTCAATTCCTCGGAAATCTATGGCTCGAGCTACATGCAATTCCTTTGCAATGTCTGCACCTGCCATCAAAGGATTCGGTAATTTGTTCAATACGTTGATTCATCTTCATTTTTTGTTTATACTTCATATTGAGCGTCCTCCTTCTAATTAGAGCAGTGAATGTTTCCTATTCCAGACCCAGCATACAGGAGACGCTCTTTTTGTTCAAACCTCGAATTCATTCATTACAGGAATTGCTCCATTTTTCGGCTAAAAGTTTTGAGCAGAGGAGATTTTTCCAATTAAAACCTGAATAAAATACTGAGAAGAAATTATAAGGCTGTCGAGGTCTTCTCGACAGCCTAAGCTTTAGAAAATGAATAGCTCTTAGTTTTATTAAATTGTAATTGTTACCAAGGTTGACTTGTTGGCCCAATTGTAAACTCATTAACGTTCGTATCTTCTGGCTGATCAATCGCGAATGCAACAATATTGGCAACTCGATCAGGTGAAATACCATATTGTTCGTACAACGCAGTCATACCTTCTGAAATATTCTTATCAGTAATCGTACCCAACAATTCCGTGTTAATCGCTGCTGGATAAATAGTTGCTGTGCGGATGTTAGTACCTTCTTGGGCAGATTCCATACGCAAAACTTCCATTAAATTGCGAACAGCCCACTTTGTTGCGCCATAAACCGCACCGCCTGGGTAAGCTTTAAGCCCAGCTACTGATGAATTAGTGATGATATGTCCAGACTTTTGCGATATAAATGTTGGCAATACTGCGGCGATACCATTCAATACACCTTTAATATTAACGTCAACCATACTGTTCCACTCGTCAGTTTTTAATTCGGAAAGTGGTGAATTAGGCATAAGTCCAGCGTTCAAGAAGATTACATCGACACCACCGAAAGTGTCTTTAGCTAGTTGAACAAGCTGCTGACTATCATCTGGATTAACAACATCTGTGACGCGGTACGCCGCTTGACCCCCATTCGATTTAATTTCTTCAACTAATTTTACTAAATGCTCTTCACGTCTTGCACCAAGTACAACTTTTGCACCCTTCTCAGCTAACAGCTTAGCTGTAGCTTCCCCAATACCTGAACTTGCGCCTGTAATAACAACCACTTTGTTTTCAATTGCCATTTTGTTTTTTCACCCCTTCAAATCATCAAAACTACTATTGATGTATTCTCGACATCTGTCTATAATTTATACAACAAAAATAAAAATTCAAGGCACATGGCTCGTTAATTTAATCAATTTTGTTGTTTACGTAACAAAACGATAGAAGCAATTAAAAAAGCGTTCCTTGAATTAATGTCTGAAAAAAATTTTTTCGACGATGTTGGGGAGTGAAGGAGCTCCGTATTTTCGTAGCCGGTTTGTTCAACATAATATCGAAGAATTCAAAAAAGACGTAGATGTAACAAAAGGCAAAAATCTCGGTCAAAATAAAGATATAGTTGCCGAATTTGTTTCAAATGCCTACGTAGCTGTAATAGTAAAGATTGAAGTGAATACTACAGAAGGGAAAAATCATCGATTAAATGTCTTTAATTCGATTGTCATCCCCTCTCAAATAGAATGTTGATTGTTGAGACGATTTTCTTTCCCCTCCTCACTGCATATTAAGCCTCTTCGCCGAGAAGGCATTTTTGCCTATCTCTTGAGAATTGGGTGATCGTTATAAAGCTTGTTTCTCGCTCTCATCAGGATGATTGGGTCTTCGTATGCGAACAACTGCGAAAGGAGTGCGACACACCGGAAGCCCTAAGGTGGGAGAGGCGATCTTGGATTCTGCCCATGACGCTCTCCCGATCTATACCATGCTGGAACACGATGAGGTTAGCAGCATCATCGACCTGAATCTCAGGCGTTCCGGGCATACGGTATACAACAAAATGAAAATGGACTCCGACGGCGTTCCCATCTGCCCCATTGGTCGCAATATGCTCTGCTGGGGCAAGTGTTTAGGGCGACAACGCATCAAGTGGCACTGTCCCACAAAAGTTGGAAAATGGGTCTAGATGGTTCCCGCCAATGGGAAAATCAAAATAGCTGCTGGGGTATGGTTCGTTTCTTAATACGTAGTGCCACCATTCATATACATATGATTCAAATCCGCTGTATTCCATAATAGAACATAATAACTGGCGATTTTGCGCTTCGTTACTTGAAATTCCTTTTGAGGTATGATGTGAACGTTCATCCATAAAATCGAAGCCGCTCCCCATAGGGACAAGCGCACCCGTGTCCAATCGATAAAGCGTAAGGTCAATCGCGCTTCCGCGACTGTGGCTTGATTTTGAAGCCACATATCCCTTTGTAACCATCTCGATCCGATCAATATTGGGATAATATCTTTCTTTTGTGCGGCCGTCTTCCGGCTGCGCAGACCAATGCAAGAAACAGTTTACCGCACGTTGAGGACGATAGCCATCCCACAGGAGCAAGCCGTACCCTAGAGCAGCCGCCTGCTTCTTTACCTCCAGCAGCGCAACAGCCAAAGCATATGTCCCCGCTATGCGATTGACTTCATATCCGTCTACCGGTTTTCCAGTGAAATTGTCCCATGTGGCATATTTGGAGTCCCAACGAACTCCATGCAATATTTCATCTAAAAAAACAAAATCTTTTTCCATGGGTATCATCCTTTGAGTGCCAGTGTGATGCAATGATCAATTAACCCGGACAGTGTCATCCCCGCGGCAGCCATCATACGGGGATAACGGCTGTATGCCGTGAATCCCGGCAACGTATTGACTTCATTCAGTATAATACGTCCGTTTTCCTGCAAAAACATATCAACACGAGAAAGACCTTTACAGCCGAGCGCCTTATAAATTGCTTTCGCCGTCTCTTGTATCTTTATGCGTTTCTCTGCCGACAGGTTTGCGGGAACCAAAACAACTGCGTTTTCGGAGCCTTTTTCTGGTTGATCTTCTTGATGAATACGAAAGATACCATGCGAAAGTGAAATTTGGTCCACTTCGCCAACGATTAAGTCGGTACCGTTTCCCAACACGGCACAGCCAACTTCAAGGCCTGGAACAGCTTGTTCAATCAGGACTTTACTGTCATACTGCCTTGCTGTTTCAATGGCGGCGTCTAATTCGTCCTCGTTATTGACTTTATTCACGCCGAAAGATGAGCCGGAACGCGCCGGTTTAACAAAAACAGGATATGTTAAGGTATTTGAATCCGGTATATCGCCATGATTCAAAATCAAAAATTCAGGAGTGCCAAAACCAGCATTTTGGGCCACAATGTATGTCAGGGATTTGTCCATACACACCGCCGAACTTTGAACATCACAGCCTACATAGGGGATGCTGGACAATTCAAATAAACCTTGTATGGCGCCGTCTTCACCCGATTTGCCGTGCAAAACCGAAAATACCGCGTCTATACGTTGGATTTGATATCCTTTATTCCGCATAACAAGCAGCCCGTGCATTTTTTTGTCCGGAGAAAGCACTGCCGAACGGCAGTTTTCGTTGTCCCAATCCATGCATGGCTTTTCGCACATTTTCCAGACGCCGGATCGGGTGATTCCGATGTATATCGGCTCATATTTTTCCGTGTCAATGTTATTGGCAATCTCTTTCGCCGATTTTACCGACACATCGTGTTCCTCTGAACAGCCCCCAAACAGGATGGCTATTTTTAATCTATTCAAGTGTCTCTCTCCTCTCAAATTCCAGACAGTTCAATATTGTCTTTTCAACGGTATCATACAGTGCCCGTCCGGTATAGTACGCCGTATGCGGCGTGATGATCACATTTGGCATCTTGTGGAGCTTAAGCAATAGTTGGTTGTCAATCGGTTTCTGTGTGCAATCAAAATAGAAAAGCCCTTCTTCTCCTTCCAACACATCCAACGCCGCGCCGCCTAACCTTCCATTTTCCAACGCTTTGATCAGCGCGCCGGTATCCACAAGCCCGCCGCGCGCTGTATTGATAAGAAACGCGCCCTGTTTCACTGCTTCAATCTGTTCGTGACCAATCATATGATATGTGTCCGTGCCGAGCGGCACATGAATGGTGAGAATGTCGCTTTTCTGCAGCAATTCATTGAGGGATACATAATTGGCCGCCGCCTCTTTGCTGTGACCATACGCCAGCACATGACATCCAAATCCCCGCAGTCGCTCAATAACCGCCTTGCCTATTTGACCGGTTCCCAGCACGCCAACCGTCATCTCACGCAATTCTTTTCCAGGGACAGTATCCAATCTGAAATCATATTTTTCCGCACGGCTCACAATGGATTTTGCGTTTCGTATCGCCATCAGCATCAGCATCAATGTATAATCGGCAACGCTATCCGGTGAATATGCCACGTTTCCAACAGCGATACCCATACTTTCCGCGGCCTTCACGTCTATGTGATTGCAGCCAATACTTCGGGTAGAGATATATTTGACGCCGGATTCCTTCAGAGCAAGAAGAATGGATTCGGAAATCTCAGATTTGTGCCCCACGCTGATACATTGATTGCCGGGAGCTAACATTGCGTTGGTTTCCGATACGGCAGAGCTTGTAATGGCAGGTATGACACCAAAGCGTGGCGAAAGTTCATTGAACACTTCAGCCTCGTCCCTCTCACATCCATAAATGGTAATGCCGATATTTTTCATACTATCAACCTCTCTCTTATCAAATAATTTTTCGTAATAAAAATGGATAATAAAGTAATATCATACCTATAAACGAGCAAACTATATAAAAAATAGCCTCGTATTTTATTACTAGAGAAGATTTATTATCAAGCTTTTTTTCATCTCTTGTATATATCATTTTAAAAGCTCTATATAATAAATACCCAATAATCGCCCCCAGGGTGTTCATAAGTAAATCATCAATATCTGTAATTCTATGATTTAGCAATTGAGTTAGCTCAATAGCCAATGAAAAAAAGAATCCAGTACATGCAGTATTTTTAATTGTTCTAAACTGCGGCCAAATAGTTGGCAATAAAAAACCTAACGGCATAAACAGAATAATGTTCAAAATATACGTAGTAACACCTTCAGAAGAAAATGGAAGTAAGTTGATTTCACTTACACGAATCAATGTTTCATATCTTCCTACTACCCATACATTCCCTATCCCCGTCATCATATACACTAGCGCAAGGTAGAACAGAAAAACATACACCCATAGAAAATGCCTAATAGATATATTTTTTAGCGCTTTAAAAAAAAATCCAATTTGAAACACAATACAAAAAATAATAGTACAAAAATAAGTATATAAAACTGTAAGTGGTGTAAGCATATAGAATACGTCTCCTAACTTTACCTTTAAACCTATGACTTTATCATTTTAGAACCTAATTCAAGAAAATGTGGTCACAATTACTCCATCAATATTATTACCAGATATTTCATACTGTTCATCCGCTGGTACTTCAACTTCAATTGTCTCGTTTTGAGAAATGGGATCATATGAAATTGTATATTTTTTCCCATCAACACGAACAGAAATGCTCTTTTCTTCTTTTAAATAATCTAAATATTCTTCCAAAGCTAAATTCATTTCCTGCATAATCGCACTGTGAGGCAAACCGACATAGCGAATATGCCAAGGTTCATATTGAATTCCTGTAACATCCGTTTTATCCAAGGGATAGCGTAATATAAAGCCGTATTCCCAACAATTTTTTTCTATCCACTTTCCTTCAGGCGCTTTATCCATCTTCATTTGAGTAGATCCTACATCAAGCGATAACCCCAAGTTGTGTTCACTATGACCTGCTGGCAAAGCAAAATCAGAACCCATTTCCTCATAAAGTCTGCTTTGCTCATCCAAGTCTCGATAACCACTGCTAATTAAAAAATTACTAACGCCATCCTCTTCAGCCGCAGCTATCATCTCTGAAAATTTCCCAGCTATTTCCTCTGACAATTTAATTTCGTTATCAAGTAACCCATACCCCTTTGTCAATTCTTTGTGCGTAAATAAATTTATAATATCCGATTTTATACTCTTTTGGTGAACAGGATGTTCATTGTTGACCAAGAGTAGATTCCCTTGATAGATCTGCTCTTCCGTAAGCTCAATCTTTTGCATATTTTCAGCTGTCATTTTATCATCCGATGTATCTTTGTCATTTTGTTCATATATTCGATCCTCTACTTTATCTTGGGATATCGGTAATATATTAAAAATAAATACTAGAAATAATGCAAAAACCAATAAAAGTCCCCACTTTTTCATTTTTTAGTTCCCTCCTTGACTTAACTTGTTTATAGGATAGGAAAAACTTTTAAAATAAAATGTGGGGTAAATATTAAATTTTTCTTAAATTTTTTACTTGGATTTTATTATTAATCTTCTTAGGAATCCGCCATTGGTAATCGGACTTCAAATATCGTGCGTATTAAATCACTTTCGGCAGTTATTGTCCCATTGTGTTGCTCTACAATATTCTCCGCAATGAATAAACCGAGACCTGTACTATTTTCTTGATGAGTTCGTGCTTTGTCACCAGTAAAAAGCATATCAAAAATATGAGGCAGTTCATCTGGAGGAATAGCATCCCCATAATTGATAACTTGAATAACGACTTCCTCTGAATCAATAAAACCGTTGATATCTACATACTGCCCCTCATACCCATAGCGATTTGCATTAATCAGAAGATTTTCAAACACACGTGCCAATAACTCTCCATCACCCATAATAGATAAAGGGGAAGTAATATTCATTCTTGCTATCAAATCGTTTTTCTCGAAGACAGGATACAACTCTTCTTTCAATTGAATAAGTAGCTCACTTAAATCGATTTGTTTCTTTTTAATTGGTAACATGCCATAATTCATCCTAGTTATTTCAAATAATTCATCAATTAACCTTTCTAAGCGTTGAGATTTGGTAAAGGCAATCGTTAAATAATGTCTGATCTGATTTTCAGTCAAGTTATCATCCTTAAGGATTAAATCTAAATAACCTAAAACAGAGGTAAGAGGTGTGCGCAAATCATGAGCCAAATTTACTACTAACTGCTCTTTACTACTTTCCGAAAAGTCACCCCTTTCTATGGCTTGTTCCAATTTTTCACTTGCCAGATTAATGCTTTGTGCAATATCACTAAATTCATCATTTGACAATATTTGAACTCGATGCTTAAAGTCACCCTGAGCGAGATAATGAATTCCTTTTGAAATTTCATTGAAATAGGCAGAATAGGGTTTTGTAAGTAAAAAGAAAAATAATATCGAAAGCAAGATAAATAACAGTAAAAAGACGTTAAAGTCTCCAATATTTTGTATGATTTTGCGAAAATAAGCTAGTGTATCTCCATAATCAACACTTGTATAATAATACAATTGGAGTACTTTAAAGAGTAGGTATGTTATGGCGCTAGACAACAACATGCTTAAACCTAACAATATTATCATTTTTGAACGAAAGCCTCGTAGTATTTTACCCATTGAATTTATAACCTACCCCCCATACAGTTTGTATCAATTTGTTTTTTCGTTTATCCTCTTCAAGTTTTTTCCGCAAAGTACGAATATGAACCATAACGGTATTCCCACCTTCATAGTATGCATCCCCCCATACCTTCTGAAAAATATCTTCTGCACGATAAACTTTATTTGGATTACTGGCTAATAAAAATAAAATTTCAAACTCTTTCGGTGTTAACTCAATATTCTTACCATATAGAGTAACTGTACGTTGTTCAGGAGAAATCGTTAATCCTCCAAATTCCAAGTTTGAGTTCTGTTTGGTTTTAGGTTGATTCAACTTCATAAAGCGTCGCAGCTGTGCATTTACCCGAGCTACCAATTCAATGGGTATAAATGGTTTCGTCATATAATCGTCTGCTCCAATCACGAGTCCCTGCACTTTATCAAAATCAGACGTTTTAGCGCTCAAAAAAATAATGGGCATATTATGTTTTTCGCGAATGCGACGTGTCACTTCAAATCCATCCATTTTCGGCATCATAATATCCAAAATCAGTAAATCAATGGGTTGGTTCTGGATAACATCAATGGTTTCTTGCCCATCCGATACCTTAATGACACGATACCCTTCTTTCTCTAAATGTATAGCAACCAAATCAGCAATTTCAGCATCATCATCAGCTATTAATATTGTTATATTTTTCATTTATTCCACTCCTAGACGAAGTTATCATTAATCGTCAATTCATATTATGGGGAAACTAGGTTCTTATTCAAGACAAAACAGCTTAGCTACAGCCTTACGTGAGATGGGCCGAATAGAAAAAACGATATTTTTTCTGAATTACAGTTGTTATTAGATTAACATTTATTATTTATTAAGGTTTAATTAATACTTTGAGTGCTTCACGATTGTTCATGGTGTTTTTTGCAAGTGAAAAATGCTCAATTTTGCAGCCAAAAGTACCGAGGCACCTGCCAACCCTCCAAAGCTTAAAAAGGAATCCGTTCCA
>NZ_BALG01000076.1 GCF_000315235.1 Paenibacillus popilliae ATCC 14706 | reverse complement strand
TTACTAACTATACATGCCAAAATTAGCTGCAATTAAATGTAAAAAGAGACACCCTTGATTCTCTGTGTAAAATAGAAGTACCAGCAACCACTCTACGCAGAGGAGATCAAGAAATGTCTCATACGTATACGTTAACACAGCATCACCATTGGAACAATATCTTTCAGCAATGGAAACTCTCGTTGTATTTTTCCAAAGCTGTCCTCAAGCACATCACTCACTTTGTAGATGGCATGTTGTCATCTGGATTTACAGGTACCTTAACAGACATACATCGCGAAAGCTTGCATCATCGGGATCGTAGAAGCTTAAGTCATTTTTTATCCCATGGGAAGTGGGATGAACAGTTCCTTAAGCAAATCGTACGTAATATCGCCTATCAGCAAGTCAAATTCAGCGCTAAACACAATAACAGCCCTATCTTTGTCCTTGTCGATGATACGGTGTGTGAAAAAACCAAACCTTCGTCACGGGCGGTTGACTCGATCCAGGGTTCAGCCTTTCACCACTCTCATCTCAAGGGCAAGAAGGTGTATGGTCATGCTGTAGTGGAAGCCATGCTTCGGGCGGATGATGTAGTATATCCCTTTGCAACAGAACGTTATGAATCCAAAAGCAAGAGCAAGATTGAGCTGGCTTGTGACATGATCCGTCAAGTGCCCAAGTCTCATCACCGAACTTACGTATTAATGGATTCGTGGTACCCTTCAGCCTCTGTTCTTCAGGTGAGTAGCGAGCAAGGATTCCATGTCATTAGCGGTCTAAAGACCAATCGCATCATTTACCCACAAGGGATTCGCCAATCGATTAAAGAATTTGCTTCGTTTATTTCCAAGTCTGATACCGATCTCGTGACCATCGGAGTAGACTCTTATCGCGTTTATCGATACGAAGGAAAGCTCAACTTGCTTGATAATGGAGTCGTTCTTTTCTGCTGGAAAGAAGGAGAAGAACTGAACCCCAAGCAGGTAAAAGCTTTTCTAAGTACGGATGTTTCTCTAACCAGCAAGCAGATTCTGAGCTATTATAGTAAGCGATGGTCGATTGAAACGTATTTTCGAGCGGCGAAGGTCCACCTCGGCTTGGATCGATATCAGGTACGATCTACGAAAGCGATTGATCGTTACTGGGCGCTACTCTCTTTTGTTTCGATGTGCTGTATTTACATCGGGCAAGGCAATCTTTTGGTTGGATTACACCAATATCGACGAGAAAAAAAGCAACATTGGATTGAATTTGTTTATAAACAAGCTCTATCCGGAGTAACTCTCGCCCAAATTCAAACACAGCTTAGAGCTGCATAGGGATACTGTCAGTTTTTTTGGTTTACATTTTCTTGAAGTGTTTATTGGCATGTACAGTTACTAA
>NZ_BALG01000077.1 GCF_000315235.1 Paenibacillus popilliae ATCC 14706 | reverse complement strand
CCTCGGTAAGCTGCCGCTGGCCCTGCTTTTCAATGTGAACCACCGCAGCCGACAAATTGTCGAACCATATCCGCTGAGGGACACCTCCCATTTGTTCAAAGCACTGCTTCATCGCTTCCAAAAAACATTCTTGGTTCTCGGCCGGTGTCGGATAGACAAACGCAGCATTACTATAGGGGAAGGACACCACAAGCAGCTTGTAGGTGAGCAGCTTCTGCGCTTGACTAAGCTGAACAGTGGTAAAATCAACCTGTGCTTCTCCCGGAGGGTGCTCCAGTCGTTCGTAGGTTTTGGCGCGATCCAGTTCCATCTCGCTTTTTCGTTTTTTTACATAGGCCAGCACGGTTCGCTGTCCGCCTGTGAACTGATGCTCATCTCTCAAACGCTGGTAAATGCGTACGCCTGTATGCCGCTGCTTCCGGGGAAGCAGCCGGTCTTCCTCCAGCCATGTATCCACCATCTCCATGTATGGCCCCATGACCGGGCTTGTGCTCTTTCTTTTTCCCACAGATTCATTCCAATCGGACTGATCGGCATACTTCTTCGCTGTCCGCCAGTGAATACCCACCTGTCTGGCGATGTCACTGATCGAACACCCTTCTGCTTCGCGTAAAAATCTGATATCGTGTTGTTGAGGCATTTTCAGCATCCTTCCAGTCTCCTCCGTTAAGTTCTCAGCAAACCTAACGATAGGAGGAATGTAAGGGGCTGACAAGTGCCTTTTTTTTGCATCTGATCTAAGCACTTTTACGCTGCAATTCTAGGCATTTTTAGTATGCAATAAACA
>NZ_BALG01000078.1 GCF_000315235.1 Paenibacillus popilliae ATCC 14706 | reverse complement strand
GTTTTTTTGTGCCATTTTACAGAACCCTTCTATTTCAGGGTAAAGAACTACATCCTGCTACTTCGTGCAAGGTGTCATTTTCGTACAAAAGAGCGACTTGAGTTGTACCTCCAGGAAGTGAACGAAAATCCGGTGCCTTTCCGTTGGAAGTACGGTTTGGAACATTGACAGGGCACGAACGTTATTTCAGGAGCTATCTACTAGCCTTTAACAATCTCCAATAACTTCTCGTAATTGTTGACCACATCGTACTTCAATTGATCCGAGTTTAGCTTGGCAAAATGCCTCCGTGCACATTCAATCTTCACCTTCTCGACTTCCCGAAGTTCCATTGAGTCCATTGAACCTTTTGTTTCCGCAATAAAGTAAATGTGCTTCACATCGCCCTCTTTAAACACAATCGCCCAGTCCGGGTTGTAGTCGCCAACAGGAGTAGGGATGTAGAATCCGCGCGGTAGCTTGGCGTAAATCTGCACTTCTTTGCTCGTATCTAGCTCTTTTGCGAACTCACGCTCGATCTTAGAGTCCGTCACCACATAGTCGTAGATATGTTTCTCAACAGCAATCGCATTTTGACCAAGTTGCCCCTTAAGTGTATTCTTCGTAAACACATCCGTATGAAACGTGTCATTGATTACATCATAGGTTATCGATTCAATGATGGTCGTTGCTTTCTGTTCATTGATCAGTCTAGAGGCCCGAATAATAAACTCCTCGGGATTCTTCTGGAATAATAAAAATTTAGCCTGTTTAATACCTTTCAAGATAGCCACAATCGTTTTTCTTGTGAGCTTCGTTTCATCCATCATCTTACCGATCAAGTCGTACTTGATCTTTGATGTAGCAGCCCCATGAACGTATTCCGTCTGCGTTTCCCGCTGTATGAACGCTCCGCCTTGCTTCAGTTGATCACGGGATTCGATCTCGTTCATTTCCCCATGCTTAATGGAATAACGGACGGAAGGTACGTCCAAGATCATATCAATCGCCACTACACACTTCCACACCAACTCTTCTGAGTCGAACTGAACCGTGTAAACTGATCTCTTATTGATCCGGTTCCATAGTTCCTTGAATTCTTTCTTGTGAAAGTTGCTGTTCACAGTGATGGATGGAATCGAATTTTTCCGATCATCGTTCGTCATATCCGACTTGCCTTCAACGTATATGGATTTGAAAAGTTCGATGAGCTGGTTTTGATGTGCATTCAGTTCATCAGGCAGTTTGACAGACTGTTCTTCTATGGCAGCAAAGTAGGCATCCGTCAGATTGTAGTCATCATCGGTATAGCCGTTACGAATGAATGCATTTTGCAGCTTGGTTGCGAGTTTCTCATCAATCTTCAATTGTTCGCCGCGGGCATTCACAAGGACTTTTTCCAAGAAGAAGCCGCTGTCTGCCTTGCGTGGGCGATCCGACAACGTTGTGGCAATTTCGCTTTGGAGCTGCTTGGCAAATTGCTCATAGGATTCACTGGCGACAACAGTTAGTGCATTAATCTCATGAACGTCAATCCCCGGAATACTGGAGTCAATCCGTTCACCGTACTGATTCACGCACAGTCGCAATCCACGTCCAACTTCCTGACGCTTCTTGATCGTGGAGTCGCTATGTTTTAGCGTGCAAATCTGGAAGACGTTCGGGTTGTCCCAGCCTTCCTTCAAAGCCGAGTGAGAGAAAATAAACCGTGTCGGTTCCTCGAAGCTGAGAAGACGTTCCTTATCCCTCATGATCAAGTGGTATGCATCTGCATCATCGGAATCTGTTTCTCTGGCAGATACTTTGGAATCTACGAACCGACTGCTCTTCTTATCGATGGAGAAGTACCCTTTATGTGTACCTTTCACTTGGATCGAATTCAAGTATTGTATATACGGATCATCCGCAAAAAGTGACAGTTGTTCGTTCAGGAGTTCCATATATTCTTCCTCGAACATATCAGCATATTCGCCGTTCTGTTCATTGCCGTCTTTATCATATTGCCGATACTTGGCAACTTCGTCGATGAAGAAGAGCGAGAGCACTTTAATCCCTTTATGGTATAACACCCGCTCCTTCTCGAAGTGAGATTTCAGCGTCTCCCGAATCTGAATTCGCCGGAAATGGAGTTCACTGATATCACCTTGCACGTCTCCAGCGTACAAGGTGACACCATTAATGAAGCTGATGCTGTTATTCTGTCCGTTGATTTCGGATACTTGGTAACCTTTATACTGCTCTAAATTGTCGGATAAATCGTAAAGTCTATCGCCCGTTTTAATCTTCCTTGATACTTTGGTTAATCCGGCCTTGGTACGTTTTTCATACTCGATCCGAGCTACAGGAGCATGCTTGTCGTTGACATCAATACCTTCAAGGTACACGTAACTATTCGTTCCGCTAGTACCTTTAACTGATATACCCTTCACGTTGATCTTTTTGACCAGCCTCATATTATACGCATCCAGAGCATCAAGGCGATACACTCTGTTGTAGTCTTCCCGATGAGTTGCCGAGTATCGTAGCGTAAACAATGGTTTGAACATCTTGAGCGATTCCTTAGTCTTCTGACCTTCTACCGATTGCGGCTCGTCGATGATCAGAATAGGACTCGTGCTGGCAATGACATCTATTGGACGGCGGGAGCTAAAGTCATCCAACTCCATGTAAATCCTTCTTGCATCCTTACCTCTCGCGGCGAACGCCTGAGAGTTAATGATCATGACGTTAATTCCAGCGTCATTGGCAAATTGCTCAATGTTGTGCAACTGCTTTGAGTTGTATACAAAGTAACGAGCCTTCGATCCGTATTCCGCCATGAAATGGTCTTCGGTAATCTGAAACGTCTTGAGCACACCTTCACGAATAGCGATAGAAGGGACGACGATAATGAATTTGCTCCAACCGTACTTTTTGTATAACTCAAACATTGAGCGAATGTAAGTGTAAGTCTTGCCTGTGCCGGTTTCCATTTCGATCGTTAAATTGTATTTGCCCTCAAGTCGTTCAGACAATTTCAGTCCATTGTTACGTTGTGTCGATTGAATGTTATTCAAGACTTCCTGATTAATTAGCTTGATAGGATTGTTCTTGAAACCATACTCAGACTCATTAGTTGTTTGTTGAAATAGATCACCTATTTCCACACTTTTCTGCCGCCGACCTTTATCAAGCGTAAAACGCGAAGATTCGTTGGGTTGACCTTGAAATACGTCAACAATGCTCTTCACCGCATCCAATTGGAACTGCTGATGTTTGAACTTAATTTTCATCGCTGCTCACCGTCCTTACAACACTTGAATTTCAGTGCTTGAGGAGAGTAGCTTGAACAGTTCTTCTACATTGATACGTGCAGAATCATCGCTGAAAGAACTATCGCGGAATACCACTCGAAGCGGCTGATCCACTGCGATTTTCTTAATGACTGACTCTGAAACCTCATCATCAAAGCAAGCAATCAAGGAGTTCCCAGCGACGTAATGGACGGTTTTGCCTTCAATTTCTTTGGTCTCTATAGGCAATGAAAGTTCCAATCCGCATTCCAACATCACCTGGATAAGCAAATCTTCGCCTGTGCGGTCTTCTTTGATGTTCGATGCTACATCATCCAAATTCATCTGACCCAGCTTGTCAGGCGTGTAATATACGTCCTTCATGTTGCTAGAGTCTATTCTGTACACCCGGAAGCCATAATCGATGTCTGCTCCTGTTTCTTCTTTGATCTTCTTGGCAGTACGGCGGATGCGTTCTTTGCCAATTTCGCAGATGTTTTTGTAGCCAGCTTTGTAGGCTTCAGAAGATTCCTCTGTTTGTTCAGGAATTTGAACCATAATATATTTTCTATTACCAAGATCTTCAGAATTTAGTTTAATTACTGCATGTGCACTACTTGCAGATCCTGAGAAAAAGTCAAGAACAATATCATTTTTATCGAAATCAGTTGATAACTTAATTAGATGATACAATAGTTTTGAAGGCTTAGGATGTGTAAACAACTTTGGTTCTCCGAGAATATCCCAGAGCTCTTTAGTTGCATCCTCGTTCATTCCGTGATTATCCCAGATGCTCTCAGCTTTAATTTTCTTAAACTGTTTATCTTTTAAGAAAATCTTCTGCACAGGCCGTGCATTACCTGACTTCCCAAAGATAATTCTGCCATCAGCAATTCTTTTCAGTACCTCATTTTCATTAAATACCCAATACCTTCCTTCTGAGGGCCAGAATTCATCACCATTTAACGGATTAATAATCTTGAAATATGGACCTTTGTGATTCGCTGAAAGGTCCATTGTAGTCCACGGCCCCCTTGGATCATTGTCTGGATTGGAATAGTCCTTTTGAATTTTCTCAATATCAGCTGGGAATCCGATATCACCTAATAGATTTATATTTTTTGCATAGACACAGATATAATCGTGTACGGGTGGAATTACCCCCATATTGTTACCATTAGTTTTCTTCTTCCAAATTATTTTCCCTAAAAAATTCTGCCTTCCGAAAACTTCATCACATATTTTACTAAGGTTATCAACCTCATTGTCATCGATGCTTATAAAGATGACCCCATCTTCTCGAAGAAGATTCCTTGCGATCTTAACTCGAGAGTACATCATCGTTAGCCAATCACTATGAAAACGACCATTTGATTCAGTATTCTGAAACAATCGATTACCATTTGCATCAACTTGCCCAGATTCCTCAAGATAACCTTCAACCGACTCGCTAAAATCATCCTTATATACAAAATCTCTTCCTGTATTATAAGGGGGGTCAATAAATATGTATTTTATCTTACATAGATACGCTTCCTGCAAAAGCTTCAGTACCTCAAGGTTATCCCCCTCAATGTACATGTTTTTTGTTTTTTCCCATTCTACACTGTCTTCTTTAACAGGTCTTAAGGTCTTTTCAATTGGGCTATTAGCTTGAAGAATTGCTTCTTTCTTCCCGGGCCAAGTCAATTGATACCGCTCTTTTTCCCCTTCAACAAGAAAGTTAGACAGTTCCTGCCTCAACAGATCAAAATCAATAGCCCGATTGATTTTTCCTTGTTCATCTCTTGCCTCAGCGATTACGTTTGGAAACAGCTCTGCAATTTTGTCGATATTAACCTGTGTCAAATCGGCTGATTTCATCGTCAGTTGGTTCATGTTTAAGATAAGACCTCCTCTTCTTTTTTTTGCTACAAATTTTTTTGGCTATTCGCAAAAATTTGTCGTATCTTTTCCCAATATATGGTATGATAGACGAGCAATAGTAAGGCTTTATGGTGCGGTCGGCTAAGCCCCCGGAAGGGAGGTGGATGCCACATGGAGATAAAAGACGCTTTGACGCTTATGATTGACTTCGGTGTGTTTATTATTCTATTACTGACGTTAATCTTTACCGTCGTCATTGCTCTTTTGAACCATAAGAAATAGACCGCCCCACTGGAATAGGTAGCGGTCTATTTTGACTATACTTTTCCTAGCCGACCGCTCTTAAAGCGGCTATTGCTCGGGAGTCGTGTTCCTGCACGGCTCCTTTTTCTATTTATATCATACCATGACGGAATTTATACGTCTATAGGGTCTTATTCATTCCGCCTTCTCCTCGCGTTTGCCCTCGTACATATCGCTACGCTCCCCGTCAGATCGTTTCCCGTCAATATAAGCCTCCGCGAAGATATACGCAACCACCGTACCTACCGCGCCGATTAATCCCGTTACTTGTACGACAGCCTCTTCACCCGCACCGACGGCCACGAGAACGCTCGTACCAAGCGCAGCTACCAGCGCCCAAAACTTCCAGCTCGCAAGTTTACGCGTCCAATCAATTTTATCCATAATTACCTCGCCTCTTTCGTCGTCATTTTCGCCGTTTTTCTTTTGTTGTCCCACGCAATGTCCGCGCCTACTGCGTTAGCAACCGCACGCGCCGGGAAGTACGTGACACCATCGATGATGACCGTCGCGAGATAGCACTGGCTGCTGCCCGTTGTGGCGGAAATGAGGCGCCATCTGCTGAAGCAGGATGTGCTGCATGCGGACGAGACCACGCTGCAGGTGTTAAA
>NZ_BALG01000079.1 GCF_000315235.1 Paenibacillus popilliae ATCC 14706 | reverse complement strand
TCCAACGTTGGCAGCTGTGCGTGGGGTAGTCGGTGGCGGCAGCTATACGACGATTAGCGAGGCTATGTCAGAGTTTAGGGCAGTGCAGGAGAAGACGGACGCGCCTATTAAGGAGCAGCCATTGCCGCCAGTATTGGATGAGGCTGCGGCGCGGATGATGGCTGAGGTTTGGTTAGTAGCCACAGGTTTAGCAAATGATCGCCTCAAAGCGGAACGTGAAGCGCTCGATGCGGCACGATTGGAGCACGAAAGAGTACAAGCAGAGACGGCGGAGATGGCCGACCAACTCGCGGATGAGATTGAGGCGCTGCGATTGGAGAATGAAAGCTTGAAAGATACATTAGATGCATCGATGAAGGACACTATGGATGCGCAGGAAGAGTTGCAAAATGAACGTCTGAAAGTGACTCAATTACAAGCGCGTCTTGATGTCCTGGAGGAGAGCATGAAGGAACTACGGGC
>NZ_BALG01000080.1 GCF_000315235.1 Paenibacillus popilliae ATCC 14706 | reverse complement strand
TGATCAATCAACGACCACGAAAATGTTTGGGCTGGAAGACTGCTCACGAATCCTTCTCAGAAGAACTGTCGCACTTGGCTTGACAATCCGTCTCTTGAATATGGAAGCATGCCTGTTGTTGAAGGCTGTTAAAAATCGCCATATCCTTTCGTTATATTACATGATCATATTTGGTTTTTCATTATTTTTTATGAATATATGAGCAATATTAGGAAAGTCCTTCTTGAGCTTTCTCTCGAAAAGGCTTTCATTGTGCTTGGAAATGCCATTCAAACCCAAATCCGCCTTTAGATGTGTTGAGACCCAGCTACAGATAGCAGCGCCTTCAAACCGTATGCAATTCCCCCGGATCTCATCCAGGATGACTCTCTTCCGCCATACAATGGCGTATATCATCTTTGTAAGGCCGCTTCTGACCGAGCAGTTCAAGCAGGCGTAGCATAGCAAAAAGGGCATCCACGCCGATGCGATTGGATGCCCCTTATTATTCATCCCGCAGAGAGCCGGGATTTATGCTGATTTACTTCCACCAAAGTGCACCTCAAGGTGGTCGTATGGCCAAGGACTACCGTATGATGTTGAATGCCATGCTATGGGTCGCTAGAAGTGGAGCGCCATGGCGAGAGCTGCCCGCTCATGGAAAACGGTATACACTCGTTTCCGTCGCTGGGAGAGGGCGGGAATAGGGGATGAAACCGTGATGCAGGCATGTAATGGAACACTTTCGCATGCAAGTCGATCGTGGCATTGAGCTTCTGCCTGTGCCCTGATGATGTCCGCTTGATGTTCGCTTCCACTCGTTACCAAATACAAATCTTCTTCCGGAGTCCCACCTTGACGCCGAACAAGGGGTCCTGGGATCCATGGCGGAGGAACGTCTTTGTCGTTTGCTCCGCCCCCATCGCTTCTAGCTTCTTTAATAATGTCTTCTACGATTATGCACTTCTCACTTCTCCGGGCGGAATAATTATGAATGTATTATATTATCATGCCGTCAAAAAATAGGCCTTTACAGAAATTAGGAGGGGTGCTACTATCATAAGCGTCCACTTTTTTATGTTGCCATTTTATGACTGTTATTGTCCCAGCATAATAGAGATATTTTCTTGTGGACGCCAGTTATGACCTAGGGGCGCGTCTTCGCTCCCTTGCCTTATTCCAGCAGTGATTCTTGATTTCATCATTACGGTACGATTTGATTAGCTGGCCAGCTTTCAAATATATTAATTGATTCATGGAGGGCTCATTGATGATACGTATTAAGAAGAACATAAACAAATCATTATTGGCACTATTGTCCGTACCTATTCTTAGCTTGCCCTTATTTTCCGGGGTGTCCTTCGCTGGATCCGAAACCAGATCGTTAACAGGAAATCAAGGCGACTATCAGAACAATTATCCGTACCTGTCCTCAGCTTATCCTTATTTTTCGGGGTATTCTTCGCCGGGTTACCAACCATATTTCACGGGGTATCCTTCACTGGGCTACCAACCATATTCCCCGGGGTGTCCTTCGCCGGGCTACCAACCATATTCCCTGGGGTGTCCTTCGCCAGGTTACCAACCATATTCCCCGGGATGTCCTTCGCCAGGTTACCAACCAAATTTCCCGGGGTATCCTTCGCTGGTTCCCACACCATCGCTAGATGAAGATGTGGAACTAATTGACCCGGTAACAGTAAAGCAGAATCCGAATCCAACTCGTTAACGATTGCGGGAGATCCGGGCAATTTAACGCGTCAACAATTTTGTGTAATTTGTATAAATGAAAATATCCTTCTCTTGTAGAAGATGTGCTGCTCTCTCGCGCTGAACGTAGATTGGAGTTCAGCGCGAGCTTGATCGAAGCCAAGGTGACAACGAGTAGCGAAGCGCTGGTTATAGCCTTCGAAGCTGTGGTACTAAGAACTTCTAATCGCTTTTTCACGCGGAAATTGTTCTTTTGACAAGATACCCTAAAATCAGACCAATAACCCAGGATAATAACACTCTTCCGTGTTTCTCGGTCCTTTCACTTACGATCACATCAATGAAGTAAACCAAAAGCAACAAGGCAACTCGCAGAGTCACATAAATAAATGGAAAGGCAACCCCGCATAACAAAGCTAACATCGAAATGAGCCAAACGATCTGTTTATTCATAACAACACCTCAGGTTTTATTCTGCTCTATACGCTATGCTTTTTCCCATACAACATACATATTTCCTAATTTGTCATGCAAGGATTGCTTTTGTGGATCAAGAGCAATGAGCAATATACCGGTGAACACGAACATAATGGATAAAAACTTTCCGATTACTTCACGTAACAAAACCTCCTCCCAAGCTATTTTGTGATGTTGTTTCGGTACAATTTTGATACCGACAACCATTTTTCCAAATGTTTGTCCGAAAAGATACGTGAGAATAAAAAAGTAAAAACAAAACAAGCATGTTTTACCTATAATAATATAAAAATCATTATTTTGATGATATAGTAAAATATCAAAAATGAGATAAAGTAGTGGTGCTACGAACGCCATATCTAATAAAAAAGCGATCAATCTTACCCAAAAACCGGCATAAGTTCCTTGTTGAATCTCCAATGCTTTTCCCCTCCAGCGAGTTTTGAAGTACCGTTTTTCTACTTAACCATATATAAAATTCGAGGCGTTGAATTCTCGAATGTTGCTTTTATCTCCTGAATCTGCCGCTCAAGTGTAGACACGGGAGAAGCAGCTACGGAAAGCAAGCCTGTAAAAAAAGATGACTTCCTTTCGTATTGAACAAGTTTGCAATGATGTAAACCCAACTTCTTCTTGACATAATTCGTCGCATCCTCTACATTCCCCATTTCATCTACCAGTCCTAAAGATTTCGCTTGGGTACCGGAAAAGACTCGTCCGTCCGCTAGCTTAACTACTGTGCTGCGATCCAGGTTTCTGTTGTTGATAATGATATTGACAAATTGCTCATAGCTTTCGTTCACAATACTTTGATAGATGTGTTTTGTTTCTTGAGTAAATTCAGACAATGGATTACCCATACTTTTATACTCTCCCGTACGAATGTTAATTTCATGGTAGCCGATTTTATCCGCCAGTTCTTTATAATTCGAAAAACTCATAATAACCCCTATGCTCCCCGTTACCGTGAGCGGATTCGCAAATATTTTATGTGCGGGCGTCGAGATGTAGTAACCTCCGGAAGCGGCAATCGAGCCCATACTAACCGCGACTACTTTTCCTGACTTTTTAGCTTGAATGATTTTTTGGTAGATGTGATCGGATGTCACCACGTCTCCGCCAGGTGTATTTACAGCTAGTACAATCCCTTTCACCTGGGGATCTTCGATGGCTGCGTCAAGCTGCAATAATACACTTTGTCGTGTTTCATCAAGCTCAGGTGAAATAACGCCTTCGACAAAAATTTGGGCAATTTTCGTACTGCCGCCTCCTTCGACTACACGTTCCGTCCACAAATGATTCGTTTCCATCGTGCTATTTGTCGAAAGATAAACGAATAACGAACTGAATGACATAATGACTATCGCTAGCACTGCAATAACTTGCTTGTTGTTCATGATTTCGCCTCTTTTCCTACCCAAAAAGAATCCGCTGGTTATAGATATCATTTCTCTTCAACAAATTTCCATTGAACATAAGTGGGATCGACGTTGTATCATCATATTCCCTGTAGGTGCCTTTCATCGCTTGAGATGGCGCATAAAACAAGCGGAACAACAACTGCTTTGGTAACAAGAAACAGCAATGGCATCAGCTCCTCCGCGATTGAGCGTAGGTTAGGGGGCCAGCGTGTCCGCCACTTTTGGTCGGAAAGCGGTATCAACTAAAAATTTGTGTAAAAACAAATTGATTTTTTTATTTAGCCACATTTCATCCACCTCGGAAAAATCATGGAAAAACAGCGCCAAATCAAATGTATTTCCATCGATATCCTTGCTAAATAAAGCATCGTTATATATGGAAATCGTTGAACCTCCTTTGCTGCCCAAATAAGAGAACTTCGAATGAGGAGATAACTTGCGGTTCATGATTGTTCTTACCGTCTCGCAAATTTGAGCTGTACATAGCCCATCCCCAAGGTGAAGCCTCTTCATTACCGTTGCATAATCTTTTGTCGTGGAGCACGGTAGTTTACAGGACATGATTCGTTGCAACCTTAGATTTGCACGGATAAAACGATGAAACGCAGCGCTTCGTTCTGTAGGGGATGCATGCGTAAGGAAATGATGAATGTCTTGAGCATGCTCCATATACTCTTTGTAGGGCATCTGTTTGATTCTGTTGTTGAGCTCTTTCCTTTTCCATTTTTCTTTCTCTTTCATATAAAATGGCAATAAAAACGATGAAGACAAGAAGAATAGTGGATCATGGTAATCCAATTGCAACTGCTCGATGGTCCGATTGATATTATCTAAGCCTAAATAGTCAATCAGATATTCCATATTCGCATTTGAGCTGAATGCTATCATTCCACAGACAACTTCATGGATGGACACGCAGCCATCGGACGCCGCTTGGCTAGGCAGAGATGTTAGCCATGAGGGATGAGCATTTCCATCCGTATTGGGAATGTAGTACTTGTCAAGGTGATTTAAGGGCACGCTCTCGTTTGCGTCTATCTTATTCGATGTCACCTGTTTGGCATATTCAATCGCAATCATAATTTTAACCGTACTTGCTAGCGGCATGTTACGGTGAGATTGATAGTCGATGAATGTATTTCCATTTACATAAGCATACATAGAGGCTTTGTCGGGGTTATTTTTAATAAATGCCAAAACATGCTCTTCTGTCTTTTTTTCATCCCGTTTTTTTAGTGCTGCCGCCCGGCCGAAATACGCGGTCACCATGACAACAATGGCAATGGCTGCGATATAAAGATAGGTCACCGTTCACACCCCTTCCCGTCACAAAATGTTGGTAAGTCAACCCTGCACACATTGTCATGGCAATGGGCAACAGGGACAAGTTTTCTTCTTGAAGCAACATAGTCATATAGAAGTCCGCCCATTCCAAGCTTGCTTGACACGATAAAGACAGGAACAAAAAGCCAGAGCGGAAGCAGTCGTTTACAAATCTGTATGACAGCATCAATTCCTTTATGCTGTAAGCTAGCGTTGACGTAACGCGCACTGTGCATCCTTTTCTCGACTTCAGCCTGGTCAAGGTCATACCGCTCGATCACGCTTGGATCACGAAAGTTGGTGCATACGAGCAAGCGGAAATAATCCATTCTTTTACATCTGGCCATCATGCCTTGGCACAACGGGCACCAGCCATCGTAAAAAACAATCACTCGCTGCGCTTGAAAATACCGATAGCCGATCGCTCTGCTTCGACGCAAAAAATAAAGCTGTACCTTTCGTTTTATTCTTATGGCACTTCTATACATGTTCTTGTATTCTTCATCAGTAAACACAAGAAATTCCATCACAATCATAATCAAAGAAAAGGTGAGTAAGCCCATTCCTATGCCAATACCAAGATGAAACGCGACCATTCCGCCAACCATAAACGGTTTTACTATTTTATTCATGATGGTGAATGGAAAAGCGATTTTCATAATGATGCTTGCATAGGTGAAGAGGATAATTGCCCATAAATAGCTATCCACCATATCGCGCAGAATCGGCCTGCTAAATTCATCCACTTGCGCGATGTAGTACATAGCGGTCCCATTTTGCCAAAGTTCGCCCATGATTTGGTACAACGCCGAGATAAAATATACGAAACATAGCTGAATGATGCAAAAGAGAATTGCAAAATTATGTAAAATGGAAGAAAACTGGTACTTGAACGTGTGCTTCCGATTCTCCTTAAATACTTGAAACTTGTGCGCATCCAATGAAAAATAGGCTGTACCATTTGCAAAAAGCAAAAAAAATAAACAAATAGCGAGAAGATTATCGCCCCCATCACTGATGTGAAGCATTCGATTGTAAATCGAATAGAAAAAAACAAAATTAAGTATATTAAATAATCTACCTTTGTATCTTATTAAATACACGAACGTAATGACAACGCCTACATGATAGACGAAATCAAAATAGAGCAGGGAATCACTCCAGTTATACAGGGAAAAAACAAACCTTTTAAACTCGTCACTGTACGCATTTATGCCCGAGTTTGTCCACAGGAAATGCCTTTGGTTATAATGAATCAAATAGTTATATAAGAGGATGATGCCTATAGCGATACGAAGCAAACTAGCTCCGATTAAAAACCGCTCTTTAGCTACAAAATCACGGAAACGCGAGCACATCTTCCTCCACCCTCTTCCAGTCATAAATGTATCTGTTTTCTTTCGGCTTGTACTTTCCTTCATTGCGCTTAGAATAAGGCACCACGTCGGTTACTGAGGTCATAAACTGCACCTTTGTAGGCTTCTGATCGCCCAATACTTTTTTGACATAGGATGAAGCATATCGGTATAAGGCCTGGGTAGATTCTTCTTTCTGTAATTCATCTTCTTTCTCTAGCAAGGTGAGATCCCCTTTTGTTTCTACCTTTTTTTGATGCAGCTTAAGTGAAAGATCGTCTTTGCCACCGAGTTGTAAGCGATGCATGTATCCCGTTCCGATACGTATTATCCGATTATAAGGAGAGAAGAGCATCTCATCATTTTTCGCAATAAGACTAGAAGAGACGTCGAACCATTCCGTTTGTTTTACCTGTTGATCCATCGTATCTGTGTATTTCCCCCTTACATAAATTTTAAAATTTACCGTCATCGGGGTTGGTGCGAACAGATGCCAATTTTGCTGAAAAAAAGGATTTATATAGGGCATAATATAAGGCTGCAGTTTAACGGAAATGGGATTCACCGGACCTACATGCAATAGGATGATAAAAAAATGGAATGGGAGATAAAGAGATAATAATATAATCGTTGTATGTAAAGTCCACTTTTTGAGAAGTATCCGGTTCAAAAGCAATCCCTCCATATCCATAATCGGAGCGGACAGGAGACCAAAAGTAAGGTGTACTCAAGCATCCTGTCCGACGAATTACTATTTATCAAAAATTTGTTCTATGGCAGAATCCTGGCTAGTGTGAACAACGGCACCCGCAAACATTGATGCACTTCGCATTGCTTTGGCAACTGATGGTATTACGAGTCTGATTATACCCCCCGCCATAACTTCTGGAGTTACTGATGTACTGCTCTGGAGACTCGCTTTCACTACTTGTTCGCTAACTGCTACAGGTGCAACTTCATTCCCTGTAGTTACAGAGCCATGAATGGTTGCCGCACCAAATGCAATAATACCTAACGACAAACATAGAACCATCCATTTCTTCCTCACTCAAATTCCTCCTTATGTTTTTTTGATAATATGAATCATTTCACGCAAACTTTGTTCATTACTCTCGAAATAGTAGGATGGATAAATTTTACATCAAGTATTTTATATTGTCAATAATTAGTGGTATATTTCGTATATTAGTATACATTCTATAAATATGAAGACAGCCTAATGCCCTGCTCAATCATTTTTTGCAGCTGCGCGTTGTTGAGCGACTCCACGCAGATGTCATCCGGCATATCGCCCGAAGCGGGCATGACCTTGACCTTGTCCTCGATTGTCGTCGGCGTCGGCATTCCGCATAGTGTCAGCCCACACACGCGAAAAAGGCTGCCCAAGAGTCAGGGCGTTTCGCTTAGATTCATCGTCAAAACGGGCCGGTCAAGGGTTCATCCCTGACCGGCCCGCTTGTTGATGTCCTCCGCCGCACAGCACGGCGTTGGAGGCGGTTATAAGTAGTCTGTAGATCTGTCATTATCTATATCATCACCATACCTATACCTATACCTATACCTATACCTATACCTATACCTATTCGTATTCCCTGGCCTCAGAGCATGGTTGCCTTTAAGCATATAAAGGAGCTGTCCTAAAAACAATCATGGCTTTTCACCTACTGGTAACCCGTGTCCAACATTTTGGAAGGCTATTTGACATTGCGTTTGCCAATGTACAGCGGATCTCCAGGAACTACGCGATCTAACACGCTTGCGAAAAAAACGGTCGGGAACCTGAAGGCCTAGAAAAATTGCATCCAGAAGGTGCTGGAAGCTTCCAATGTCAAGTTGAGTAATGTCATTTCAGATGTGTTCGATGTATCCGGATGCAATCTTAATTGTGACATTTGTCTCCACAGGCAATCTTGAATTGCTTAGAGACTCAAAGCGCCGTCTTGTCGAACAAAAAATGCAGGACATGATACAAAGTGCAATATCGTTGAATATCAGCAAAGATGAACTACATGCAATGATGGATATTTTGTATGAGGAGGATTGAAATGAATCGGATTTTAGAGGTATCCGGCTTGAATAAGTCGTATGGGGATTTTTCTCTTGAAGATATAACTTTCTCATTGCCGGAAGGTTGCATTACTGGATTTATTGGCGTCAATGGTGCAGGTAAAACCACTACGTTGCGCTCTTTTGGGACTGAGCAAAAAGGCTTCTGGCAGTATCAAATTGTTCGGGACTGAAATGGAGCGCCATGAGCGCGACCTAAAAAATCGGATTGGCATTGTTCTCGATGACGGCTATTTTTATGATGAACTCACAATGACAGAAATGAAAAATGTAATTGCCTCTGCCTATAGTTCATGGAGTGAACAGGACTATAAGAGTTACATGAGCCGTTTTTCGCTTGATCCTAAACAAAAAATCAATACGCTGTCAAAAGGTATGCGTATGAAATATGCTCTGGCACTTGCACTTTCTCACAAAGCAGAGCTTCTTATTATGGACGAACCAACCAGCGGTCTTGACCCGCTGATTCGTAGCCAGCTACTAACTATTCTGACTGATTACATGAACGAGGGCAGCAAGCGTTTTCTTT
Organism: Paenibacillus popilliae ATCC 14706; assembly: GCF_000315235.1. GTDB lineage: Bacteria > Bacillota > Bacilli > Paenibacillales > Paenibacillaceae > Paenibacillus_B > Paenibacillus_B popilliae. The sequence goes on along the minus strand of NZ_BALG01000080.1, from coordinate 55,808 downwards.
TCAACGCACATTACTTCTGACCTTGAGTCGCCATTCAGATACCGCCCTTTATGCTGTGGCGTGCTCCTGAATTTGCAGGCTCCATGAGCTTTTTGCTCTCCGTGATATTCTCTGTATTCATGCTCTTACAGTATGTTTCCATGAAAGAATATCAATACCCCAAAGCATCGACTTTCCTTTGTGCTATTCCTTATCCGCGCAGCGCACTTGTTCAATCAAAATACGGATTTTGTGTTTTCATCTATGCTGTCTGCTGTGTGGTTTATTGGATTGAAACGCTTGTGTTTCCGAACTTAGGGAGCTTTAGCTTCGAAATGGCGTTGGTTGTTTTTTTGGCATTTCCATATTTCTAGCATGACCTATGCAGTTCAAGACACTAATTGGTAATCAGTCAACACTATAAAAGTGTCTACAATATTTCGATAAATATCAAAAAAACAACTTGACTTTTCAAAATAGACACTATAATTGCGAAGGACACCTTTTTTTACAGGGTATATCTTCAGATTATGGGGTGGGTCACCAATGTCAGCATTGCAAAAACCGAAGTTTAGAGAATGGAATCACGGCGAGTGTGCGGGAGCGCCCATTCTGAAGAGTCTCTGGGATCGATTCGACTTCTCCCTGTTACTCACTCAATCCGGCATTATGAAACGCAATGGAACGCCATCTTGGCTTATTTGCTTCCTCTAAGTCGTCGGTCTCGTTTCCAATTGCTCTTCCGTTGCCCAGATGGCACAATTGGCCGACAAAGATGCATTGCTGAAAGTCATGTTTCAGCCTTGGAAACTTGCACAGTACACTTTAAGCCGCTTTTTAACGAAAGGCTTTGCATGGACAACGTTTGGAAAAAAACGTATTGAGCGCTTGCAGCAAGATTCCTTACCTGTGTGGGCAACGAATCTGGTTGTCCTGCAGGCGGTTTTGAAAAGCGGATTGGAGTATCCGTTGATTTACCGTATTTGGCACAAGCCTGAAACGAAAGGAGAAGATCTTACCAAAATTGATTTGGCTACCCGCTGACAGGACAGACTTTTTGCATTACGGCGCCTTATCCGATTGAGCGCAGCATCGTTGCCATCCGGCGGGCGGCCTCTGTCAGTTGCGGCGCATACACCTCCAGCGTCTTGATCGACATCCGGCTAACCGGGCCGGAGACCGACAATGCAGCGGCCAGCCGACCGCTGCGGTCGAATATCGGGACCGAGACCGCAGCCGCTCCCGGCTCGCGCTCCTCGATGCTTACCGCGTACCCTTGTCGCCGGACCTCTTCCAGTTGCTGCATACACGCCTCGCTATCGACACTGGGCGGCCAGAAGGCATCCCGAAGCGCCGCTTCGCGTTCGGCCGGATCGGCGAAGGCGAGCAACACCTTGCTCGACGCGCCAACGAACAGCGGCAGCCGTGCCCCGACCGGGGCCACCCGCCGAATCGCCTGATTGCTCTGGACCGCCTGTATGCGAATCCGGTCCGAGCCGTCGCGCACATACAGACTGACCGTCTCGCCCAGTCGATCACGCAGCGCCTCCATCTCGGGAAGCAGCAGTTGGGCGGCGTCGCCGACCTGCGTCAGGTTCGCAGACAGCTCCCATACCCGATAGCCGAGGCGATACTTGTCGCCGTTACGCAGCACGAAGCCGCGATCCTCCAGCGTCGCCAACAGCCGGTGCACGGTGCTCTTATTCAAGTGGACCCGATCGGCCAGCTCGGTCAAGCTCATCTCATACTGCTCCGTGAAGCACATCAAAATATCGAGCGCCCGTTCCACGGCACGGACGGTTAATTTTCCACGTTCCTCCACGTCATCTCCCGCTTTCGTTCCATTGAGTGAAACTATCTTACATCTAATATAACTCCCTTTTTCGATGACGTAAAGGGACGGGACGCCGATCGTCTCCCAAACAAACGTCCCTGATTTCGACAATTTTTACACCCGGATTGCAATGTTACGACACAATTACAAACACCTTACAAATCACGCACGATTATTGACGTCATGCAGCTCGCAGCCTACGATAGTAGTACCTTTCGGGACCAATGAAATGCTTTCGCCATGAAGCTAATTTGGCCCTAACCAAAACTTTGGTTCCAGTTAATGTAGATTTATGTCGATACCTCGCTTTGCGAGCGTTTCTCCCTTTTCCCCCACATCTGGAAGGAGGTCGTACCTATGAGCACACCTGTCGTCACATCACCCGCACTTCAACCGGAATGGATCGGGCCCTCAGGTCTGGCGCCTGCGGGCACACGCCGCATCCGCCTGAAGCATATCGTGATCGCCTTGTCCTTGTCAACGGTGTTCGCCGCTTCGGTCATCTTCCTCGCTCTGCACGGCGTTATCGCCTGGATGTTCGCGAATCCGCAGGTGCCTCCGCTCTTCTCCAATCCGATGGAGGCCAAGGGAATGCTTTACGAGACGGTGACCTTTCCGGCGGCCGACGGCCACACGCTCGTCGATGGCTGGTATATTCCTTCGAACTCCGCTTCGCCGCGCACCATCATTTTCAGCCATGGCTATGGCGCGAACCGCGAAGAATATTGGGTGCCGATGTACGATCTGGCCCAATTCGCCCATAGGCTTGACTATAACGTCATCATGTTCGATTACGGCTTCGCCTCGGAGCAGCACAAGACAACCGCCACCGGGGGCAAGCTGGAGAAGGATCAGTTGCTTGGCGCCGTGAACCTAGCCAAGGAACGGGGAGCCTCCCACGTCGTCGTCTGGGGCTTCTCCATGGGAGCCGGCACCGCCCTCCAGGCGGCGCTGATGACCGAGGACATCGACGCAATGATTCTGGATAGCACCTTCCTGCTGGAGCCGGATACGCTATACCACAATCTGAAGCAGTACGTGCCGATTCCGAAGCATCCGTCGCTCGATCTGCTGCGTTTCTTCTTCCCGGCGCTGAACGGCACCAGCCTGGCGCAGATCCCGTACAACGATGTGAAGGCAACCAGCTACGAAATGCCGACGCTTATCATCCACGGAACCGCGGATACGAAGGCGCCGTACGAGGTTGCCGAGCAGATTGCGGCTCGACAGAGCAACAAGCTGTCGGAATCCTGGATCGTACCCAATGGGCAGCATGAGCTTATCTACCGCACGCACTGCAAAGACTACCTCGGCAAAGCCGCCGCATTTCTAAGCGCAGCCTACCACGCCGATGCCGCATTGATGATTGCCCGCCCGTAAGCCTTATGGCTTGCGGTTTTTTGCGCCTCGTCGGCGCAGCGGGAGAGAAGCATAGGCCAAGCTGTCGGTGGAATAGGCTAGATACCAGAGGTCACAGATGCGAGCCTCATTGACATGTAAAGGAGGAACGCTCGTTGGAGTACATATATGGGTCACTGATGCCCGTCCGCGTGCTGGAGGAGATCGTATTTTGGAAAAAACAAGAGCGGGAGCACGTCGAGGTCATTCTCGCCATCGTGCCGCAACTTGAGCCGGAATATGTTCAAGTGCTCCGGGAATGGGAGCACGTCTTCACCAAGACCGAGGAAGCGGCCTCGGCCTGGCTCCAGTTCATTCTATCGCAAGGGGGAAGCCCCCCTTCCGAGATGATGCACCAGATCGAGCTGCTGCTCAAGGCATCCGTCTATCAATCCGGGCAGTTCGTGAAGCAACTGGAGACGATGAAGCAGTATAGCCGTGCCGTGCAGAGCGTGCCGCTCGCCCCGATCGTATTCGATCATATCGCCAGTGAATCCGTCTATTTCCTGAACGTCGTGCACGCTCTGAAAGACAGGCCGCTATCTTCCTACGCTTCGCCGGACGTACCGGGGGCGCATGCCGTGCAGCCAAAGGCGTTCATCCACGAAGCCCCGCCGCTCGCCAGCGGCAGCAGCTCCTGCTCCCCAGCGGAAGCGGAATCTCCCTTGACCGCCTATGATAGTGAAGCCGAGAAGGGCTCCTACGGACCGGCGGCAACGGCAGCGCAATCGCCTGCTGCGGGCATTCTGGCTTACATCGGTTCGGGTCAGACGCACCAGACAGCCCATGCAGCCCAGACGGTTCAGACGGTGCAACCGGTTCCGGAACACGGCGAAGCCCGGAACACGCGTGAAGACACCTCATTCAGCAGTACACCGTACCGGGAGCCGTCGTATGCTCCGCCGGGTGGATGGCCGCCCGGCCACCTTCAGCAGCAGCCGCTCGTACCAGAGTACTATTTGCGGGGGGAGCTGGACTCCGTTCCGATCGGCGGCCACACGCTGCCACCTTTGCCCTATCCATATGACGCATTGGAGCCGTATATTGACGAGACAACGATGCGGGTACATCACGACAAGCACCATCAGAGCTATGTCGACGGCTTGAACCAGGCCGAGCACGCATTGGCGGAAGCGCGGCGCACCGGCCGCTTCGATCTGGTGAAGCACTGGGAGAATGAGCTTGCGTTCCACGGAGCAGGCCACTATTTACACACGATTTTCTGGAATACGATGAATCCGGTGGGCGGCGACCAGCCGACCGGGGAACTGCTCGACCAGATTACACGTGATTTCGGAAGCTTCAAGGCGTTCAAAATGCATTTCTCCAAGGCAGCGGAGAAGGTGGAGGGCGGCGGCTGGACGATTCTGGTCTGGAGCCCGCGCAGCCGCCGCCTGGAGATTTTGCAGGCGGAGAAGCATCAGAATCTGTCCCAGTGGGACGTCATCCCGCTCCTTCCGATCGACGTATGGGAGCACGCCTACTATTTGAAGCACAAGAACGAACGGGCCAAATATATCGAAGATTGGTGGCATGTCGTCAACTGGCCTGCGGTCGATGAACGGTTCCAAGCGGCACGCATCCTGGTATGGAAGCCGTATTGATATCTGTCAAATCGCCTCATCCCCCGGCAAGCGATCTGCAGCCGATTTTCGATATTGCGCCTTCTCCCTCCCGTTCGGTACAATAAGTAGAGGATACGCGAACTTATGTGCGGCCTTCAGGCCGCTTTTTTTTGTGTAAGGAGAGACGGCCCGCCTGCGAGCGAGCAAGTCCTCACGACGCAGATAACCGACAGGGGTGAAGGGCAATATTGAAGCATCCCAATTTGATCTCTCATCCTTTACGCTCGGTTATGACCTATTTTCGACGGCGGCTCCTCACCCACGGCAATTTCTTTTTCCGTCGAGGCGATTTCAGATAACGCAGCGGCTCTTTCTACAGCATCCTTCAATTCCATTATATTGGTCCATTCCATACAACCATCTGGAGTATGTTTCGTGTGATCTATTAAAGATAATAATAATTCTTCTATTTTTTTAATATTAGCATCATTCTTTGACATCATCATCAGAGCATTATAGGGCTTTTCATTCCTTACTTCTTCTCCGAAAAAAGCTTTTTCTAAATTTGGAATTGATGCAACTAGCCGAACCTTCGATTTATCCTTGTGTAGATTCACCAAATCTAATATATTTTGGTTTGTAGTCCATGCAGAGTTGCTTCTCTTTGCATCTCTCGTTAAAGGTGTATCACTGTCATGGAGGACAGAATATTTCGTCTCAAAGTGATTCAAAATCTTAACTAAAGATACAATTGTCGCCTTCCCACGCGCTCTTATTATTTGAACATTTCTAAACTTTTCTGGCTCTTTCAAAATGGCATATTTGAACGCAGTATATTCGGTATCCCCTTCAACAATAACAATATGGCCACCAAAGAAAAATTCTGCGACATATGGATCGCAAACATTCAATAACTTTAACCGTTGCTTATCGTCATCGTTTAGTTTAGCTTTTTCAGGACGAAAAAGTGTAGTCCCATTAATTTCTCCATCATCCCCACTTTCAACACGAATAATCGTTGTATTGTTACGTGATAAATCAATAAATGCTGGGGAATGCGTCGTGACCATGACTTGCCAATTACGGGATTGAGGTAAGTCGTATGCGTGTTGACATTGCGGATGTAAAAGGCAAAAAAAGCGCTAAAAATCAATAGAACCGGCGCTCGCCGGTTCTATCCTTGATAATCACATGAACGGGCTATGCTCAACATAGGGTGTCAAAGAATAAAGGTCGGACTGCCAGTCCGACCTTAAAGATGCAGGAACCTCTAGACGTATAAAAAACGCTATGTTATCCTGTAAATAGAAAAGGAGCCGTGCTTGCAACACGACTCCCGAGCAATAGCCGCTTTAAGAGCGGTCGGCTGTTCAGGTGTACGAAATAGATCGCTAACCATCACACGGCGGCGGTCTATTTCTTTGTGTGTAAGTAATATTAGCAGCGTTACGACAAATGTCAATAACGCGAATATCCAAAGTCCGAATTGGAACATAACGGATAGTGCTTCGTATACGCTCACAGGCATCACCTCCCTTCCGGGAGATTAGCCGACCGCCATAAAGCCTTTCTATTGCTCGTCCGTCATACCGTATTTTGGGACAAGATACGGCAAATTTTTGTAATTGTAACCTAACAAGCCGGGCGACAGCGACGATCATGGTCAATGGCTGCGCACATGACGAGCTGGCTGTTAGCTGGCTGTTGATTGGCGGCGTGACCTATGCCCCGGTGCGAGCAGTCGTGGAGGCTGTCGGGGCTGAAGTGAGTGGGTGGGATATCGAAAGGTTGAAATAAGTAAAGCTTAATTTAAATTATGTAAAAGAGCCGTTGACCACGGCTCTTTTTTGTGCAAACTAATTTTGTACTAGAGGACAGGAATTTCTACATCATCACCGAATAAAGGCATTGCGGCTTTTGCCGTTACGGGAATTGGCCGTCGTCTTGTCCGTTTTCTCATATTTCTGGTAGCCCAGATGTGTGTCCATCTCGGCCTCCAGCATTTCCCGAATCATCTCGGCGAACAGGTCCTTTAAGGCATTCTGTGCATCTTGCGCGATCACTAGGTTGTTCTCTTTCATAAACGCTCGTAATTGCTCTTTCGTCCACAATTATTTCCAGTAGGTGTCGCACTTTATATTACAACCCGTCTATTAAAATAATGATATACTTATATAGAACGGACGCTCCGCTCTTTTTTATAAAAAAGGGTTGACGAATAAATGTAGTAATTTATGCTTATTAGGGTAGGGGGCAAATCGTATGACAGTAACGAGAAATAGATTGGCACAGCCCTTCTTAAAGTGGGCAGGTGGAAAACGTCAGCTTCTACCGGAGATTAAAAAGTATATTCCAAAAAAAATAAATACTTACTATGAGCCTTTTGTTGGAGCGGGGGCAGTTTTATTTGACTTGCAACCGAAAAGGGCTGTGATTAATGATATTAATGGTGACTTAATCAATACTTATAACGTTATAAAAAACAATGTAGATGAACTTATTGAGGACTTAAATAAGCATAAAAATGACCCCGACTATTTTTATAAAATTCGCGACTTGGATAGAACAGGAAAATATAAAAACCTTACGAATATAGAGAGAGCTTCAAGAATAATATACTTAAATAAAACATGTTTTAATGGCTTATTTCGTGTGAATAGTCAGGGGCAATTTAACGTACCTTTCGGGAAATATAAAAGCCCTCAAATTGTCAATGAAATAGTCGTAAGGGCAGTAAATCATTACCTAATAAATAGTGATGTAAGTATACTAAACGGTGATTATGAAACAGCATTAGAGACCGCAAGCAAAGGGGATTTCGTATACTTCGACCCACCTTATGACCCTGTCTCAGATACATCTTCCTTTACAGGGTATAGCTTAGATGGATTTGATAAAGAAGACCAAATCAGGCTACGAGATGTATTTATAAAGTTAGATCAAAGGGGTTGTAAAGTCTTATTAAGTAATTCTGCAACAGACTTCATCAAAGATATATATAGTGATTATCACATAAAAATGGTAACAGCAAGTAGGAATATTAATTCTGTTGCTTCAAAAAGAGGAAAAATAGATGAAGTTCTGGTGATGAACTATGAGCCTAAACGATAGGGCATGGGAAGTATTATTTGAAAGACATGACATAATAAATGAAGTACAGACAAATGGATTCTATGAGATAACTGCTAAGGCAATAAAGGAAGAACGGGAGCCACGTTTAATGGCAAAGTTTGACCATAGTAGTAATTTACCTCAATCTTTTAGAAAAAATGGTCTATCTATTCTTCCTGTATCTCGGTCAAGCTATGTTATTGGTGAATTTGATGCCTATCAAAAGGTTTCATATAATCAAAAATTGAAGCCAATACAAGTAGAATTTCCTACAAATCTTACAACTATTGAGCCGTCAAATTTGTACTCTGAAAGTGCAGCTTTACATTGTGCATCTGTCACAGGAATGATTGATCTTTTAATAGGAGAAGAAGCTGTACAAACTATTTCTGGTCGAATGTCCTCCAAAGAGTTTAACTTTACTATAAGAACTAGAAAAGGTATAGACCGCAATGTGTCAATAAGGAATGCACAAGTAGAAATTGACGGTGGTTATGAAAGTGATTCTTCCTTTTTGGTCATTGAGGCTAAAAAGGAAAGTGTAGATGATTTTTTAGTGCGACAGTTGTATTATCCTTATAGACTATGGAAAGACCAAACCTATAAACAAGTTAAACCCGTTTTCTTCACTCATTCAAACGATATTTTTAGTTTCTTTGTCTATGAATTTACTGACCCTATGAGATATTACTCATTAAAACTAATAGAACAAAAAGACTTTGTTATTGCACATGAAGACATTGAGCTTGAGGACATTTTAGCGTTATTAAATGGATCAAATACAGTAACAGAGCCTGAAATACCTTTTCCACAGGCAGATTCATTTCCTAGAATTGTAGACCTTTTGGGCTTGTTAATGGAGAATGATTTAAGTAAAGAAAATATTACGAATAATTACGATTTTGATGAAAGACAAACAAATTATTATACTACTGCGGCAATGTATTTAGGTCTAGTTGAACGGTTAGGACATAGAAATGGTCCAAAGCGTATTGTAACGTTCAGGCTCACTCTTAAAGGAAGGGGAATAATGAAGCTCCCCTTTAAACAAAAATACCTTGCATTAGCAAAATGTATTATAGAACATAAAGCATTCAAAGATACTTTAATTGTCTACCTCCAAAATGGGCATCCACCAGATAGAGACAAAATAGTAGATATAATGTTGGACTGTAATCTTTATAATGTTGGTTCCAAAAGTACTTACTTTCGAAGAGCTTCAACTGTTATAAGATGGATTGATTGGATTTTAGAGCTACCTAACAATTATTAGATCCGCAAGGCTTATTTTATTGACGGCTTGTAAATAAACTACGACACCACTCTCACCTTAGCATGTCTTAACATGCCTTAGTAGCCTGGGCAGACGATATTTCACTCTGCGTTGCCGATTCACAAAAAATTTGTCGTTTTCTGTCCCCGTGGATCGAAATATATGGTATGATAGACAGGAAATAGGAAGCAATTTGGACTTTGGATATTCGCGTTACTGACGTTTGTCGTGACGCTGCTGATATACTTGCACGCAAAGAAATAGGCCGCCCTCGGAATAGGTAACGGTCTATTTCAGATCCAACTATTCAAGCCAACCGCTCTTAAAGCGGCTATGGCTCGGGAGTCGTGTTACCAGCACGACTCCTTTTATATTTATATCTTACCACGGTGTAATTTATACGTCTACGGGGTGTTGTTCGTACCTCTATTTCCCCAACTGCTTCAACATCCGCTCAACTACCACGGCCATCTCAGCCCGTGTAATCTGCTCATTCGGCGCGAATCCAGTGGTACGTCCACCCATAATCCCCGCGTCCATTACACGCTCGACGGATGCCTCGGCCCAATGGCCGTGAACGACAAATAGACCCCACCTAGCAGTCAGAATGGGGGCGTGTATGATGAATGCAGATTCGTTCAAGCGACAGGAATCTGGAAGGTGCGATAACTATGGGGGCGAAGCAATTCCCGAAGCAGACGCGATGGCGATGACGCATCGTCAATGGCATCGAGCTGAACCCGTCGACCCCGCACAGACCGCCCATTCGATCCTGGCCTGGCACGGCTGGCTTGTGCCGTCTGATGGGGAGGGGCCATCCGTCATCAGCTTCGCTCCTCCCTTCCCAACGTACAAAAAAGCTGCCGCGCGCAGGGCGCCATTGTGGCGAACCCATGCAGCGCTAGGCAGCTTATATCTTCTTGCCCTTCCGTGCCGTCATCGATCCGGTTCCCGATTCAGGCCTGTACCTGCCCTTCGTCCGCTCCCGCAGGCGCAGCTTCCAGCCAGGGACTCAGCCGACCCATATAGTAGATATGGAGCTCATGCATCGCCCGCGTGCACGCCACATACAGCAGCTTGCGCTCGCTCTCCCGGCCGTAGCCTTCGTCGGATGCATTGTACAGCACGACGGCATCGAACTCGACGCCCTTGGCCAAGTACGACGGAATGACCAGCGCGCCCGCTTCAAAGGTCACCGTCTCCTGGTGAACGAGCCGCAGCGGCACGAGATCCTTCAGCGCCTCGTACGCCTCGCGACTCTCTTGAGCCGTCGTGCAGAGCAGAGCGACATTGCGGTGCCCGGCGGCAAGCAGTTCGCGCATCCGCACGGCGACCCGGGCGTGTAATTCCTCCCTGTCCTGCAATCCCCTCAGCGTCGGCGCCGGACCTTCGCGCTCGAACGTATCGAACCGCTCCCCGCCCGGAATGATGCGCCGGGCCAGTTCCATTATCGGCCGAGTCGAACGATAGCTTCGGGTCAGCTGGAACGACTCCGTCTCCTCGGCCGGGAACACTTCCGCCAACGCCGGTAGCGGCACTGACGCTGCTCCTTCGGCATGCGGGTAAATCGCCTGATCCTCATCCCCCAGTACCGTGAACCGGGCACGAGGGAACAGGCGCTTGAGGAAATGGAGCTGAAAGACCCCGTAGTCCTGGCCTTCATCCACGAAGACATGCCGGATCGACGTATTCGTGTGAAAGCCTTCCAGGCATTCTTTCAAATACAAGTATGGCGTCGCATCCTCTACGGTCAACTCGCCCCTGTTCATTCGCTCGGACGTCAGGGCACAAATGTCGGCCCAGCGATCAGGCAGCCCCTCTCCTCCGGCCAGGCTGGCCGCGAAGTCCGGACTGGCGAACAATTGCGTGTATATGGCTGGCATATCGACGAAGCGAAATCGCTTGATATCCGCGCGAAGCGGCTTGAAGCGCTCATTCACGATCTGGCGGGCCAGCCATTCGCGTTCGCGATCGAAGTCATCGAACGTCTCCTCCGTAAATCTTTGCCGGCGCTGCAGCTCCTGGAACGCCCTGACGTAATTCTCATTGTCCAGCAACTCGATCTCTTCCTCCACCCAGTCCGCCTTACGTTCCCGGCGCGCGGCGGCGACCAGCTCGTCTCGCAGCCAATCCGCCACTTGGCTCAGCCGGTTCGGGATCGGCAGGGACGCATCCAGCTCATAAAATTGCCGCAACATCGCTTCTCCCGATATGAGCGTCCGATCCCGGAAGCGAAGATCGCGGAACCGCATGCCTTCCTGCCCGATCCGCTCCACATAGCGCCCGATCAGCCGGAAGAAAGTCGCCCCCGACTTATAGCGAATCCCTTCCATTCGCGCTGCGTATTCCGGTTGATCCCCGGCGCTCAGCGCATATTCCATCTGTTCGGCCGGGTGCTCCAGCCGGAAGGAAGCGGCCACTCGGTACTCCACATACTCCTGATACGTCGTCTGCCGCATGTTCCGTTCCCCCAGTTCCGGCAGGACGGTCGATACATAGCGGTTGAACATCGGATTCGGCGAGAACAACACGATCTCTTCAGCCTGCAGCGTATCCCGGTACCGGTACAGCAAATACGCGATCCGCTGCAGGGCGGTGGATGTCTTGCCGCTGCCCGCCGGGCCAGTGACGACCATTAGCCGCTTCTGCTCGTTGCGGATGATGCGGTTCTGCTCCCGCTGGATCGTCGCGACGATACTCTTCAAATGGGCACTGGACGGCCGACTGAGAATCTGCCGCAGCAGTTCGTCGCCAATCGTAAGCCCCGTATCGAACATGCCCTGGAAGCGGCCTTCCGCGATGATAAATTGGCGCTTGAGCCCCATCTCCCCCGACAAGCGGCCGACAGGCGTCTCATAGTGGGCCGGGCCCGGCGAATAGTCATAATACAGGCTGGACACAGGCGCCCGCCAATCATAGACAAGGAAGTTGTCGTCCTTGTCCCGGAAGGAGCCGATCCCGATATACACGCGCTCCGCCTCCGCTTCCCCCTCTTCCCGAAAATCAATCCGTGCAAAATAAGGGGACTGCGCCATCCGCTTCCACGCATCAAGCTGCTGGGCCGCATGAAGATGCCTGCGCTCTCGCTCCGCCAATACTTCCGCCTGCTGCTTCAAGCTGGCATGCGTCTCGACGGCTTCATACGCGTCATCCAGATTGACTTTGACGTCATCCCAGAACTCGCGGCGGATATCCACGACTTCGCCCTTGATTGCGCCCATCTCTTCCTGCAGCGGAATAATGCGCTGCCCAATCTTCTCCATTACCTCGACGGCCCGCGCTTCCTCCAACTGCCACTCCCGATGATTCGGGTCCATCTTATCACCCGCTTTAATATAGATTACGATTTTGCGGCACTGGGTTCCTTCACCAGTTGACAATACCCCGTGGTTTATGATATTATATATTTGGATAAAAATATATTTGTTCATCATAAACTTATGCCGCACCTAATATCGTACCATAGGATGGATGCGGCTGCAAGCGATGATAAGGTGTCAAGTATACCTTATGTTACATAGACAAGCGACTATTGGTAGTTGAATGATGAGAGCGACCGGAGGAGATATTTTCCCCCGGTCTTTTTTGTGTACCCATTTCCTGACCTTATGGAACGTATGCCTTGACATCGGATGAACCCAGGTCAAGCCTATTGCATCGTGAACACGATACAGAATCAGCGGTACGGCCCTTCTACCGTTACCGGAATATGCTTAAAGGCAGCGAAATCGAATAAGCCCATATCCGTCAACTTCAGTTCGGGTATAACGGGCAAGCATAAGAACGACAGCGTAACAAAAGGATTGAACTTACTTGAAACGCCAATCCGCGATAGAGCCTGATGGAGCTGTTCCATATGACGGAGCACCTCGGCATAGTCCCCGGTCGCCATTAAGCCTGCCACTCGAAGCTCGATGGCCGAGAGCACGACGCCATCGCTTGCTACGGCCAATCCGCCCTCCATATCGCGCAGCGCTTGTATGGCGGCCAGCATATCCCGATCGTTGCTGCCGGCCACGACGAGGTTGTGGGAGTCATGCGCCACGGTAGAGGCGATTGCTCCGCATTGAATGCCGAACCCTTTGACGATGCCAAGTCCGATGCAACCGGTATGGTGATGCCGCTCCAACACGGCGATCTTCAATTGATCCTTTGCTACGGAAGGGCGGAAGCAGCCATCCTCCACATCTACCTCCTCCACGAGACGCGTCGTAATGAGACTGTTGGGATTGATGCCGATAATATGGCAGCGGCGCTCCCCCTTCAGCTGGACATGCAGATCCCGTTCCGTTATCTCGGGAAGGTTAACTGTCTTCAAAAGCTTGGCCGGGATTTCTGCTGCTTGCGGCTGCGGTCCGATATATTGGCCATTCTCGCCCACCAGTCTGCCGGCTTTATACACTTGGGTAATTGTCAGACGATCCAAATCGTCGAGCAGTAAGAAGTCAGCCTCGTACCCGGGAGCAATCGCGCCTTTGGTTTGCAATCTGTAGCATTCGGCTGCATTTAGGGAAGCCATCTGGATCGCTTGCAGCGGATCAAGCCCGCAGCGTATAGCCAGACGCGCGTTATGGTCGACGCTGCCCTCCTGCAGCAGCTCGTCCAAATGCTTGTCATCAGTGCAGAACACGCAGCGGCGCGCATTGCTGGCTGTCACTGCCGGGATGAGCGCTTCGACATCCTTGGCAACCGAGCCTTCGCGAATCATGACATACATGCCTCGTCGCAGCCGCGCCTTGGCTTCCTCGGCCGTTACGCATTCATGGTCATTGCGAATGCCGACCGCTCGGTACACATTGATGGCCTCTTCATCCAGCCCTGCACCGTGGCCGTCAATCATTCCACCATGCCGTTGCGAAGCCACCAATTTGTCCAGCATGCCGTCGTCGCCGCGCCGCACGGATGGATAATCCATCACCTCGGCCAACCCCAATACCCGGGGGTGAGCGTAGAATGCGTCCAGACTGGCGGCATCGAGCTTCGCTCCAGCGTGCTCGAACGGCGTGCATGGAACGCAGGATGGCAGCATGACATATACGTCCAGCGGGAGATTATCGGTAGCGTCCAGCATATATTGAATGCCGTCTGTTCCGGCTACATTCGCGATCTCGTGTGGATCGGCAATGACGGACGTGACGCCGTGAGGGAGCACAACGCGAGCGAATTCGGCAGGCGTGATCATGGCGGATTCAATATGAACATGCGTGTCGATGAAGGACGGGGCGATATAGCGGCCCTCCGCATCGATAACGCGGGCGCCTTCATAGCTGCCGCCGATGCCTGCTATGATGCCGTCCACAATCGCGACATCCCCTTCGATAATGTCGAGATTGAAGACATCGACGATTTTTCCGTTCGTTATGACAAGGTCGGCAGGCGCCGTTCTGGCGGCTGCGGCTATCCGCTTGCTCCAATGTTGCTTGCTCCAATTCATTCGATCTCACATTCCTTTGCATAATGAATTCCTGCTCGAAATTCCCTTCATACGCGACATGGAAGCCGACCGCGCTGCGGGTCTGGCGATCGACCCACAGACAGAGCCGCGGGTAATACGGCCGCTCGGCCTCGCCCTGTACCGCAACAGGGGCGAAGAAATAATCGGTCTCCCACTGCCCTCGTTTCTCCGGAATACGGCACACGAGGTTCGCCAGCTTCGCGTCGTCGCTGTATTCATACTTCGCTGGGCGCTTCAGGACGAACTCGGGATCGCGCCAGCCTTCGCTCCATTCCCCGTTCTCCTGCGCGCGAACCAACCGTTGCCCAGAGACCGGCGGCACGAGCAGCTGCTCGTCCTTCTTGCATCGAGCAGCCAGTTCTGCCGCTTGCTCCAAGGCGTTCGTCAGGAAGCAAACCTGCTTCCGGTCAAGCGTCCATGGCACAAGCCCCGGGGCATAAGCCCGGAACAGCGGCCAGGCGTTGTGGCCGCGGAAGCGGAAGCCGAGCTCTTTGATTTGCGCCAGATCCTGCTTGTCCAGATCGGTCCGATCCTCGAACGTCACCATCATGCATTTTTGCCGGTTCAGCCAAGCATAACCATCGTCCCGCTCCAGCATCATGTTCTGCAGACTCTCCAGCCCTTCGCCGCCGCAGAAGACGGCCAGGCCGAACAACTCCTCGCTCGATCCCATAATCGTGCAATATCCGGCCTCTCCATCCTCCGGGTTGCATACGCCGAAGATCTCGAAGTCGGGCATCCATTTCCAGCTTTCTTGCTTCTTGAAGGCCACCGCCGCTTCATAGAGGCGACGCCATTCCGCCTGCTCTTCGGATAATTCCACCTCTTCTTCGCTGCGCTCTGCAGCAAGCGCGCCTCGATCCAAAAAAAACCACATCCCTCTCATGCTTTCTTATAAGCCATGCAAAAAACCCGCCCCTTTGCCCGGAACGGGTTCCATTGGTTCTGCTCAAACCCTAAAGCACCAATTTACTGCTTAATCAGTGACAAAAATTCCGCGCGCTGCGCCGCACCATCCTTGAAGCTGCCCCTCGTCGACATCGTCACCGTCTTGCTGCCGGGCTTCTTGACGCCACGGGAACACATGCATAAATGCTCGCCCTCGACGACTACCATCACGCCGTGCGGCTTCAACACTTCTTCCATAATATCCGCGATTTCCGAGGTGACCCGTTCCTGCACCTGCAGACGGCGCGTGACCGCTTCGACCAGCTGCGCCAGCTTGCTCAGGCCGGCCACCTGTCCGCTTGGAGTATAGCCGATATGCACCTTGCCGAAGAACGGTGCCATATGATGCTCGCACAAGCTGTAATACGTAATGTCCTTGACGATGACGAGCTCCTCGTAGGCTTCGTCGAAGGTAACCCCGAGCACGTCGCGCGGATCAACCTCATACCCGCCGAGGATCTCTTCGTACATCCGGGTAACACGCGCCGGCGTCTCCCTCAGGCCTTCCCGATCGACATCCTCGCCGAGCAGCCTTAAAATTTCTTTTACGTGATGTTCGATCAGCTCGCGATTCTCACCAACTTTTGAATTGGCATAGTCCCTCAAGCCAGCCATAATCGTCCCTCCTCCCGCTTGCCGTGCCCATGGATGCGAGCAGTTCCATTATTTCATTTTCTCTTGTTTTTTTGCATCATTTTCTGAGCTTGCTGCATCTGCTTCGCATTCATATTGTAGCCCATTTGCTTTGCCATTTTTTGCAGCATTTGCGGATCCGATTGCATCTTCTCCATCTGCTTGCGCAGGTAGAACACCCCGCCGGCAAAACCGATAATGACACCCACGATGAGTGCAATAATCCCTACAACCCAAATCATCTGCTTATGGTCACCCCAACAAAAATTTTTTAGAAAGGTAATTCAAAAAACCGTCTTTGATAAAACGCGGCTTTTTGAACACTCACTTCGATCTATCCGTGAGAAAGCATGCCTTCGCGGAACTCGTCCGCCATTTATGATAGCATGTCCCTTCCAAGATGACAAACGAATGGAATCTGACCCTGGTGTCTCCCAAGATCTCATTGCCCACAGGGAATGCCCTCGAGACGAAGCAGTGTGATTTTCTTGCCCATCCCGCCGCCATACCCGACCAGCTTGCCGTCAGCTCCAATCACGCGGTGGCAGGGCACGATAATGGAGAGCGGATTGCGATTGTTCGCTCCGCCGACGGCCCGTACTGCCCCTGGAATGCCGATCGCTTCCGCGATCTGCTTGTAGGACCGGGTCTCCCCATAAGGGATGTCCGTCAAGGCTTGCCATACTTGCCGCTGGAACGGCGTCCCCTGGATATCGAGCGTCAGATCGAATTCTCGGCGCGTTCCCGCAAAATACGCCTCCATCTGCCGCTTGGCCTCCTGCAGCCGCTCCGGATGGCGCTGCAGCACGACGCGGCCGTAGCTGCGGGCCGCCCGCCGCTGGAGCCCTTCCGCCACCGATAATGCGTTCCCGAACTCGAGCGCGAACAATCCAGTCGCCGTTGCGGCCAATGTCAGCGGTCCCAGCGGGCTCTCCATCTCCTGCACATACAGCGGCTCATGCTGAGCTTCGGCGCACTCCTGGGCTTGCATCACAGCTTCCTTCACCTTCGTTTCCTCCTCGCGGCTTAGCGCCGCCTTTAATATGCGCTTGGCGTCCGGCCCACCGATCTGACCAAGCGCCCATGCCGCGGCGGCTCGGATATCCGGCCGCTCATCCATGCACAGCAGCCCTTCTAAGACCGGGACCGCCTGGCGGTCGCGGAAATTGCCAAGTGCCGCAATCGCGTTGCGCTGGATCGGCTTCTTCCCGCGCCACGCCGCCGCGCTGCTGCCGAACCGGGACTTGAATTCCCGGTTCGACAGCGACAGCAGCGGCACGAGTAGCGGCTTCGCCTGCTCCGGATCGGGCTGCATCTCGGCATGATGGGTCCAATTCAGGCCGCGGTTCTTCGGGCATACGATCTGACAGGTATCGCAGCCGTACAGCCGGTTGCCTATCTTGACCATCATCTCATGCGGCAGTATCTCCTTCGACTGCGTCTGGAACGAAATGCAGCGCTGCGCATTGAGCTGCCCGGGCCCGACGAAGGCCCCTGTCGGACAGGCATCGAGGCAGCGCGTGCATTCCCCGCAATCCTCGGTCAGCGGGTGATCCGGCGGCAGCGGCAGATTCGTAATCATTTCACCCAAGTAGATCCACGATCCCCACTTTGGAGAAATAATCGAACAGTTTTTGCCGCTGAAGCCGATGCCGGATCGCTCGGCAACCGCCCGATCGCACAGCTCGCCGGTGTCGACCATGCTCTTGACCCGTACCTCCGGCACCCTCTCGCATAGGAACTGCTCCAACCGCTGCAGCCGGTCCCTCAGCACATGGTGATAGTCCAACCCCCATGCGGTCCGGGCGAACATCCCCCGGCAAGCCCCCCGCTCCGACTTCGGAACGCCCTCCATCTTGGACGGATAAGCAACCGCAATCGCAATAATGGAACGTGCCCGGTCCAGCAGCAACGTAGGCTGCGTCCGCCTGTCCAGGTCCGGCTCCTCGAACCCGGACGCATAACCTTGATCGATGGAATGCTGGAGGCGTGCCTTCAATTCGGTGAACGGGTCTGCCGTCGTGAAACCGACCTGATCGATACCCATGGAAGGCGCCGCATCAATAATCTCTTGCTTGAGCCGCTGCCAGCGATCCGCTTCCCGGATCGCCTTGGCCCCCGCCTCTTGGTCTGTTCCATATGGGGTCCATCGTATCTTTTGCTTGTGTTCCACCATCCCGTTCACCTCCTTCCATTGATCTCGCTGCGCGGATCGCGCCGCTCTAAATGCAGAACGGTCCCCTGGCTCCGGGGCCGGATTCCCCGGAGCAAGTGCCGTTCCTGTTGCAGTCTGACTTCGCTTACTTTCATTCATTCCCTGCCGCATTCCTTGCTCCGCCGGTCTGCCGCTGCAGGGGAATTCCCTCATCCCGGCTGGACCGCCTGCTTCCAGTTGTTATAGTACCGGCGCACTTCATCGTCACAGAACGGAGGCCGGCAATGGCGGATCCGTTCCAGCACCGCGTCGAGGCCAGCACTAATCTTGCACTCCACTAGATCAGGATAATGGTATACACGCCGATTCTGTTCATACTCGTCCTGGTCCACCACATTTACCTGGCCGCCGGGCAGCTGAATGACGTCCAGATCGTAGTCGATATAGGTGAAAATGTTTTCCGTACGGTATGGCGGCGAAGCAATATTGCAGTAGTAGCGAATGCCGTGATCCTCAATCAGAGCCACCACATTGAACCACTGCTTCGGAATGAAGAATGTAACGGCAGGAATTTTGCTATTCCATTGCTTCCCGTCCGCTTCCCTGATCGGAGTTTGGCTGTTAATCAGCACGAACATTCCTTCAGCGGCATGCTCAGGATACACGAGCGAGGAGGGCACGATCCAGTTCTCCAGCCACATCCGGTGCAAATGGCCATCGTGTTTGAAACTTTTCACAAGGGCTTTCTCATAACGTTCCATGCGTTTTCCTCGGCTTTGCTTCATTTCTCTTCACTTATTATTAATAGAAAAGCATATCTTCACCCCGATTGCAACGGTTGTAAAGATATGCCTTCCGATTCGGCGATAAAATGTTCAATTTAGAGACAGCTAGTCGGTAACAATCCGAAGCTGCTTCAACGAACGCAAGACATGTTGGGCCCCGTATCCTAATGCCTCGAACCAAGGCAACACGAATTCCGTATGCTCATCCGCAGCAATCATAATGTTTCGGACCTTGCGCTGCTGGAATTTCTGCTCCATTCCGGCGACAAGCGACTTGCCTACGCCTTGGTTGCGGAAATCTGGATGCACCGCCAAACGATAGTAGTACCCGTTGTTGCGATCGATAGTACCGATAGCCAGTCCGACCATGATCGTCTCCCCGTCCGGGTTCTCCTGTTCCGCAATGAGCACAAGCTCTCCATCCAAGGACAACTGGCGCGCGAAGGCATCCAGCGTCTTCTCACAACATTCCTCGGACAGTGATTCCTTCAATAACTGAGTAGCCGGCAAATAATCCGCCAAACGAAAGGATCGAACGTTCATGTCTTACTCTCCCTCATCCTGAGCTTGGTGTAAAATAAACGGTTCTCTTCTCTATCTGCTATCAAACAAGTCTACGCCAGCGGACATCCATTTTGCTCTTATTCCATTATATATTATAGTACTTACAAATACGACAAAAATCGCGAATTTCCTCCTTTCTCATTCGGATTCCAGGAAAAACGCCGAAAAAGCACGGTTTTTCTATTGTAAGTGCTTTAAAAAAAGTGCTTACAACGATTTTGAACCCGTTGATATAAATAAATTGGAAGTTATACCAACCTTATAACGAACCGTTTCAGCGCCGGCGCTACGTTTGAAGGCGTTCTAACAAAGCTTATACTTTTTAAACATATATGTTGATTTGTTAGCCCGACTCATGGTTAAATGAGAGTAGATCACTTACATATATTTGGGAAGGAATGATACGATGTCGCATCAATTACCAGCTCTTCCGTATGCGAACAATGCACTGGAGCCTCACATCGACGAGACGACGATGATGATTCACCATGACCGTCACCACAACACTTATGTGACGAACTTGAATGCGGCATTGGAGTCTGCGCCTGAACTGCAGTCCAAATCCGTTGAGGATCTCATCTCCAATCTGAACAGCGTGCCTGAGAGCATCCGTACGGCACTTCGCAACAACGGCGGCGGCCATGCCAACCACTCCTTGTTCTGGGAGACAATCGGACCGAACAGCGGCGGACAGCCGGCAGGCAAGCTGGCGGAAGCAATCGATAAGGAGCTTGGCGGATTCGACAAGTTCAAGGAAGATTTCACGAAGGCAGCTACGACCCGCTTCGGCTCCGGCTGGGCTTGGCTGGCAGTCGACAAAGACGGCAAGCTGTCCGTATCCAGCACGGCGAACCAAGACAATCCGCTGATGGAAGGCAAGACTCCGATTCTTGGTCTGGACGTATGGGAGCATGCCTACTACCTGAAATATCAGAACAAGCGCCCGGAATACATCGCTGCGTTTTGGAACGTCGTCAACTGGCCGGCAGTTGAAAAGAAATACGAAGAAGCTACAAAATAAGAAACCAAAATCAGAGACTATCCCTCCCCTAATAGTAGACAGGTTAAGTAATAAAACCCTACTACGAGGGGAGCTTTTTTTTTGCCTAAATTACAAGATAGTGCGTCAGAAAAACTCGTCGTCCTACAAGAAATTGAAAGTGGTCAGATAGGTATTAAGGCTGCAGCTAAAAAATCCGGTATTTCCAAAACCAGCTTGGCGAAATGGCGACGTCCTTATGAAGTGTATGGATACGGTACACGCCCTTGTTCATTCTATCGAAAAATATCCGCACAATCTATTCCTGCTTACCATATTATAGGTACTATATCCCCCCTCTAGAGGTAGCACCTTACTCTTGCATATTTCGCTTATTCGCAGAATTCATTAGCCCTCATCTCGCTTTCAGCTTCCCGCTCCCTCTTCCAACCATGATGCCGCGATGACCGGCAACTAGCAGAAGAGCCATAGCAGAGCATGCCCGTCACAATCACTGGCCGGGCAGCCTCATGGCCGCGTTAGGCATCGCGTCGACTATCGTCATGTTCACCGTTGCCATATTTTTCTTTGGCGTGTATGATAATTACTGGGTGCAGCCCCATTAGACGGAATAAAGCCTGCCGCCGTGGCGCTAATTGCCTTGGCCGCAGTCAACATGATGCGCAACGCAGGCTACCAGGACGGCTGGAACATCAGCTCGACCTGGCCGGTCATTTTGTTTATTTCAGCCTTGTTCGCACTGATCAGGCTTCGTTTGCAACCAAATTACAGTCATCATATTGTCTGGAATAGAGGAGATAATAATCTATGGGTAACGCATTGGAGCAACGCATCTCTTCCAAAAAGGGGAAAGAATTGTTTCAACGAATCCGCCGTGCGCCGGAAATATCGAAAAATGATTTAATCAGCGAGAGCGGGTTTACCGTCAGTACGTTGACCCGTATACTAGATCAATTGACGGCGCTCGGCCTTATTATCGAGAGCGGCTTTGGCGCCTCCACGGGCGGACGGCGTCCAATTCTGTACCGTGTCCGTGCAGAATACGGATATGCTTTCGGACTCGACATCTCCCGGACCTCATCCCGGCTCGTCCTGCTGGACACGGCCGGACAGATGAAGGCAGTTCACGTCATCGAGATGAACGACCAGATGACGCCGGAGCGGCTAATAGAGCGCGTAACGGCTCATATTTATACATGGATGGACGAGTATCGGCTGAATTCGGATACGGCACTCGGTCTTGGCATTGGTGCTGTCGGACCGGTCAACCGGTTTGACGGTGTCATTTTGCAACCGGAGTATTTCACCGCGCCCGGGTGGGAGAATGTGCCTATCGTCGCCGAGCTGGAGCGGCGGCTGCAACTGCCCGTGCTGCTGGAAAATGGCGCGAATACGGCCATCCGGGCTGAGGCCTGGGCGAACCGCTTCATGGGCGTTCGCCACATGCTGTACGTTCATGTCGGGAGCAGTCTCCGTTCGGCGATGATATCCGACGGCAAGCTCGTCTACGGAGCCGTCGACATGGAGGGGGCGCTCGGCCAAATGATCATCCAGGTCGACGGCATTCCTAACCGTTCTGCGAACGGCAATTACGGCTGTCTTGACTCCTATGCCACCATCCACGCGCTGGAGAGCGAGGCGAACGCGATGCTTCGCATCGGCCGGCGCAGCCTGCTGGAGCATATCGTGCCACGCGGGGAGCTTGCCGCATTCCCGCATATTATCGAGGCGCTTAAGAAACACGATCCGCTCGTCACCGAGCTGGTTACCCAAGCGGCAACCTACTTCGGCGTCGGGCTTGCCAACCTGCTCAATGTGCTCCATCCGGAGCGCGTCGTGCTGGGCGGACCGTTTATGGATATTAACGATCTCTATTTCTATACCGCGACGCAGACAGCGATTCGCAAGGCCTATCATTACCCGCAATATCAGGTTGTCTTCAGCAAAGGTAGCTACGGCGAAGACGCCCTGGCGGTCGGGGGAGCGCTCATGGTGCTGGATCAGCTAGCGGCATCTGTCTCGCCCTCCTCGACGATCATATAGTACAATGCACAAGCATGACACTGCCTTCCGGAATTGCAAGGGAAGCAGCTTTCATGACGATCCAGTACAGTACACGTAAGACCGATGCGATACTGCCTGCAAAACACTTGAGTGCACATTACATACACGGAGCACGCAGCAGCGCGCGGCACCTTCCTCTCGGCAGAACCGGCAGCCGGAGATCGCTTGGCTTCTAGTGGCCGTTCGAGAGACGAATCACGTCGAGCAGCGTCCCAGCACGCCGATTTGCGGTGCGGCTATGCCCGCCCCACCGGGGCGGGCATAGCGGGTATCTTTCAAATCATCCAGCAGCGCCAAAGTCCGGTGATTCACCTCGGTAACAGGACGACATATTTTTCGTAGTATCGGATCTCCAAAAGGAAAGATTTCTCGTTGGGCCATGTACGCACTCACCTTCATTTCAAATCGAAAAGGCAGGATGACGTCTACCGTCGGCCTGCCTTTGTCTATTATATCATAGGTACGATGCAGAAATGCTATCCGCTCTGTCCTTGCTCGGCGAAATAAGCATGCAACAGTCGTAAAAATAAGTTCGGGAACGCCAGCCGCTCTATCGCTTCCGGGCCGATCCAGATATATTTGCCGCCGGCAATCGCGCTTGAGGCATCCTCCATTACGCAGCGGTATACGCGCATCTGCCAGTGGATATGACTGAACGTATGCTCTACATCGGTCCAATGCCCTAGCGGCTTCAGCCGTATGCCCTCCGACTGCATCCCTTGCCGCAGCGCCTCCACCGCTTCTTCCTTGTGCAAGTCAAGCAGCCCTCCTGGCTTCGGCGCCAGCAAATGGGGCAGCTCCCACATGCGCGCCAACAGCCCGGCATCCGGGCGCTGGCGCACCAGCACTTTGCCTGCATGCTCCCCTGCGCCTTCCACGACGGCTGCGTAGCGAAGCTCTGGCTTCGGCGGCTTCGCCTTGGTCTTCACCGGCAACATCAGCTCCTCGCCGGCTATCCGCCCGGCACAATGCTCCATGACCGGGCATGGCAGGCACGCCGGGGATTTGGGCGTGCAGACGAGCGCGCCCAGCTCCATCAGCGCCTGGTTGAATTCCGAGGCACAGCCCTCTGGAATCAATTCCTGCGCCAGATGCTCTATATGCGCGCGGGTGCCGGCCTTAGAGATGTCGTCATGCAGGCGGAAGTAGCGCGACAGCACCCGCATAACATTGCCATCGACGGCCGGCTCGGGCCGGTTGAACGCGATGCTCATAATCGCACCCGCGGTATACGGCCCGATGCCCTTCAAGGCCGAAACCTTGGCCTTATCGTCCGGGATGCTGCCGCCGTATTGCTCCTTGACTTCACGCGCGGCAGCTTGAAGATTGCGGGCTCGCGAATAGTAGCCGAGTCCTTCCCATGCCTTCAGCACCTCTTCTTCCGGTGCTTCGGCCAGCGCCTCTACCGTTGGGAAAAGAGCGATGAATCGCTCGAAGTAAGGCTTGACGGTCTCGACGCGAGTCTGCTGGAGCATAATTTCCGATACCCATGTATAATACGGATTCGAATGGCGCCGCCAAGGCAGATCCCGCCGGTTCCCACGGTACCAACTCAGCAACTCCCGGCTGAAATAACGCTTTTGTTCGATCATGACGGCCTCCCGCTCTCGTTTGTTAAATTTAAGGATATTACTTTTTAACGATCTTAACGATAAACAACCTTACGCATTTGTTCAATCCCTCCTCCCGCATTTTTTGCCGCCTCCCGATGGAACTGCGAACAAGATTTTCGCAAAATAGAAAGTATTTTTTTTAATTACCGACAAATTGAAGTCGTTATGTGATATATTTGTACACATCGAAATATATACAAGGGGTTTTTCTTTCGTAACGGTGAAACATCGCTGTTTTCCCGACATCATCATTCTCCTTAGCCTCCGGTTTCTTCTATTTTGAAAGGAGATGGGTTCGTGACGCTCTTTGTTTTTGAAATGCTGCTGATTTCCGTCTTCGCCGGAATCGTCGGATCCGTGCTTGGGCTTGGCGGCGGCATTATCGTCACTCCCGCACTGACGCTGCTGTTCGGCGTCGACATCAATCATGCCATCGGAGCCAGCATTATCTCCGTCATCGCGACGTCCAGCGGATCTACCATCGCATACATCAAGGACCGGATTACGAACCTCCGCGTCGGCATGTTCCTTGAAATTGCGACGACGGTAGGCGCCATTATCGGAGCTTTCTTAGGAGCGATTATTGCGCCTGACTGGCTCTATGTCATCTTCGGTTTGCTGCTGCTGTACTCTGCCCTGGCCATGCTGAAGAAGGCCAAGTCCGACCAGCCGACCGAAGTTGAATCCCATCCGTTGGCGACAAAGCTGAAGCTGCACAGCCATTATTATGATAAAGCCATTCAGCAGGAAGTGCACTATACAGTGGCCAACCCTTACGGCGGATTCGGCGTCATGTACGGCGCAGGCGTCATCTCGGGTCTGCTTGGCATCGGCAGCGGCAGCTTCAAGGTTATGGCCATGGATCTGTTCATGAAGCTGCCGCTCAAGGTATCCAGCGCGACCAGCAATCTAATGATGGGGGTAACGGCGGCGGCCAGCGCCGGAGTCTACCTATTCCGCGGCGACATCGATCCCGTCATCTCCGCTCCGGTCGCACTCGGTGTCTTGATTGGAGCCACCCTGGGCACGCGCATTATGCAGCGGTTGAAAAACAAAACGATTCGCAAGTTGTTCGTACCAATACTGGCCTATGTCGCCATCCAAATGATTATACAAGGGTTAGGTGGTAAAGCATGAACGAACCGGGGGATAAAGAGCAAGAAATGCTTGATGTCGAAGCCGCGGTCAGCACGTTTTTGCGAATTGGCGTCCTGACGAGCGCGTCCGTCATTGTAACCGGACTCATTCTGTTCCTTATTACGGGAGTAAGCGGCTATCCGGAGGGCGAATATCCGACCACCGTCACGGCGATGATACAAGGCATCGCCGCCGGCAGAGCCTACGCGATTTTGATGGGCGGCTTGCTGCTTCTCATCATGACTCCGATAGTGCGGGTTTTTATTTCGATTTTCGTATTTGCCAAAGAGAAAGACTATATGTACGTCGCTATCACATCGCTCGTCTTCGTCATTCTGATGATAAGTCTAGCGTTAGGCAGAGCAGGTTAACGAATTCAGGAGGTGTTCGTATGTTCTCCTTCAACGATATCCCCGCTTCATCGCTCGATGAGATTGATAAAATGATTTTGTCGGCGCTGCACAGCAACAGCCGGATCTCGTATACCGATCTGGCCAAGAAGGTCAACCTGTCCCGCGTGGCCGTACAAGCCCGGATACAGGCGATGATGGAAAACGGTTTATTGGAGAAGTTCACGATCGTCATCAATCCGGAAAAATTGGGCATCCAGGTTTCGGCATTTTTCAATGTTGAGGTGGAGCCCCAATACTTGATGAAGGTCGCAGCGCAATTGGCGAATGAGCCCTGCGTGACGAGCCTGTATCATATGACAGGCCCAAGCAAGCTGCATATGCATGGGCTGTTCGCCTCGAACCGGGAGATGGAGCAATTTCTGCAAGAGAAGGTGTACCCCCTTCCCGGCATTACGAGCGTGGAGACGCAAATTTTAATCAAGCGGTACAAGAGCCGGATGGGCATGAAGCTGTAGACCCGTTGTGAACCTTCTGCAACATTGCGGCGGAAAGCTTGCTTTTCGAGGAATTCCTTTCCTATACTGAGTACAAGATCATAGACAATTCAGGAAGTACCGGAAAGGAAAGGGTCCATGCGCACACGAAAATTAGCGGCGCGCGCCGCGGCGGGTGGAGCGCTGCTGCTCACAATCAGCATGCTGCTTACCGCTTGCGGCGGATCGTCGTCCGCCTCTACCTTGGCAGGGCCTGAGGAAGCGGTCGCCGTCTACAAGCAGCGCTGCATGCAATGCCACGGCAATGAGCTGCAAGGCTTGATGGGGCCGGAATCGAACCTGCAACAGGTTGGGGAACGGCTGTCGAAGGAAGCTATCGTGAATACGATCAAGAACGGGGGCAACCGCATGCCTGCGCAGCGCAACATCGATCCGGACGACATTGACAGGGTCGCCGAGTGGCTGGCCAGCAAGAAGTAGCCGGGCACGGCTGCCGGTCCGGACAGGCAGAACGCAGACGGAAGCGTAGGAGCACATTCCGTGTCTTGTATGGATAGATCTCGCCCCGAATCGAAGCTGTGCGCCGGGCAGGCCGCCTAAGGGCGGTGTTAGTGCCCTTGCTCCGGCAGCCGCTCCACGATCGCCTGGGCCGAGGCGAGGCTCGGCTGATGGGAGATGCTGACGTGAATGTGACAGGAGGAGCCGGACAGGCCGATCCGGTTCCAGGCCGCCTCGCTTAGACAGGCATGCGGCTTGCCGCTTGAATCGGACAGCACTTCGATATCCCGGAAGCCGATCATCGGCCCGATCCCCGTGCCGAACGCCTTCACGACGGCTTCCTTCGCGGCGAACCGTCCGGCCACCCATTCCGTCCGGCGCGCTTCCCGCTGCGCGAGCGCCTCCCGCTCGCCCGCGGTCAAGATCCGCTGCAGGAAGCGCTCTCCGCTGGAGCCATTCAACAGGTGGGCAACCCGCTCCAGCTCCAATATGTCATGCCCGATACCGTAGATCATGAACCTCTGTCCCTTCTTTTCGATTACGCTTGCATTGATATAGAGAGCATACAACTGAGAAGCTGTAAGAAGCAAGTACAAGCTTGGGCGAAGACAGCCGCTCCGGTTCCCGCGAGAGCTGACTCGCGCGGCTCCGGCTTTGCGAACACGATCTGCAGCTTCTTGATTTGCTGCCACGGCTGCTGATCAAAGCAAAGGTCTACTACTCAAACTGGTACATATTGTTTACAATTATAGATATTCATGTCAATATAAAATGGAAAGCAAGGAGGTTGGCTAGATTGAAGTATGGCTTCACCTATTCAGGGCAGGATGGCCGCATCCTGCGCGGGGACGTATTTCTGCCTGCGCAACTGCAGCGTCCAGCGGTGCTCCTCATTGCTCACGGGTACAAAGGGTTCAAGGATTGGGGAATGTTCCCTTATACGGCGGAGCAGATCGTCAATCGCAGCGGACTGCTTACGATGACGTTTAACTTTTCGCATAATGGCGTCGGCTCCTCGCTTGACCGCTTCGATCAGCCGGAGCGGTTCGCGATCAATACGTACGGAGAGGAGCAGACCGACCTTTCCACGCTGCTCGCTTGGGTTGGCTCATCCGAATTCCCCCAATGGCTGTCTGCCCAAGGAGGAAGCTTTACTTGGTCGAAGGAGATGCCGCTGTATCTGCTCGGACACAGCCGAGGAGGGGCAAGCTGCCTGCTGTATGCACTGGAGCACCCGGAGCGTATCGCTGGTGTGCTTACGTGGAATGGCGTGACGAATATGGATTTATTTTCTATGGAACAGAAACAGGAAATGCGGGACAAGGGGCAATCCAAGGTCATCAATGCCCGAACGGGCGAAGCGCTCCCGTTGTCCCGCCTGCTGCTGGACGACCTGGAAGCCAATCGCGGTAAATATGACCTGATTCATCGCGTGCGTGCTGCCCGCTTCCCTCTTGCGCTTATCCAGGGCTCGGACGATCTGCCGGGCTTTCGCGACGGATCAGCCCGTCTGGTCGCCAACTATCCGGAAGCGGAGTGGATGACGATCGAAGGGGGGAGCCATACGTTCAATACGGTCCATCCGTTCCAAGGCACGACACCGGAGCTGGAAGCCGCCATTGAAGCAACCGTTCAGTGGCTGCAGGCCCACTAATTTTCACACATAGACAGGAGATGCTGTGCACTTATTTATGTTGACCCCGCGCCAGTTCGCTGTGTCGGTCCTGACGACGATAGGCGGCCTTACCGCTGCCTATCTGCTCGGTCTGTCGCATGTTGCCGGCTTCCTTGTGCTCGCACTTTGCTCGCGCAACAAGACATGCAATGGCTGAATGATTACTTGTTCTCAGAGGGATGATGGTTTCCCCTTTGATAATGCAATGCAACAAGCGTTTTATTTGATTAGGGCCAAAACTTTTTAGGATTAAGAGTCTTCAAAATAAGGCAAACGTAATCCCAAAGTGTTTCAATATCCGCTTTGTGATGGGAAGTCATTAAAATCGTCGCCTTGTATGGACTCCTCATCTATTCCGTATGCGTTCAACCTTCCCATCCTATCGCTCAGATGCCGGGAATCGGGGCGCGCTTGTGCTCGGTCTTGCGGTAATGCTGTTCGAGCTTCGCTTGAACGTCGGCAGGAACCGGCTTGCCCTCCAGGTAATCGCTGTTGTGCTCATATGACACACCCAGCTCTTTCTCGTCGGTCTGCCCCTCCCACAGGCCGGCGGTCGGCACTTTGCCGATGACACTGTGCGGGACGCCAAGCCGTTCGGCAAGTTGGCCAATCTGGCGCTTGTTCAGGGAGGACAGCGGAGTGATGTCTACGGCTCCGTCGCCCCATTTGGTATAGAAGCCGGTCAACGCTTCGGATGCATGATCGGTACCGACGACGATCAGGCTCAGGTCGAACGCCAGCGCATATTGGGCAACCATCCGTATCCGCGCTTTGATGTTCCCTTTTCCAGGAATACTGATATGGCGCGGTTGAGCGAGTTCCTTGAAGCCTTGCTCGACCTCAAGCGCAACCTCGTTCACCGCCTCTTCGATGTTGGTCTCGACGGTGTGCTTCAACTGAAACGCTTCCGCGACGGCATAGCTGTCCGCAATGTCAACCTGTTCCCCATAGGGCTGGAATACGCCCAGCGTCATATACTCCTGGCCGGATTCTGCAGATAGTTCGTCGGTAGCGCGTTTGCATAAGCCAGTGGTGACGGCGCTGTCGATTCCGCCGCTAATGGCGATCAGCAGCCCCTTCGCAGCAGCGTTGGTTACATACTGCTTCAAAAAATCAACACGTTTGCGGATTTCGGCGTCTACATCGATCTGGGGCTTGACTCCGAACCGACTGATGATTTCCTCTTGTAGGCTCATCTGGATATCTCCCTTCGATCCATCCTATTTCACGATCTGCTCGTATTTATGGAAACATCCCCGCATTAGAGCAACGTGGGGATGAGGCTTGCATTAGCGGCAATGGCAATCAAATGCTGCTGTCAGATCCGCCGCAATCTGCTCGGCAGTGCGGTCTTCTACGCTATGGCGTTCGATAAAGTGCACCAATTTGCCATCCTTCATCAAGGCGATGGACGGGGAAGACGGCGGATACGGCGCAAAGTGTTCGCGCGCTTGTGCCGTTGCTTCTTTGTCCTGACCTGCAAAGACGGTAAATAAATGATCCGGCGTCACTTTATGCTCCAGCGCTTTGCGCACGCCTGGGCGGCATTGTCCTGCTGCACAGCCGCATACAGAGTTCACGACCACAAGCGTGGTTCCCTTCGCCGTCGGCAGCTTCGCTTCGACCTCTTCCTGCGTCCGCAATTCTTCGAAGCCGATCGATGTCAATTCGTTACGCATGGGCTGCACCATATCGCGCATATATTGCTCAAAAGGCATAGACATTTTTACTTCACTCCTCACCCAATAAATAATTCCCCCGATAGACATCACCAGATAGTGCTATCGTTAATATTTTAACCATTTACACAGGAGTAAAGCAAGGGAAAGCCATTCCTTCCGGAAGCGGCTTTCCCTTATCTTGCGCCGTGAGCGCTTATGTGGATGGACGGTTTGGTCCATCCAGCTTTTTGTCAACCGGTATTTTGCCGCGTGTGTCGGCTGTACGGTTGGCTTGTTCCTGCTGCTGTTGCTCCTTGGAATGATTTTTTTGCATCTCCACAGGCCTCCTTCCTGCAGTCTCGCATCTAGTATGCGCACCTACAAAAGAGTCTATCCTTCCCCTGCCGTTCGTGGACGTTCCGCTTAGCAATAATTGCGTGGGCGGCTGTTCCCACACTTCCCTCCCTCATCTATGATAGCTGACGATTAGAGCGTGTTCAACGCGTCCTGCGGATGATGATGTTCCTGTTCTCGCTGCGGTTCTCTTCGCCGCTTCGGATCGATATGGAAGGTAACCAGGAACGTAGTCCCTCTCTCCGACGTATCAATCTCGATCGTTCCTTCATGCCGTTCGACGATACTCAAGCAGAGCGGCAAGCCAAGGCCGGTCCCCTTTGACTTCGTCGTATAGAACGGCTCGAACAGCTTTTCCATGACGGAGTCCGGAATACCTGTCCCGGTATCGCTTACAAGCAACTGCACCCCTTGGGACACGGCACGAGTCGAGATGGTTAGTGTCCCCCGCTTCTCCATTGATTCCATCGATTCCAGTGCATTGCGCGACAGGTTTAGGATAAGCTGCTTCATTTCCTTCGTATCCAGGTACAACTCCGGAATATTATCGCCCAATTGAAAGATTACCTCCTGGCCGCGCAGATTGGCATCTGCACTCAGCAGCGGAGACAGCTGATTCATAATATCGTGGAGATGGACCATTTCCTTCTCGACGATGCGGTTTTGCGCCAACGCTAGGAAATCGTTGATGATCCCGTTGGCACGGTCGATCTCGTCCATGACAATCCGGTAATAGTTCTTCATATTTTCGGGGCTCTTCTCCTGGATCAATTGCATGAACCCGCGAATGACTGCCATCGGATTGCGGATCTCGTGCGTAATACTGGCAGCCATCTGGCCGACCAGATGCAGCCGTTCCATGTTGCCGATCTCGGCGCGGAGCTTGGACAGCTCGGTTACGTCATGGGCCATGCCGACCGCGCCGACAATCTCCCCGGCCTCTTGACTGTAGATGGACTTGGCCAGAATATAGTAGTCACGTTCACCAAGGCGAGCGACTTCTCCTTCGACGGCCCCTTTTTGCAAAGCCCATTGAAGCAGGATGAACTTATTCGGCTCATCTCCCATCCTCTCCAGCAAATCCCGCAGGGGACGCCCCATTAATTGTGCCCTCGTCACGCTCGGAACCTGCAGCTGGATCGCTGTGATCATCATATCGTTGATAGCGGTAATATGGGTATCCGCATCAATGGCAATGACGCAGAGCGGAGCCGTATTGAGAATCTGATTGAGCTTCTCGACCTCCTCCCGGTATTGACGGGAAACAATCCGATATCCCTCCTGCAGGAACGTCTTCTCCCTTATGCCCTCCATCATATACAGGACCAGGCACGCGGTAAGTAGAAACACAATGCTGAATAAGACGAAAAAGGGAGAGCCAAGGGCTCCGCCAGCAGTCTCAACCGGAGCGGTTCGGAGATACACTGCATAGATAATGTTGTAGACGAGCAGGCCAAGTAGCGAGAAGGAAAGAATGATGACAAGCCGCATTCGCAAGCCGGATTGGCGAAATCTGTTAATAGCAATAAACAATAGCGGGGTTAAATAAATCAGGGTATCATCCCATTGGCTCCCCGGCAGTTGATATAGTGGATAAGCGATAATAAAAATGGTATAGATCGCCACTACCACCAATCCGATGCGGTACCCGCCGTATAGTACACCCAGCATAAAAGGAATCAGCCGAAAATCGAATGGCTGCGAAGCCTCCGCATAATGGTAGGAGAACAGGATACACAGAAATACGGAAATCACGGAAGCCGCTCCGACAGCAAGCCGAGTCAGTAATGGTCGTGCCGACTGAATGGAACATAGCTGGCAGGAGAAAGGCGGTATACTAGCAATCAGAACTTGCAGAAGGATTTCCTTTAAAGCGATGTACATGATTTCTCTCCTCTGGCATGTTGTGGAATGCATTGATTAAAACATAAATGCCGGGGTTTGACAATGGAGCGAACCATCTTTTAGGCATTTTTCAACATTATGCGATACAATAAGGGACGAAACGACTTGAAGTCCAGCGGTATGATGGTAAGCCCCTGATTTTTGAGAATTGGAAATTCAGCATAAGCGTCTTTAAACTTGTTGATCCGCTTCGGGAATAGTGAACACCTTGGTATTCAGTCTCAAGGGAATTCCTCCTTTCCATAAGGGATTCAGAGAACGGACAGAGAATCAAAACTGCCTTCAGAAAATACGATGCGAGGAGTATACGACATGAAAGAGACCGATATTATAGTTATCGGCGGCGGACCGTCAGGATTGATGGCCTGTATTGCTGCAGCGGGGCAAGATGCGAACGTGCTGCTGATCGACAAAGGGGACAAACTGGGTCGCAAGCTCATCATTTCCGGCGGCGGACGATGCAATGTAACGAATAATAAAGATTTGGATGAGATGATTCGGCATATTCCAGGGAACGGGAGATTTTTACATAGCGCGTTTTCTCATTTCAATAATCAGGATATTATTCGCTTCTTCGAAGGACTAGGCATCGCGTTGAAGGAGGAGGATAACGGCCGGATGTTTCCGGTGTCCGACAAGGCGAGGACCGTTGTCGAAGCTCTAATCGGGGAAGTCCGCAAGCGGGGCGTCACGATGATGACGAACCGGCCCGTGTCCGGGGTCGTCTACGCGGATGGCAGCGTGGAAGGCGTCCGCCTGTCGGATGGCACGGTCATCCGCGCAAAGTCGGTCATCGTCGCGACAGGAGGAAAGTCCGTTCCCCGCACGGGCTCTACCGGCGATGGCTATCCTTGGGCCGAAGCTGCCGGGCATACGATTACCGAGCTGTATCCGACGGAGGTGCCGCTGACCTCTCAAGCTTATTTCATCCGCGAGAAGCTGCTGCAAGGCCTGTCGCTTCAAGATATCCGTCTTACGGTGTGGAACGACAAGGGCAAAAAAATTATACAGCACGAGGGGGATCTCCTTTTTACGCATTTCGGCCTATCCGGGCCGGCCGCGCTCCGCTGCAGCCAGTTCGTTATCAAGGAGAGGAAGCGAACCGGACAGAAGACGGTACTGCTGACGATCCATATGAAGCCGGAGCTCAGTCCAGAGGAACTGGTAGGGCAGCTGATGGAGCGGTGGAGCCAGGAACCGAAGAAAACGCTCAAAAATATACTCAAGCACCTCGTCCCCGAGCGAATGGTGCCCATCCTGCTCCAGCAAGCCGGCATTGAGGAAAGCGTTACCCGTGATCATATTCGCACACAGCCGCTGCAAGAGTTGTGCCGCCTGATTACGTCCTTCCCCGTCAAGGTGAACGGTACTTTATCCATAGAGGAAGCGTTCGTCACCGGCGGCGGGGTCAGCTTGAAGGAGATTGACCCGCGCACGATGGAGTCGAAGCTGATGCGAGGACTTTTTTTCTGCGGCGAGATTCTCGATGTGCACGGGTATACGGGCGGCTATAACATTACGGCCGCATTCGCTACCGGATATACGGCCGGGAAGCATGCAGCCGCCTTTTTATAACAAACAAAGCGGCTCCACTCTCTGTCGGGAGTGAAGCCGCTTCTTGGGCTGCCCTAGATATGAATCCCTCCCGGGAACTGGTTCGTATCGTCATTCCAGCCCATCGCGTCCTCTTCCCGCGCCGCGAGATCATCATGACTCGACGCGGCCCAGGCATACCGGTCATCGTCTGCCCAATCCTCATTGATCACATGTGCCGGGATCGGAATGAGATCGATATTATAGGCATCATTCACGATTGCCGATTCGGTCATAGCTCCCGCTTCCACAAGTG
This sequence comes from Paenibacillus popilliae ATCC 14706, assembly GCF_000315235.1. Classification (GTDB taxonomy): domain Bacteria; phylum Bacillota; class Bacilli; order Paenibacillales; family Paenibacillaceae; genus Paenibacillus_B; species Paenibacillus_B popilliae. Next base: position 21,505 of record NZ_BALG01000080.1, on the reverse strand, counting down.
TGCCGCTGTGAACCTCGGCAATTTCAATCGCCGAGGTCAGATCTCTCTTCTCCACATGAATTTGAAGCTCCATGCGGTAATGGCCGTCATAGACCGGCTCATAACCGAGCTCTTCCAAGGTATCGAAAGCCAATTGGGCACTTGCGGCATCCAAGAACCGGAACCGGATAGCGGCTGCTTCCATGTCTTGCCCTCCTCTTTCTCCGCTTTGGACATAATATGCCCGCAAGACCGGAATCTCATCCGTTCATTGGCTCACGGGCCGCATTCTCCTTCTCTTCCTTCGTCTTCTGCTTCCAACCCGCCTGCCAACGCCCAGAGGAAGCCGGGAGCTGACGCCAGCACCTGATCCATGTGGGTCGCCGCTTGCTGCAGATGCGATGAGCGATACGAGAACATCGAAGGCACGTCTCCTTCAATACAGGAATGGCTCCTATTGCTTATTCTCTTACCGGCTTTCTCTTCTGCTATTGTCCGCTGAATGGAGCTGAAAGATCTCGATCAAATTTAATATTCAAAATTTATTGCACTTTTTATCCGAAAATGTGATCTATGACATGTTGGACATCAACTTGAGCTTATACGATGAAGAGGTAACCAGTAAAGCGAGGTGGAAAGGACTATGTCTGAACGGGGGGCGCAACGCGACACCGACGAAGCCCTGCATTTGTTCCGCGTATTCTCCAAAGCTTTCAAGAGCGTCTCTGATCATGCGGCAGCGGGCTGTAAAAAACAAGGATACAACCCGACCGACTTCGCTGTACTTGAAATGCTCTATCATAAAGGACCACAGCCGATACAACAAATTGGGGCGAAACTGCTACTACAGAGCGGCAATGTCACCTATGTCATCGACAAGCTTGTACGCAACGGCCTGGTGCAGCGCCACCCTTGCTCCAAGGATCGGCGCGTCATTTTCGCCGAATTAACGGAACAGGGCCGGACACAGATGCAGAGTATTTTGCCGAAGCAAGCCCAGACCCTGCGCCGCGCACTAAGCGGGCTGACCTTGGAAGAGAAGGCCCAAGCGATACTTTTGCTCAAAAAGCTGGGTATTCAAGCGGAAAAGCTCAGTCTTGTCACAAAAAAAGAGGGCTAAAACGAGAAGAAACGGCCGCGGATGCGAACGCCGTTTCTTTACTCATTGGGGAAATATTATGTCTGGCCTCCCGCCGCTTCCGCGATGGCTCTCCCATCCGCATAATGAGAGAATTGGTGGAAGCGTGCCACGAATTCCGATGCAGGCAACGGATGACTGACATAGTAGCCTTGAAAATGGTTACAACCCAACGACTCCAAGTAGTGGAATTCCTCGGCCGTCTCCACGCCTTCCGCTATGACGGTGAGATTCAAGCTTTGGCCGAGTTGAATGACGGCCTGCACAATCGCTGCGTTGACCGGATCCGCGGACAGATGCCGGACGAAGGAACGATCAATCTTCAAGGTATGGGCATGCAAGGTCTTCAACCGCTCCAACGAGGAGTACCCGATCCCGAAGTCGTCAAGGGCAATGTTCATGCCGCGCCTCTTCAGCTGACGCAGGACATGATTGGCTTGTCTGATATGCTTGTGGACATACCCTTCCGTTATCTCCAGAACCAATTGCTCCGGTTCGAACTGGGTCTCCTGCACGATACGCTCCACCATTGCCACGAAATCCGGATTCAAAAACTGCCTTAGCGACACGTTCACCGACATGCGAAGTGGCGGCATGCCCTGCTGCTCCCTCCATTGGCGATGCTGCATGCATGCGCTGCGCAGCACCCACTCGCCAATCGGAATGATTAAACCGGTTTCTTCCGCGACCGGAATAAACTGCGAAGGCGGTATATAGCCTTGCTGCGGGTGCATCCAGCGCAGCAGCACCTCGACAGCGACGACCTTCCCGGTGCGATCGACAATCGGCTGATAGTGTAGCGTCAGCTGGTCCCGTTCCTTGGCCTTGTACAGCAAGCTTTCAAGCAGCATGCGACCGGAAGCCAGATCCGGGTGAATCTGATCGAAGAACATGTAAGACTGCCCACCCCGCTCCTTCGCCGCATACATCGCCGTATCGCCTTGCTTGAACAGGGCGGACAGCGTATTCCCGTCATCGGGATAGAGCACAATCCCGATTGAAGCCGAGATGAATAGCTCATGCGCGTGAATGGAGAAGCGTTCGCGGAAATGCTGGAGGATGCGATGCGCCAATTTTTGGGCCCCCTCGCGTGTTCCCTTCTCCAGCATAATGACGAATACATCGCCGCCCAGTCTGGAGCACAAGTGGGCTCCTTCCTGCTTCGATAAACAATGGAGCAGGCGCTGCCCGGCTCGAACGAGCAGCATATCGCCGATCTTGTGGCCGAGCGAATCGTTAATGTACTTGGAGCGATCGAGATTAATGAACAGCAAAGCCAGGGGTGTGGCATCTACCTCGGCCCGTTCCAATGCCTTATCCATCTCTATCGTGAAATAATGGCGGTTCGGCAGTTGGGTGAGTGGATCGTAATAGGCCAACCGCTGCAAGTGCTCTTCCGATTTTTCCAGCAGCTTCGTCTGTTGCACAAGATACTCATTCATCCGGTGAAGCTCGCGGAATTGCGCGGCATGTCTCTCAGCCATGGCGCCGAAATTCAACATCAGGGAGCGAATCTCTCGGACGCGGCTATCCGGCCATGCTTGCCGCTCACACTCCGCAATCGTACCCGGAACAACGCTCGTCATCTGGTTCAACCCGTCAAGAGAACGAATGAGAGAACGGCTGACCATAACCGCGCTCCCTGCTACAATGCCCCACACGGCCAGCATAACGGCCAGCTCCCATACATAAAAAGAGAGGATACCCGGCAGGAACGTATCACTCGGGAGAAAGGCGATCACCGCCCCTGCCCTTCCGGCCTCGCCAAAGCGTTCCAGCACATAGTAGCAGCCCTTCCAGCGACAGGTTCCGTAATGGTAGTTCTCCATTCCCGGCAGGACGCGATAGAAGCCGGCGACCCGGCTTCGCTCCACTCCATCTCCCGACGCCAACGTTTTGGGCACGGGAAGGGCGGTTCGCACCGCTCCCGCCTCCTCATACAATCCCCTTCGGTAGTCTGCCCACATCCGGTCGCTCCAGGCGAACATTACGCCATGCTCGTCCGTCAACGCGAATTTGATGACGCCGTCCAGCGACTCCTCCTTCAGGAGACGCTCCACCAGCGATACGTTCGCCCCTACGCCAGGCCCATTCCCCGGGAGCCGCGGGCTCGATCCTTCCAGCCCCCGCAGCGCCTCCTCGGCCCGGATCGACTGCTCCTTCAGGAGGGCATACGCCTCGCGCTCCAATTCTGTCATCAATTCGATGCTTCCCAGCTTCATGTGCGAGAGGAAGGAGAGAAGGACAGCGACCAGCGCCAGATGAAGGATAACGCGCTGAAGAGAAATCGGCCGGTCGGCGCTGTGTCCGAGCAGCCGCTGCCACGGCACGTAGGCAAGCATCATATCGGCGAGAAGCGCATTGGCGATACCGTTGACAGCGGACATCATATATTGAAGCATGGCCTCTGTCCCGAACACGCCGGTTCGCATCAAGAACAGTAACATGATTCCCGGGGCTCCGATCGCAAGCCAGAACAAGCTGTCCCAGAACAACAGCCTCCGTCTGTGGCGATAGAGAAAGCCCAATACGGCAAGCTCCAATCCGATGAACGCCAGCATATCGATATCATATCCGGCGACATACAGGACCAGTGCGGCCAGCCCGGCGAACGCCATCGTTCGGACGGCACCGAATAAGACAAAAGCCACAAGGAAGAAGGCCCCGCTCAGAGCAAATTCCACGCCGAACGGGAACTTAATTTCCGCTTGGGAGCCAATGACCCCCAGCAGGATAAGTGAGATGTAAGCAAGACCCGTACGTCTTGAGTTCGGCAGTACCGAGGTATACGGCATAGAGGACGGCTCCTTTGGCTGAAGGTAGTTCGACAATTCCCCTATATCCATTCGACACAAATCCATATTTTCCTACTTTATGTTTAAAAAAACCGCTCCGCAAGGGATGGTCGGTTCAATGCGATTTGCTGTTCAGCTTGCCCTTCGGCATCAGCAAGGTGCATCCAAGGCAGATAATGGCGACGGCCGCCATCACGAGGAACACATTCTTGAGTCCGATCTCCAGGAACGTGCGCAGACTGTTCATGACATCCGGCGTCAGTCGGTTGGCGCTCTCCGGGTTCAACAACTGGTTCAGATCATCGTCTGAAATGCGCGAAGCGACGTCTGGCCCGGCAAGTCGTACCATGGACGCGATGCGTTCATTTAGGAAGGTGCCGAGCGCCGCGATGCCGATGGTCTGGCCGAGCGTACGCACGAACGTGTTCAGCGCCGTTGTAGCGCCTCGCATATTCCAATCGACCGACGACTGGACAATAATCGTGAACACGGTAATCGAGAACCCGAAGCCAAGTCCCGATACCGTCATCAGCGCGACGATGATCCACATCGACGTGGCGCTCGTAATGGATGCCAGCCAAATCGATCCGGCGGCAATGAGCGTCATGCCGAGGGAAGAGGTCAGCCGCGGGCCGATGTTGAGCAGCATGCGGCCTCCAATAATCGAACCGATGAGCCAACCGATGGACATCGGCGTCAACGCCATGCCGGAGCTGGTGGCGCTACGTCCCATGATGCCCTGAATCCAGAGCGGCATGTAAGAATTGATACCCATCAGCACGCTGCTGACGAGGAAGCCGACGAGATTGGAGATGGCGATGTCCTTAATGCGGAACAACTGGAACGGAACCATCGGTTCCTGTGCCGTTTTTTCGATACGGTAGAACCAGATGAGGAACACCGCAGCCAAGCCGAGCAGCGCGAACATCCATGGGGATGTCCAGGCAATGTTCTGCCCGCCGGTAATAATGGCGAACAATAAGGCCGTCATCCCAATCGAGAAGGTCGCCGCACCGGCGTAATCGATCGGCTTCTCCTTCTTCTCCACCTTCTCATGGAACAGCTTGGCGATCATCCATACCGAAATCATGCCGAACGGCACGTTAAAGAAAAAGATCCAGTGCCAAGAAAGCGAATCGACAAAAAATCCGCCCACCAATGGGCCGACCAGACCGGCTATGCCCCAAATGGAGCTGAATAGCCCCTGAATTTTGGCGCGTTCCTCCAAGGTGAAGATATCCGCCACGATGGTGAAGGTGGCGGGCATGACAGCACCGGCGCCGATTCCTTGGATGGCCCGGAACAGAATCATTTGCGTCATATTGGAAGATGAGCCGCACAGCATGGAGCCGACGACGAATAAAATAGAGCCGAAAATAAAGATTTTTTTGCGGCCGAACAGATCAGCTAGCTTGCCGAACAAGGGCGTCGAGATAGCCGTCGTCAGCAAATAGGCGGAATAGACCCAACTGATAAGCTTGAGTCCCCCCAGATCGGAGACGATCTTCGGCATCGCAGTGCTGACGACCGTAACCTCAATCGCCGCCAAAAATGTTGATAATAACAGGGCCAGCGTCACCAGCTTCCGTTCTCGCCCGGCCTGCATCGTTGCAGTGCTTCCCATTGCTTCATTCCCTTCTCTATCACTTGCTCTCTGTTTCTTTTCAAACTGGTCCTGCATCTCGTCACGCATGTTGCCGGTATCTGCTATCTTAGCATGCTCTTGTCTAGGCCGCGATCCGGTCGGATTCACGTAACGCTATTCCGGCCCTGGGCTCCACCGCACGTCCGCGCCAAACCAATGGCCCGCCTCCATATAGGCCGAAGCCAACTGCGGATGAGCAGTCTCATCCCATATGTTGTCATGGGTGATGACGATCAAGCCGCAGCCCCGCTCGACCTGTGCAAGGGACCAGTCCCGTATCAGCGCGGCGCCCTCGGCATCGAGACCCGCTGTCGGCTCATCGAGCAGCAGCACGGCGGGCCGGTGCAGGCCAGCCAACGCGACACAAAGCAGCCGGATAGCTCCGGCAGGCAGATCGTGAGGATGGCGGCGACGATTACGGGACAGCCCCGTTGTCTGGAGCAGTTCCTCTGCCATCGCCGCAACGGACTCTTCCCGTGTGGCCTGTGCCGGCGACACCGAGGCGTTTAAGCGGCTGCTCCGCCAAGCCATACCGGCCGCATCGAGCGCTTCTTCTTCAACGGTACGGCCGAACAGTCCGGCTTCCGGCTGCTGCGGGACATACCCGATCAGGCGGGCCGCTTCGTAGACGGAGCAGCGCTGCAGCGGCTGTCCAGCCAGCCGAATCTCTCCGGACATCCGTCCCGCTTGTCGCGGCATGCCCTTCGTCAGCAGCTTGAACAAGGTTGATTTGCCTGCTCCGTTCGGTCCGCGAAGAAGCAAGCATTGCCCCGGATACAGCTCGAACGAGACCTCGCGAAGCGCCTGTTCCCGGCCGTTGGAGTTCTCGATATCCTTCCGTCTTTTCCCATACCGGAACGAAACGCCCCTCACGTGGAGGACGGGGGCTTCCCCTGGATGCTTGCCAGGCAGCCGCTCCGCCCTATGCACAGGGACTCCGGCTGGCCTCTTATCCGGCACAGCGATTGGCTGCACAGATGGCCGCACCGGCGCAGCCATCCGCAACTTGTCCAATGCGGTCACTTCTGCTTCTTGCAGGACACCATCATAGATGATGCGCCCCTCCTTCAGCAACAGCAGCCGCACATCGGGCAACCTCCCGATCCAATCTTCCAGCCGGGCCCCGGCCAGCACCGCCGTTCGCCCAGCCTGCCGCCCCGCGCGAAGCGTCTGCAGGAACCGTTCCCGGGAGGCCTCATCCAGATGACTCCACGCCTGGTCTACGATAAATACCTCCGGGTCCATCGTCATGACCGAAGCGAGAGCCGTCCGCTGCTTTTCTCCCCCTGACAGATCCGTAATCGGCGCCTCCCGCAGCGATTCCAACCCGAACCTATCCAATTGCTCCTCCACCCGGCACATTATCTCATTTGCAGGCAGCCCCATATTTTCCGGGGCGAAGGCCAGTTCGTCCTCAACGGTACCGAGGATAAGCTGGGAATCGGCATCCTGCAGCGCCAAGCCGACCAATGCGGTCGGCATGCCCTCCGGCGGCGCCAACTTCCCTTGCAGCGTACCTTCATGGGGCTGCATCACGCCGGCCAGCAGCTTGCACAGCGTCGTCTTGCCGCTGCCGTTCGCTCCGGCGATATAGACGATATCGCCCCGGCACAGCGTGAAGCTGCAATCGCAGAGGGCCGGTTCGTCCGCGCCCAAATAGGTAAAGGTCACGCGCTCGATGCGCATGACCTCTTCACGCAAAAATTCCATTATGGCCCCCCTATCCCCGATGCTCGCGGTAGGCCTGCCCCAGAGCAAACGGGCGGACAGCCCGGGCGGGTGCCAGCCGATCGCCGATCAGCTTCGTCAATACGCCGCAAAGCACAAGGCCGCTGAGACAGCGAATCACGATCGTCGCAACCCATACCCACGTCTCATAATAAATGTAACCGAACATGAAGGCGGAGACGACGAACCAGATCGGGACCGCAGCCAAGCTGATAAAGAGCATGGCCCCCCAGTCGTAACGTCGGTAACGGAACAGATACAGCAGCGGCTCAATGACGATGCCGTAGCATAGCGCGGCCGCAATCGCCGACCAGGCGCCGTAGGCGGTGCCGACTAGGATCTGAACGACGGCGCCGAGCGCATAGGTCAACATTGCCGCGCCTGGCTTGCGAATTACATAGGCGGCCAGCAGGCCGTAAATCATATATAACCCTACGATGGATGACGTCAGCATCGGTCCGCCCAACGAGTGCAGCAGCTTGTTCAGCCAGGACAAGCCGCTCGTGAGCACCCCGTTCGCCGCGGCCAGCAGGGCCATTAGCACCCATTCGCTCAAGGTAAGCGAGCGCCATAATCGCGTGTTGGATGATGTCATCTGCGATCAACTCTCCCTTATGCGGATATGCGGAAGGATGCGATAGTCCAGCATCCCTTTTCTTCTTTACACGTTACAAGCCATGCGCTGGAAATGCAAGTAAAAAAGCGGGGCTCGCCTGCGCCCGGACCGTGAAGCCCCCGGTCCGCGGGGCTGCCGGCCGCTCAGCCGTACCACCAGGTGATGGCGACTCCTAGCGCCGAGGACAGGGCCAATCCGATGCCCGGGGCCGCGAAGATGAGTCGGCGCCGATACGTCCTCGGGGCAGCCCCAAAGCGCTTCGCCTCCATCGCCGTCGCTACGTCCTGTACCCGGCGAAGCGTATGCGCAGCCGCTCCGGCGAGGACGCGATGCAGCCGCTCAAGCCGTTCCGCTATGCTGTGCGGCGGAACGAGGCGGCGCAATCGCTCGGCGTGCCGGATACGGGCCGTCTCGGCCAGCAGAAGCGGCACGAAGCGCAGTGCAATTGCCACCGCGTACGCGAAGCGGTCCGACAGTCGCAAGTAACGCGACATAGCGAGGACGACATCGCGCGGCGCCGTCGTCCCCGCATAGACGAGTGATGACAGGAACAACGTCATTGCCCTGAGCGTCAGCGCAACCGACTGGAGGCAGGCTTCCCGCGTCAAGGTCAGCTTCCCTGCCGTCAGCCACGGCGTATCGCCAGGCAGGACCAGCCACTGAAACAGCAGAAGCGGAAGGGCGAACCCGCCGATCCATACGCTCACCAGCCTCCAGCGCTGCGCCGACCACCCGGTTCCGGTCAGCGCAATGAGCAGGACGGCAAGGAACCAGCCGGCCTGCCACTCCACCTTCATGCTGATCATGACGGCCAGTCCGGTGCTTAGCAGCCAGATGCCCTTCGTCAAGGGGTCGATGCCAAGCAACCAGCTCATGGGTTCTCCCCCCCTTATCTTCCAAGTGTCGACCGGTACGGACTTCCACCCTTCCGAACCGGCACCCGACGCATAAAATCGTATGTCCCAACCCAACATAATACAGATTGGGAGGAGCTGCAACCCTTCTCTTGCCCGTCCACCGGAAAATTCAATTCGCATCATACCGCTTAACCTGAAGAAAGTAAAGACGAAGCACACGCGGCGAAGCCCTCTTCGAAGGCGACGCAGCGTACGGAAAGGAGGCCAATCGTGGGGGTGAAAGACATAGCGCAGTCTCGTCGCAACATGGTTCTCATCGGTCTCATTATGGGGATGTTTTTCAGCTCGCTCGAACAGACCGTCGTAGGCACGGCCATGCCGACCATTATTAAAGAATTGAGCGGATTCGCTATCTTCGCCTGGGTGACGACAGCGTATATGATCTGTTCGACTACCGTCATCCCGCTCTCCGGCAAGCTGGCGGATCTGTTCGGAAGCCGGTTTATTTATTTGACCGGATGGATTATTTTCGTCATCGGTTCATTTCTGTGCGCCACCGCGGTCAGCATGGAACAGTTGATCGGCTACCGCGCCATTCAAGGAATCGGGGGTGGCCTGCTCATGCCGATGTCCCAGACGATTATCGGGATGATGTTCACCCCGACCCAGCGGGCGAAGTGGCAGGGCGTATTCGGGGCCATCTTCGGGCTCAGTTCCATCGTCGGGCCTTTTCTCGGCGGCTTGATCGTCGATCATATTAGCTGGCACTGGATTTTTCTCATCAACGTCCCCTTCGGCCTGGTCTCGACGGCGCTTATTTTCATCGGGATGAAATCAATGGGCAGCCCACGCGACAAGAGCAAAAAGGTTCACATTGACTGGCTCGGCATCTTCACGCTTATTCCGGGGATTGTGCTGCTACTGTACGGCCTGTCGCTCGATCGTGCGAAGTATGGCTGGACATCCCCCTACAGTCTGTTTATTTTCGGAGCGGCTCTGGTGTTGTTTCTCGTCTTCATTCCGATTGAGCACCGCGCCGCTGATCCGATTATCGACATGTCACTGTTCCGCGGCCGCGTCTTTAATGTCGCCGTCGGACTCGGCTTCTTGGTCGGGCTCGGGATGTTCGGCGCCATAATGTTCGTGCCGATGTTCATGCAGGGCGTCCTCGGGGTTACGCCGACCCAGGCCGGGTCCACCATGACACCGATGATGATCGCGCTCATTATTGCCAGCGTGCTCGGTGGCCGACTTGTGCTCAAGCTCCCTTACCGTACCGTCATGACTTCCGGGATGGTGATTAGCGCCCTGGGCTTCTTGCTCATGTCCACCATGGGCATTCACACGACTCCGTTCACGGCCTACGGCTTCATGATGGTGCTCGGGTTCGGCATGGGCTTGGTTATGCCGCTCATTACCATCGTCGTCCAAAACGAGTTCCCCCGCGAGCAGCTCGGAACCGTCACCTCGGCGACGACCTTCTTCCGTTCCATCGGGAGCACCATCGGCACGACGCTGTTCAACGTCATTATGAACGCCGATATCGCGAGGAACATCACCGTAGCCATGCGGAATGCTGATCCGGTGACGCAGACCGTCCTCGACCAGATCGGGACGGATTCGAACACTCTATACCAGCTTCTGATCAATCCGGCGATACTGCCGCTTGAAGGCGAAGCCAAAATTGCCGTACTCAACACGGTAAAGGAAGCATGGTCGGCTTCCTTCTCGTCCGTCTTTCTGACGGGACTCGGGTTCATCGTCGCCGGCATCTTCATTTCCCTGCTGATCGGCAACGGCCGCATCTCCCACGACGGCCCAAGCCAGACGCGCAATTCGGGATCTGCCCAAGAAGGATCGGACAGGAATTCAGCCCAGCCCACCTAGAGACAGCAAGCTGCTGCCCTGATCACGCATATGCACCAAGCCCACTTGAGGTGGGCTTGTCACGTTATCGTCTCCCCTACTGAGACAAAGAGGCGCCTCTCCATGGAAAAGCGCCTTTCATCATCATCATCATATTATTCTAAACCAAAGTCCGATTATTGCTTGTGCATATACGTCCGGTACCAGAGTCCGAATACGTACAGCACCCAGATTTTGCGGGAGTAATCGCCTTGGCCGTTGCGGTGGAGTCTGAACATCTCTTCCACCGCGCTCAGGTTGACGAGCGGATCGATGCCACTCGCAGCCAGCTCCTCCCACATGATGCCGGCCCGCTCCGTGCGCAGCCAATCTCGCATCGGTACAGGGAAGCCGAGCTTCGGCCGGTGGAGCACCGAATCCGGAATAATGCCCTCCATCGCTTTGCGCAGCGCGTACTTCGTCGTCTTCTCAGCAATCCGGTAGGAAGCAGGGATCGTACGGGCCACGTCGAACACTCTGCGATCCAGGAACGGGACGCGCAGCTCCAGCGAATGCGCCATCGTCAGCTTGTCCGCCTTCATCAGAATGTCGCCTGGCAGCCACAGATTCATATCGATATATTGCATCCGCGACACCGGATCCAGATGGCGGGTGCGATCATAATAACAGCGCGCGATCTCGAACGGCTTCTGATAAGCCGCTATCTCTTCCGCGCCGACGCGCAGCAGTTCCGCCTTCGCATCGTCGGTCATAATATGGGCATTGCCCAGGAAACGCTCCTCCAGCGGAGTCGTTCCCCGCAGCAAGTAATTTTTTCCATAGAAAGAGAACGGTAAGGCGCGCACCATCTTGTTCACGACGCGTTGCATTTCTTCCGGCATCCAGGACAGATAGCGCAGCGAATGCGGTTCGCGGTAGATGCGATAGCCGCCGAACAGTTCGTCCGCGCCCTCCCCGGACAACACGACCGTCACATGTTCCTTCGCCAGCCGCGCGACCTCATACAGCGCGATCGCGGACGGATCGGCCACCGGCTCGTCCAGATGCCAGATCGCGTGCGGTACCGCATCAAAATACATCTCCTGCGTAATCATCCGATCGTAGTGAGCGGTATCGATCTGCCCGGCCGTATCGCGGGCGATAATCGTCTCATTATTCGTCCCCTCGAAGCCGACGCTGAACGTCTTGATCGGCTCGATGGAACGCATGAGCGTGGACGTGATCGTCGAGTCAATGCCGCTCGACAGGAAGCATCCGCGCTCCACCTCGCTGTGCAGATGGTGCTCCACTGAATCACGCATGACGTGGCGAATCTCGTCGATAACCTGCGCAAGCGGGCGATCGACCGGTTCGAACATCGGGTCCCAATATTTCTCGATAACAGGCTGTCCCCCCAGTGGAATCGTCATCGTATGAGCCGGCGGCAGCTTATAGATGCCCGCGTACATCGTCTCCGGATCAGGAATGTATTGGAAGGTCAAATAGTTATAAAAGCCATTTATATTGACCTGTCGGGCCACGCCCGGAACGGCCAAAATGCTCTTGATCTCCGATCCAAAGGCGAGCATCTCGTCGTTCATGTAATAGTACAGCGGCTTGATGCCGAAATGATCGCGGGCCAAGAACAGCTCCTGCTTGTTCCGATCCCAGATCGCGAAGCCGAACATCCCCCGGAGATGGTGGACACACTTCGTTCCGAATTCTTCATACAGGTGCAGGATACATTCCGTATCTGTATTGGTTTTGAACTGATGGCCGCGGCTGAGCAGATCCTCGCGCAGCTCCACATAGTTATAAATCTCGCCATTAAAAATAATCCATGCCGAATCATCCTCGTTGCTCAGCGGCTGCGCGCCTTCAGCAACGTCAATGATGGACAGCCGGCGGAAGCCCAGGCCGACCCGGTCTCCGATCCACAGCTTCGCATCGTCCGGTCCCCGGTGATGGATCAGGTCCATCATGCTGCGAATAATATGTTCGGATGGTTGTTGATCAAGAAAATGATAGATTCCGGCAATGCCACACATCGGTTCCAAATCCTTTCGATCGTTGCATACGGATATGCATGAAGTATGTCAACATATAGTTGGCGCTAGTCGGCGCTTGCCGCCATCGCGGCATAGCTAGCTGGATATCGTATACAGGCCTTGACATTCATAGACCTGTACTTGTTCATTATATACGTTATATACTTTTTTGACGAGATATGACACAGGCCAAGCGCCAATCGCAACGATCTCCGGATTCGACGCGACTTGATTCGTGGACAGGGGCGCCGCGTACGGCCGTTCCATGGTACCACCGCAGTTGGCCGGATCCTCCCATTCCGCTACAGCGGATGGCGAAGGAATGTCGACTTCATCGCTTCCCGCGATAAGCAATCAGCGAAGCCCCTTCTTCGGATTACGATCCCCATTGTACAGAACCTCTGCCGCGAACGCCAATCTTGATCGGTTAAGCGAACGGCAGCATCCTTACCTAGGGATGTGTAAAATGCCATTTTCCTGCACAACCTAGTAGCATCGTATCGACAATAACTGACGAGGGGAACACGCGGATATGATCTACATCTTCCTGGCCTGCATGCTCATCATTATCTTCGTTCTAATCGCATGGATTGTTCCGAGATATGCCGTCTACCAGATGACCCGCAAAAAACCAGCCACCTACGATAATTGCTTCGAGTTGATGGAGCAATATCGCGTCTTCAGCAAAAAGGAATTCGACGATTGCGACAAGGAAGAAATTTTTATTCGCAGCCACGACGGATTGAAGCTTCACGGCAATTACATCGAAAAGCATCCCTATTCCGATCGGATCGTCATTATCGTGCACGGATACACATCCGCTCTTCCGTGGTCGGCCCAATTCATGAACATGTTCTTCAAGCTCGGATACAATGCCCTCTTGATCGATCAGCGGCGGCACGGACAGAGCGAGGGGATCCGCACCACGTTTGGATTAAAGGAAAAGCGCGACATCGAGGCATGGGTAGACTGGGTTATCGCAAATAAAGGAAATGACTGCATCATCGGCCTGCATGGCCAGTCTCTTGGCGGGGGCACCGCGCTGGAGTATGCAGCCCATTCTCATTCACGTGTGAAATTCATCGTGGCGGACTGCCCCTATTCCGATCTGACAGAGCTTATGCGCCATCAGGTTGCCATACTGAATCGCCTTCCGGCTTGGCCCTTCATGAAGCTCATCGACATCCTGCTGGAAAGTAAAGCCGGATTCCGCATGAAAGATGTCAGCCCGATCAAGGTAATGCGGACCTGCAAGCTTCCGATCCTGTTCATCCACGGAGCAGCGGATATATTCGTCCCGACCCAAATGAGCATTGATATGTACGAGGCTAAGCCCGAGCCGAAGGAACTGCTGCTGATAGACGAGGCTACCCATGGGGTTGCCTACTGCTGCGACAAAGAACGGTATGCCGACAGAGTGACCCAATTCGTCATTCAACATACCGGCCTCCCAACCTCCCGCGACATGGAGGGGATCGATCCGAGCAAGCACCAAGACACCGCCTCGGTTCAGCAGCCGTATCCTACATACCAAGCCCAAGAAGAATCTCATGCATCCATATATCGCACCACATGATGATTCACAGCTAAGCAAGCCGGGGAGTGCATGCCCGACATGCACTCCTAAACTAAAAAGCGGCGCCTGCAAGTCCGGGTACCACATGTATTCGATCTGTTACGCCTGAGCCGGGGCTGATACGGGCTGGAACAACAGGCTGTCGTAATCATCGGCCTTAAGGCTGTACATGGCTTCGGGATCAACCGCGCTCCGGATCGCATGCTCCTATGTTTCCAGCAAGAAGCCATCTATGCCGAGGCACTCCGCGAACCTGATGATGAGGCGTCTCTCCAACGGCAGGGAAGGCAGGAACGTATTCGGGCGGGCTCCCATCTTAAATTGCAAAAAGAGACTTGCCCCGCTCATACCGGCGCAAGTCTCGTTTCGCTCAAGTCCATTATTCCATCGGCTCGATGATCAGCCTTGGAACACTTCCGTCTGCCGCTTCAGTCGGGCGGCCTGTTCGCATAGCACCTCCGAAGATGCTGCGATTTCTTGCATCATCGCGGTCTGCTCCTGCGTGGCGCTCGCCACCTGTCTCGTGCCTGACGCCATCTCTCCTACGACGACGGCCATCTGCTTCGTCTGCCCCAGGGTAGCGGCAAATTGCTCGGTCTGCCGTCCGACTGCCGATGCAATATCGCATAACGAAGAGGATGCCCGCTGGGTCACTTCCGCAATCGTGTGAAGCGCTTTTGTTGCATCGTCTTTTTTCCCCGCTTCGACGGTGACCATCTCCACCTGTGCGGTAATATGCCGAACCACTTCTTCAACCTGGGACTGCATTTGTACGATGCGCTTGTTAATGCGGCCGACGGCTTCGGCGCTCTGCTCGGCGAGCTTGCGCACCTGGGAGGCGATAACCGCGAAGCCAGCCCCCTGCTTCCCTGCCCGGGCCGCTTCGATCGAAGCATTCAAGGCGAGAAGTTGCGTCTGATCCGCAATCTCTCGTACGGCAATGGAGATATCCCCAATTTGGGCGGCCTGATCATTCAGGCGTTCTACCGTCTGAATGGAGGCTTGGCCGGATTCCGCAGCATGGAGCATGCCCTCGATGATCGACTTGAGCATCTCCTCGCTGGCGGCTAGCGTTCCCAGCATGTCGAAGGTCATCTGTCCGGTGTCGCTTGCCTGGCGCTGCACGTTCAGCGCGGATTGGTGGATCCGCTCGACCGTCGCCGCCGATTCAGCCGTCCATTCGGCCTGCTGCTCAGCCCCCCGATTCATCTCCTCCGTCGCCCGTGAAATATGCTCCGTCTGTTCGGCTGCCGACGACATCGCATCCCCCAGCATCTCCGTACTGCGCGTCGTAATCTCCACGCTCTGCTTAATCTCCGCAATCATGCTTCGCAGGTTGCGTATCATCGTCCCGAACGATTCGACGAGAACGCGAATTTCATCATGGAACCGGTAAGCCGGAATGTCGACATTCAGATTGCCTTGCGCTGCTTCGTCGGCCGCCCTCGCCAACTGGGTCAGTGGCTTGACAATGAAGCGGGCTGCCAGCCAGCCGAGAAAGCATGTCCAGAGGATGCCAAGCGCAAAAATAATAGCATCATAGACAACCTCGTTCATCTCCGGCGCCAATATCGGCTTCAAAATAAAGATGAAAAAACCGCTGGTCGCATACGTGACCGCAGATACGATCAGCAACCCCAACACCATTTTGGTCTGAAATCCGAATTTCATCTTGTCATCTCCCCATGATTGACGTACGGTATGGTTCGTCTCTGCTCTTCAGATCGGTCCTTACTCGCGGTGAATAACAGGAGCGTAATCAAGGCAAAGGCAACGAGAGCCAGCAACGGAATCGTAATCCAACCGAATAAATCAAGGTAATCGGAACCGCAAGGCACGCCGGTCCGGCAAGGCGATATGTCCTCCATGCCAGAAACTTTCTGTACCATGTAATGATAAATGGACACCGCGCCTCCGATTATCGATAGCGGCAAGGTATAGCGAAAAATCCCCCGGTCTCCGCGGTAAGCGGCAATCCCCAGCAGCAGGGCAAGCGGGTACATGAAGATACGCTGTGCCCAGCACAGCTTGCATGGCTCCCAGAGTAGGATTTCACTCATATACAAGCTGCCGCCCGTCGCGATTAACGCGATGAGCCAAGCGAGATGCAAAGCATATCGTTGAATACTCAGCATAACGGTTCCCCCGCTTCTGTTCCGTTTATTTCGCTTGCTCCAAAGCTTTATCGATCATCGCTTTGAGGCCTTCATAATCTTGAATCTCGCCGGTGAACTCCACACCGTTCACGAACAATGTCGGCGTACTGTTGACCCGGGCTTGGGCCGCTTGCTGCTCGTCCTTCGTCACTTCCTCCTGCATCGTGCGATCCTGAAGCGCCTTTTCCAACTGGGCTATATCGAGATCAGGCACTGTCCGCCGGGCGAAATCGATAAGGAACGGCGCAGTCGCCCAGTCTTTCTTCTTGTCCTGCTGCGCGCGGTACAGTTCGTGATGGAACGACCAGAATGCTTCCGGCTGCTGACGGAACACCTCTTCGGCCGCCTCCGCCGTCAATTCGGAGCCCGCAAGCACGAGCTTGTTCAGGAACGTGAATTTCACTTTGCCCGTGTCAATATAGTCCGCTTTCAATCGAGGGAATATCGTTTCATTCCAAACTTTGCAAGGCGGACACTTGTAATCGCCGAATTCCACGATCGTGACGGTGGCATCGGCATTCCCAAGCGTAGGCTGTCCCTCCAGATTGAATTCAACCGGAGCCTGATTCATCTCTTCCTGCTTCATTTTCTCCCCCTGCTGATTCAATACATAGATGAGAACAGCCAGGACGACAATCGCGATGGGGATCATTAACAATAAGGCGCGTTCATTTCCTTTACGCGAGCTTGAGACCGTTCGGCGCTTCTTAGATTTTGCCAATCGACTCACCCTTTTCTACAGGTTTCTTGCTTTCTTAACTGTAATGGATATACGAGATATTTTCCATTTGTTTTAATAAAATTCTCTTCAAATTTGTGAGGTATGTCACTGTTTGTTAACATAATTAATTATCTTATAATTATTAGTTATAATAAGATACATATCGTTCATCATTGAACCTCTCATGGCTAAATAGAGTACACATATCCTCTGCCATGTTTGACTTCTGTCATGCTATCCACCTCAATTACAGGATAACATATGTCAAATATTTTTCAAGTTATAATCGCTAAATATCAGTGTTTTTGTCAATAGATAAGTTAACATACGTCGAAACATTAAGATGGCAACAAGCCATACCCAAGACGAAAAGGAGTGAATGTGATTGGACGTCGTCGGGAATGCCATCGGCATCAAGATAGAGCAAGGGCCCGATATTCGGGAAGCGGATGAGATCGGCTGCCGTCATCGCAACACCCCGTCCTCCTTCGGCGCCTGCGGCGGCCGGAACGATGGCCATGTCGACTGGCGTCATCACACACCCACTCCTTACTTCATACATTATGTCAGTTATTTCCATGATTATGTCCATTTACACAAACCTGGCTCCGGCTTTATGTTGCGGTACCGCTTGCCTGCCCTTCCTTACCCCTGTACTCCGCCACTCCAACCACATGTTCCCCTCAGCCAAAAAAGACCTTCCCTTGTCGCCTCCTCCGGTGACGTCAAGGGAAGGTCTTACGATCGTGATAGCAAGGCCGGTTTATTTGACGCCAGCCGCATCTTTATCTTTGCCGAGCAGAATGGTCAAGCCCAGCAGCGTGACAAGAATGGTCGCCCCCATGTCCGAGAGGATGGCGATCCACAGCGTGAGCAGCCCTGGAATGGTAAGCAGCAGCGCTGCTATCTTCAGACCGAGCGCGATGCCGATATTCCAGCGGATAATCCGGTTGACGTGCTTCGAGATCCGGATCGCATTCGGCAGCTTGCCGAGGTGATCCTGCATCAATACGATATCGGCCGTCTCGATGGCGCTGTCCGTCCCTTTGCCCATGGCGATGCCGAGCTGGGCGGATGCAAGCGCCGGCGCATCGTTGATGCCGTCGCCGACCATGGCAACCTTGTACTTCGCAGCCAGTTCCTTCACCTTGTCTACCTTCTGCTGCGGCAGCAGTTGGGCGAACCAGTCGGTCACCCCGACCGCATCCGCGACCTGCTTCGCCGATTGGGCGTGGTCGCCCGTCAGCATCAACGTATGCTTCACGCCGACTTCATGCAGCGCGGCCAAGGTAGCGCGGCTCTCCGGACGAATCTCGTCCGCAAGCCCGAACAAGCCAAGCGGCTCCCCGTCCTGCTCGGAGACGACGGCGACCAGAGTCAGGCCCTTCGCCTTCATGCGTTCCGCTTCGTCCCGAGCCTGCCGGATGCGCCCGGCGGCCGGTCCGCGAGCCTGGACGATGTCCAACACGCGCTCGCTGCCTACCCGATACACGGAACCGCCAACTACTGCCCGGATGCCTTCCCCAGGCACCGTCTCGCTCTCCGACGGCTCTTCGAGCACCGTCTCCCGCTTCGCTTCCAGATGGCGTATAATCGCCTTCGCCAACGGGTGAAGCGAAGCCTGCTCGACCGCGCCGGCAATCCGGTAGAAGCGGTCGGCATCGTAGACGACCTCCTCGTGCACGGCCGGTTCGCCTTTGGTCAGCGTACCGGTCTTGTCGAAGGCCAGCGCTTCAATCTTGCCGAGCTGCTCCAGATGAACGCCGCCTTTGACGAGAATCCCGTTGCGGGCATTCCGGGTAATGCCGCTGACAATGGCGATCGGCGACGACAGCACCAGAGCGCACGGACAGCCAACAATCAGCACCGCCAAGCCTTGATACAGCCATTTATACCAATCCCCGTCGAAGAATAGGGGCGGGATAAGGATGACAAGTGCCGCGACGGCCATAATAATCGGGGTATACACCTTCGCGAAGCGGTCGATGAACAGCTCCGTCGGCGTTTTCGTGTCCTGTGCCTCCTGCACGAGGTGCAAAATCTTGGCGAGCGACGAATCCTCGTATGCCTTGTCGATCCGCACCTTGAGAACCCCATCCGTATTTACGCTGCCGCCGAATACGGCGTCCTGGACTTCCTTGGCGACGGGAAGCGATTCCCCCGTAATCGCCGCTTCATCGACGGAACTGCGTCCTTCCATGACGGTCCCGTCGGACGGAAGCTTCTCGCCCGGGCGGACGAGTACGATATCGCCAACGACCAACTGCTCGATGGGAATCGACACCGTCTGCTCATTCCGGATGACGGTCGCTTCCTTCGGAGCGACAGCAAGCAGCGACTCCATGGAACGGCGAGCGCGTTCCATGCCGTAGCCTTCCAGCATCTCATTCAGCCCGAACAGAATCGCGACGAGCGTCGCTTCCTTCCATTCCCCGATGAGTACCGCCCCGGTCAGCGCAACCGTCATCAGTGTATCCATTGTAAAGCGCAACCGCAGCAAATTGCGGGCGCCCTTCAAAAATGTAACATAGCCGCTAAGCGCAATCGCAGCCAGATAGATGACAATAAGAACGGGGCCCGGCAGGCGGCCATCCAATACGAAGGTCGAGAAATACAAGACGCCGGAAATGCCGAGAACCCATTTCATCTGATCCATATTGCCATGGCTGTGGTCATAGCCATGACCGTATCCTGCTGCGTCGTGATGCCCGTGATCGCGGCTGTGCGCTCCCTCGAAGCTGTAGCCGCCGTCGTACGATTTACCATGGGCATAGCCACAAGCGGCCGCCACTCCGGCCGCCACTCCGGCCGCTTGCGGCGCTTCCACCAATCGCGCTCCGTCCAAACGAAGAATGCGCCGTACCTTATCCATATCGATCTGCCGGTGCATTTTCAAGGTCGAGCTGTTATAGCTGAGCACGGTATCTTCGCCGAACTCCAGCTTGCTTATCTCCTCCTGCAGCCCGGCCGCGCAATTGGCGCAAGACAGCCCCTGCACTTTATAGACAACGCGGTCGTCAGCTTCTGTTCTCTCCCGCTCCTGTGTCTTCATGGCAATGTTCCTCCCTCATATGCTCCAATGTCATCCGAATTAAGGTCCGAATATGGTGGTCAGCTAGGGAATAGAAGACATTCTTCCCTTCCTTGCGCGATGTCGCGATCCCCAGCGACTTCATCAAGCGCAAATGATGCGATGCGGTCGCAATCGACTGCTTCGTCAGGATGGACATGTCGCATACGCACAGCTCACCGCCCTCATCCAGCAGCCATGCCATCTTCATCCGCGTTGGATCGGACAGCGCCTTGAACATCTGCGCCATCCCTTGAACCTCTTCCTCCTGCACGCGTCCTTGCAGCTTCCGAATCTTCTCCGAATCATAGCATACAATATCGCACACATCGTCTTTGCTTGTTCCGGAGCTATTCATATCGGCCCGCTGCCGCTTCTCTTCCAACAAGGTCACCACTCCATTCCATTCCATTTCGTTTCGTTATGCGGGGCTCAATTCTAGAACATAAAATCGTAAAGAGATTCGTATAATGGAGTATTCCTCAAACAATCAAATGAATGATTGAATATTTTCTTATCTGTACTATATCCGATATCTTTCTAATATTCAAGCGATTGTTTGACTATAAATGAATTTTTTGCGAGGCGCTCTATCTCCGCAGCCAGGCAGGGTTCATATTCATTATCTCCCAGCTTCCGAATTTATCTCGTTATTCCTAACTTTGATTATCAAGCCTTTAGGATGTACATGCTCAATATATTTTACGGTAAATGTCATATACGTAAATTGGACAAGCAATATTATGTTGATTTGGAAACGGGTGAGAAGCGTGAATTTCAATTATCAGAAAACCGCTCAGAAATTCACAATTCACTTCGACAAACCTTTAAAAATTGCGGTATCTCATCAATAATAACTTTGTAGGCATATTTGATTGACCTTGAACTCGGTACCGAAACTGTGCCCAAGGAGAACCTTCAATAGACATTGTTGGATAAAAAACGAGTGATTAAGGGCGTGAAGTATGAAGGTCAAGACAAGATGATAATGAACGGTGGTCGTTAGCATATGTAAATCCGGCGGTTATGAACCTATTCAGAAAATCTAAGGGGATAGCGTATCCGCAACGGAGAAAGATGCGCTATGATAAGGAAAAAAATAGTAGCGTCTACGACTCTCCACCATCAAAAATCCGACAATGTCGAATTGGACGATGCAGCGCAGCGGTGCACTTGTTTGGGGGCACACCCGGGCCGGGAAAAGGATCCTTTTGATTAAGCTGTAATAAGTTTCGTATTATAACTTAGCGCCGTAAAACCCCTAGCTTTAGCTAGGGGGATATAAGGCGCTTCGGATGCGAGGTGGCTTTAGCTGCCTTAAGCATTCGACA
>NZ_BALG01000081.1 GCF_000315235.1 Paenibacillus popilliae ATCC 14706 | reverse complement strand
GCATCGAATTCATGGAACATTAGGGTATATAACTCCTGTCCACTATCGAAATCTAGCCCTTAAAAAAGTTGTTTGATTTACTGTTGACAATCCATGTGTGGGGACTATGAAGAGGAAACGGAAAAGGATTTTCCGGCTGATTTACGTCGTAAGCGAAAACGTTATATGGACTTGCAAATGCTTAAATTTTTGTTATCAGAAAAGCGTAAGACTACAGATGACATGAATGTTTTGCATACGATGCAAGCGGAGCGCGAAGCACTTAAGATAACGAGAGCAAGAGAGGTAGGATATATAGGAGAGGAAAAAGAACTCATGGATAAAAATAAGAAAATAAAAACACCCGCCGGGCAGGAGAGCCGAGACGAGTGCGGGAACAATATTGATTAAAGTATACCCCATTCCGTGAGTTTTGAGAAGTAATACGACAAAACAATATACAAACAATGGTGTAAAGCGGCATCAGATGAATACGGATAAGTGTGATAACTATCTCTAATATGGGATAGTTATTTTTTTTTATTTTTTTACCTGATCATTATATCAATTTGTGGTAAAATTAGGTTCGATAAAAAATTGGGAGGTAATGAAGAATGTGGTTTAAGAAGATGTTGTCAGGGATTGTAGCATGTTCATTGTTTTTCACGTTGGCAGGAGCAACCTATGCAACACCAGTAGGAGTGAAAGAAACGTATTCAGCGGATGGAAGAAGCTTTACAGTCGACAAAGAGACTGTTACGGCATATGTAACGGTACATGAGATTTCGGCAACAGTGGATATTGAGGTAGTAGACAAACAAACGGGGCAAATGTTGTTTGAAGAAGACGGAGTGCCTTTTTCAAAGATATCGCCATTGTTAGAAACATCAACGGAAGGGAAAAGAAAAAAACGAGCTGTACCTATTGCAATTCCATTTGTGGTAGCTGGTATTGAAAAATTAGTAACTATTACAGGAATAGGGACAGTTCTATATGCAAAACATAAAATGGAAGAGAGAAGTAGTGCTTATAAGGATGTCACTAATAAAGGTAGTGTAAAAAATGTTCAAACAGATGTTACTAAAGAGGAATTTGGAAAGAATCTAGAAAGTAATGGTTGGTCTAAATCTAAAACTAAAGACGGAGGCGACATGTATAAAAAAGACGGGGCTAAATATACAACTCGAGATAAATCAAATCAAGGACAAAAAACGGCTGATTACACTCCAAAAGGTCAAAAGAAAGCAAGCACCAAAATTAGATTAAAAGATTAAAATGAAATGATGGTGAAGCAATGTTCCTTAAAGAAAAACAAGAATTTGAAAAATCATTTGAAATAATGGAAGGAATGCTTAAATACAAAGAACGTTTACCAAAACAAATCTTCAAATCACCATTAGATTTTTTCCTAATTTGTGAAATAGAAAATGCTATGGGTGGACCATTTGAAAATGCACTTAAAGAACTTGCAGCTACATCTAGAGATGACTATATAATTATGGGAATTTTAGATCCAGACCCCGTTACGTACTACTACAAAGAATTTGGGTATTACAATTGGATTCACCTACCAGCGAATATGAATGAAGATTATTATTGGGATATGCTCAATGTAGAACCTAAAGAAAGTCCAGCTGATACTCTTGTAGATAATTCCTATATAATGGCATGGGCTTCTCCAACGAATCAATGGGCAATTTGGGGTGAACGTGACTACGGTATCGCCATACTCGGAGTTAATAAAAAAAGCATAATGAGAAAACGTATCCCTGAAAATGAAATATGGATGGAAATGGGTGATGATGTTGCTGAAATCATCTCCTTAAATTTTAAAAAGTTTATATTACCTCAAGAAATCAAAGAGACACTTTTTTTACATTACCAAAACAAAGATTAAATGCAATATGCTAAAACAGGTTAATCACAAACGATTGACTTGTTTTTATTTTTTACTATGAGTACCGTTAACATACAAGCAATAAATAAGGCTTAATTGAATCACGCTGAATTAACATCTTTGTGATGACGTGCAGAATCTTCGGACAAGCAACTAAAAGGAAAAAAACTCTATTCGGGGCTTTTCTGTATGAAAACATTTACTAGATAATTCGCAGGTGGTGCTAGAATTATTTACAAGAACGAAAAGAGACGCCTAAGGTTTGGTCGCCTAGCGTCTCTTCCGTTCAAAATCAAATAGGGGTACATATACCCTATTTTTGTAGGTGTGCAAAGATGGCGATAGCTGGGCCGTGGCAGAAGCGACCTTTAAGACTATCAAAACCGAATTCGTGAATCATGGACTTCCAGTAAAATGCAAAAATGCTCTTATCAAAACGTATTTATAAACTCCTTGGCGCAGCACACGAGGGTTCTCAAACTCTTAAGATGCCGTACTTGAGTGACCGAAAGAAGCATTCGGTTCGGCTATTGTCGGTTGCCCAACCTTTGCCACCAACGCAAAAACAAGAAACCAACACAACACAATACAAAAATTGGGATGGTAAAAAGAGAACACAGAGTTCAGAAATGAATCGGTTGGTTTATCGCATCAGTGAACGAAGCGTCACGACCTAGCAACAACAGGTTCGTTTCGCTTCGTTTTTTAGTATGTACGTTCCTTTTTGGGCGGATATGGTTCCTTACGATCTGTTCGGTTCAATATATAGTCCGTACTGGTTCGGTGCAGATCGGCGAGCTTGATTAAAATGCTGGTTGGTATACTCACTTCTCCGCGTTCGTAATTGCTGTATATACGTTGGCTGCAATTCAGGAGTGCTGCAACTTCTGTCTGTGTCATATCTCTATCTTCTCTCAAGCTTCTTATTCTTTCGTACATCTCGCCACCTCAAGGCAATTATAATGTAGCGATATAGTCGCTATTTACTTTTAGCGATATTATCGCTAAAATCTATGTTGCAGCATTTGAGATTGCTGGTCTCGCGATAGGTGGTATCTATGTCCATCCTTATTGCGGCGCGCTGGAGAGATTAAGGTTGTTAGAG
>NZ_BALG01000082.1 GCF_000315235.1 Paenibacillus popilliae ATCC 14706 | reverse complement strand
AACCGACTTCCCATGCCTCCTGACCGAAAACAATAGCCCTGCCGCACGGCGGACAGAAGCCAATTACCTTTTCTACGGCGGTCGTGCTCTGTAGATCTGGCAACTGCATCATTTTTACAGTCCTCCCATCGAATTGATTTAGGCTCTCACCCAACACCAGCCCGCATAGGCTTGCCGTTAAGCTCCTGAAAATGCTTGTCCAAGAATGCCTTCATTCCTGCAGCCCTGAACATCCAGCGGCCGTTGTCGCAACCATTCGAGATTAGCTTCATCTCTTTCTTGAATCGCGGGTTAAGCAGGATGTTCTCGATAAGCCAATCTCGCTTACGGCATGTTTCGGCTTCAAGCCGCTTCAAATCCCACCAGGTGCCGGCGCCAGTTTCTTCAACCAAACGTTTGACCTCTTCTTTAGCAAGTCGCTGAACAAAATCTTTGTCTACGATTACTTGGAATAAAGGGGAAGAGTTCAACTTCGTACCTCCTTCCTTTCGTGGTGATAACTACTTGGTGACAACTTCAAATACATCATCAAATGAAACTGCTAGTTCATCACAGATTAGTTTTGCAACTTTAGGACTTGGATTCCTTTTACCATTGCAGATCTGTGACATCGTGGTTGCCGAGACATCTAAAACAAGACCAAATGAACGTTTAGAATACCCATTAAGCACCAACAACCTATTAAGTTGCTTGAGGTCTTTAACTAAAATTTTCATAATACCGCCTTTCACTTTGCAACATTGTTACTGTGTTACATTATAGATCGGATTTTATCACTTTGCAACATTCGATTAACTTTTGTTTTACTTTGTAACATTCTTGGTTATAATAAAGATGGGTGATTAAAAGATGAAAAATAATTTTTTTGACGAGGATTTAAAAGAGGTATCCGAAGAGTTCGGAGCTTTTTTGAGAAAAACGAGGAAAGAAAAAGGGATGACATTGGTGGAATTAGCAAAAAAGGTAGGACTGTCGCATTCTTATTTGTCTCAAATAGAAAATGGAAAAAGAAACCTCCCACCAATGACAACCCAAATTAAGCTTGCTCGTGCACTGAAGGTCCCGATTTTTGAGTTCCCATCAACAGAAGAACATTATTACTCCCATGAAGAACTGGATCAATATTATAGAGAAGCGGAGTATACTGAAATAGCAGAAGACATTAAAATCTTGAGCAAAGACGCTGATAATTTTCGTGATGATGTAATTAGAGATCCAAGCTTTAGAAGAGCCATGCAAAATTTTGTAGACGAAGCCGGATATACAGACTATATTGTCACCCCATCTGGTTTGCTTGAAGACCTATCTGAAGTAAGTGGGGATACATGGAATTATTTAAACAATGTTAGAGACCAAATAGCTGACTTAGCAGAAAGGTTCTCTAAATACAACCAACATGAACCTGTTGAGGCTGGAGAAATACTGGAATTTATGAATAGACCAAATATTAAATTTGACGGTCGTTCGCTCTCTACTGAGGAAAAAGAACGAATAGTGAACATGATAAGACTAATGTTTCCTAACAAAGCTGATGAGGAGTGAATACATTGGCCAGCTTCCAAAAGTATAAAACCAAAGACGGTTACAAGTGGATGTACAAATTCTATACAACCATTGATCCACTAACAGGCAAGAAAAAACAGAGCACAAAGAGAGGTTTTAACTCAAGGAAAGAGGCTCAGTTAGACGCAGCTAAAACAGAGCAGGATTTAGCGAGGCCACTGAAAAAGTCCTTCTCATGAAAAAAGGTACGGCTCCTCAAGAAAATTGAGGAGCCGTACCTTTTTTCGTTTATAATTAATGCA
>NZ_BALG01000083.1 GCF_000315235.1 Paenibacillus popilliae ATCC 14706 | reverse complement strand
CAGGCCTGTTGATTAACCACTGAATGGTAGAAAAAAAGCCGCCAACTCGGTAAAATGTTTGTACCCTTACAAACGACCGAAAGGTGGCGACTCCCATGCAAAAGTCTACCACGGTCCCGTATATCCTTCAATCGATTCTCATACCAGAAGAAGTAGAAATTGTAGTTAAAGGACTTGGTTATGTAGATAAAGCTCGGAAATTCACCGTATTTCATTTGCTACAATATTGGTGCACGGCAGCTTCACAGGAGTGGCCAAGTTACCGTGCTGGAGCAGATCTTGCTCCTTCGTGCGGTTTGCCTCAGGTTCATTACTCGTGTTTTTCAGGCAGTGCGCCGGTATTCTTCACCTGAATCTTCAATTCTTCAATTCTTCGGGATCTGACCTGCCAGCTTGGAACGGCTCAATGCCGCTCCAAGGAACGACATCGCGTCGTCATTTTTCATGATGTTGAGGGGCGGGAGATTCGTCTCGTTACCGATTTAATGCATGTTACCACCGAACAGGTGGCTCAGATCTATAAAGCGCGCTGGCAGATCG
>NZ_BALG01000084.1 GCF_000315235.1 Paenibacillus popilliae ATCC 14706 | reverse complement strand
ATATATACATGCAGTTAACAAGCGTTTTGCAACGGACTTCGCTTTGAAAAGAGTGCGAGCAGGGGAGGAAACGGAGTCATGAAAGACCAAGATAGATGCCCAGAATGCGACACGTTTTGGGAACAGTGTCCTTGCTGCGGGCTATCGTTTTGCCCGGATTGCAGAATGGTTGAAAGTGATGCTGAATTGAAGCTGAAAGAAGACGAGTAACCCAATAGCGACTCAATCAAATGACGCGGAGCGTGGGAGCGTGATACGTGGGAGGTGGAGCATGGGGCAAATGTCGATGTTTAAGCTAGACGAAAACGAGACGCGGCGCCACGTGGAGGAACGTTTGGAATCGGCCCGACTGTACAAGCGTTTCGGCTTCATCCGACGAGAGGCCAAACTAATAGCCACATACAGCGACATGCCGCGAAGCAACACCAATGTAACAAGCAACCAGACGGCTGACCTATCCATATTCAACGTGGACCGCGAGGAGCGGCTGCAGCGAGAATATGACCAAGTTATGCGGGCCGTAGGACAATTGTCAGAAGCACAACGTGAAATCATAGAACGGCGTTATCTGACCGATGAGGGAGTAACGGACATTAACGTATATGTCGAAATGGGAATGCCTGAGCGGAGTTACTACCTCGCCAAGTCCAAAGCAATGCACCGGCTTGCTTTCGCGTTACGTCTTGAGGTCTACGAAGAAACATAAAACGTCAAAAACAAGAGTTGTGTGAAGGGGGGATTACACAACTCTTGTTTTTAAATGTCTACAAACCATAAACTCTCATCAAAATCCATCCTATACCAGGTATAAAGACCCAACGTTCTCCTCCGGGGCCGCCAATTGGTGTCTTGACAGGAGGAATAGGCCCGGTATATTGCTGAGGAGCCGATAAATCTTGTGCAGATAATTGACTAAAAGCTACATTACCCGTTCTAGGATCATAATACTCCATGTCAATATAGTCTGTTAATGGGTTCCCGGTATTATAAGCAGCGGTGATCCTTCCGATTAATTCACCAAGATCTTTGTGATTAACTTTGACATAACCTTTATTTACGTAATTTTGCAAAGCGATAATTGGAGTAGCGTAATAACCCACTTGAAAATCACCTCATTAGCCTATTTGATAAACAACATATGTAGGCAGGAGTATATATGTTACAAACCTTGCTTTACATATAAAAATAAATCATTGCAGACTTTTTGCAGATATTTTGCAGATATCCTGCAGTTCATTAGGAGAAATAGGCTGTATGATTGTATTATGGCAGTAGCGTTAAGGCGCTACCCATGCGGACGTGCGCGTGGGTAACAGAGCCGGCAATAAGGTATCATTCCACCTTGGCAGCCAAGGGGTTAGGCGAGTGGAGTTGAGAACCGTTCTGGCGGGAAACCGCGCCGCGTCTAAAATATCAGGCGTGCGCTGGGGAAGACAAGGCCGCTTCGCGGGTGGTACTTGTTCCGGGAGCCTGGGCAATCGTATGACACGGTGGCGGAATAGGTAGACGCTTGCGGGTGGCTCCTCCTGCGGTAAAGATCGCAACTTAGCCGTATGATCACCCGGTATGGTAGGGGAGCATGCAAGGTGCAAATCCTTGCCCGTATCAAGGCGTGGGTGTGGTCGGCTATGACCTACGGTTATACGGTGGCCACATCTTACATAATGATTGAATGGGCCATTGGCTCTTTCAATAGATTATCTCCCAACTTGGCCGCCCGGAATTATCTGGGCGGTATTTTAATTGGAGGTACTCGTTTCTAAATAAAAAAAGCACTAAAAAGTGCTCTTTTTGTAATGAGTTACTATGGAGAACATTCTGTACAATCAATATGTGGGTAACCTGCGAGATCGCAATAAGCGTTTGCACCACCTAAACAGTATTTTCCCAGGCTGCCGTTGATACAGTTGATTGACTTGTATGTGCATGTTAATAGCTCTGGTTTTGATTGGTTTACCGTAGGTTTTTTTTGATCATCTGCGGTAACTATATATGGTTTGGGTGTTGTACCGATGAATAAACCTGAACTACTAACGATAATAACAAGAAGAATAAATAAAACAAGTGTAATACCAGTATTTGTATATCTCATTTTGTGCAAAACCCCTTTAATAATGTATTTATATTGTCAAGATATGAGTGGAGTAGGCATCTTGCTTGGGTACTAAACCATTTGCGTTACATTTAGAGTCGCTGATTATTCAGCGGCTTTTATTATGCTCAGAAAGGGTGAAGGTCAATGAATTTCGGACAAGCGATTGAGGCTTTAAAAGACGGAGAACTGGTTGCGCGTAAGGGTTGGAATGGTAAAGGCATGTGGCTGCATCTGGTAACACTAAAGGAAACCTATGCCCGCCAGCTCAAAATGGCGGCGAAGGGGCTGAAAACCCTGCCTTATATCGAAATGAAAACAGCAGATAACGAACTTGTGCCATGGCTTGCAACTCAGACTGATATGTTGGCCGAGGATTGGGAGATTGTAACAGTAGTCGCTGGTTAAACAGCGGCTTTTATTTTTACAAAACAACACTAACCAAAATATGGAGGTGGCGAGGTGATGTAAATGGCCGAAAAACATGTTTTAGCCGAGCAGGATTACATGCAAGGCTTGAAGTACAAGGAGATTGCCGAGAAGTACGACGTCACCCTTAACACAGTAAAGTCATGGAAGCAAAGGCATGGCTGGCAGCGCAATAAGGGTGCACCCGACCAAAAAGGTGTGCACACAAAAAGGAAGGGTGCACCCGACGGCAACAAGAACGCATTAGGCAACGAAGGCGGTGCCCCCAAAGGGAACAATAATGCAGTCACACATGGATTCTTTCAAAAATACCTTTCTACAGAGACGTTAGAAATCATGGAACAGATTGCAGAGCGCTCCCCTCTCGATATGCTGTGGGATCAAATAACGATCCAGTACACCGCGATTATTCGGGCGCAGCGTATTATGTATGTCCGAGACCAAGACGACATGACAAAGGTAGTAAAAAAGGATATGGAGATCGGCACGGAGTATGATATCCAGCATGCATGGGATAAACAAGCGACCTTTATATCGGCGCAGAGCCGGGCAATGGGTGAATTGAGAGGGCTAATCAAAGACTTTATGCAATTAAGTGATGAGAGCGACGAACGCCGACTTAAACTCGAAAGAATGCAACTCGATATCGACAAGAAGAAGCTTGAAGTCAAAGAAATGAGCGGTGATAACGAATCCGATGCCCATGCACAGGGTGCTGGATATGCCGAAGCACTGAATGCACAGGCCGCGGAAGTATTCGCGGATGAGGTGAACGAAGATGAGGAAGCGTAAGCGAACCACATCATTTAAGTTCAAACCATTCAGTCGGAAGCAGAAAAAGCTTCTCATGTGGTGGACGGATGCGAGTCCATACCGCGATTACGATATGGTGATTGCAGAAGGTGCCATTCGTTCAGGCAAGACCATCGCAATGATCGATTCATTCCTTACATGGTCGCTCGATAAGCACCGGCATCAGAACTTTATCCTAGCAGGAAAGTCGATGGGTGCCCTTAAGCGTAACGTCCTGGAGCCGATGTTTCAGATCCTGACGGCCAAGGGGATCGACTACCATTACCACCGGTCGGAGAATCCTCATATCATCATCGGTACGAATACATATTATTTATTCGGCGCCAACAATAAAGCGAGCCAGGATACGTTGCAAGGGCTGACGGCAGCCGGCGCATATCTGGATGAGGTTGCACTATTCCCGGAGTCGTTTGTAACGCAGGCTATTGGCCGTTGTTCGGCTGAAACTGGTGATCAGGCCGGGAAAGTGTTTGTAAACTGCAATCCGGCGGGACCGTATCATTGGTTCAAAACCGATTATATCGACAAGGAAAAAGAAAAGAGGATCTATGTCCTGCATTTTACGATGGAGGACAATTTATCGTTGTCTGAACGTGTCAAGGAACGTTTCCGACGCATGTTCAGTGGGGTGTTCTACGAACGCTATATTCTTGGTTTGTGGGTAATGGCTGAAGGTGTTATTTACGATATGTTCGACCGGGGCAAGCACGTTGTAGTGACCGAAGACAGGCCATATACGCAGTACTATGTATCTTGTGACTACGGCACGCAAAACCCGACTACGTTTGGATTGTGGGGCCAATGCAAGGGCGTTTGGTACAAGGTGAAGGAATACCACTATGATGGGCGCTCCAAGAGCCGTCAAAAGACGGACGAGGAATATTGTGACGATCTAATCGAGTTCGTCGGAAAGCTGCCGGTCAAGGGCGTGATAATCGACCCTTCAGCAGCTTCTTTTATTGCCGCCATTAAGAAGCGCGGGGTGTTCCGTGTAATCAAGGCTGACAATGATGTGGTTGACGGTATCCGAGATGTGGCGTCTGCCTTGGTCGAAGGATTGATTAAATATAATAACTGCTGTAAGGAGACATTCCGCGAATTCAGTTCCTACGTATGGGACGAGAAAGCAGCGGCGAGAGGCGAAGACAAGCCCGTTAAGGAAAATGACCATCAAATGGACGCGGATCGGTATTTCGTACGCGGTGTGGTCAAACGTAAGGGTGGCGTATACTTCCCTGATGTTCCTTAAGAAAGGAGGATGCACTTGTTTTTTCAGTTTGGCGATGAAATGAAGAATATCGAGTCGATACTGCGTGAAGGAGCAATGTCTGAGGCGAATCGCAAGCAGATTATCCAAATTGAGACGAGCGAATGGCGTTCATCAGAAAAACATAAATGGATGGAAGTGGGCGAACGTTATTATCGCACAAAATCAGATATCCTTGATCGGCAGCGCACGGCAATAGGTGCTAGTGGTGCTAAAGAGGTTGTTGGAAACTTAGCCAATAACAAACTAGCAAATGCCTTTATACGTAAATTGGTCAATCAAAAAGTAGGATACTTATTAGGTAAACCTTTGAGTATTCAAACAGAGAATGAATCGTATCAGGAATTACTGACCATTTTCTTTGATGAGGACATGCATCGCAGACTTAAGTCACTTGGTAAAGAGGCAGTCAATAAAGGAATCGCATGGATGCACGTCTATTATGACGAAGCAGGCACACTAAGATTCAAAAAGATGCGCAGCGAAGAAATCATTCCATTATGGGTTGATGAGGCTCATACTATCTTGGATGCAGTTATTCGGGATTATGAAGTTATTGTGTATGAGGGACTTCAGCGTAAGACCTTACGGAAAATTGAATGGTGGGATACAAAGGGAGTTAGGAGATACGTTTTTGATGGCTCGGAGCTTGTGGCAGATGCAGAAGTTGGTGACGAAGGGGCGCACTTTTCTATGGTTGATAGTGATAGGGAACAACTTATGAATTGGGAGCGCGTCCCCTTCGTTGCGTGGAAATATAATGAGGAAGAGCAGCCACTTGTTGAAATCATAAAATCTCTGGTAGATGACTATGATCGCAATAAATCCGACAATAGCAACAATTTGGAAGACTTGCCGGAGTCCATTTATAAGGTTAAGAACTTCAGTGGAACCGATGCCGCTGAATTCAGAAAAAACCTTGCTCTATTCAGAACTGCTTTTGTGGACGGAGATGGCGACGTTGATGCTTTGGCGTTGGCTATTAATGTAGAGACATACAAAACGCACATGGAACAGGCGCGAAAGGATATATATGAGTTTGGGTGTGGGGTTGATACACAAGGCGTCGAAATCGGTAGCGCGCCAAGTGGTATCGCCCTACGCTTCCTGTACTCTGACCTTGATCTTGACGCAAACCTAATGGAAACGGAGTTCCAAGCATCTCTTGCACAGCTTCGTTGGTTTATAGATGCGCACCTATATAATACAACCAAAGTGGACTACATCAATGAGAAAGTCGAGTTTACCTTCAACCGTGACATGCCGATTGATGAAGAATCAATTATTTCCGGAATAAAAGATAGCGTAGGCATCTTATCGGATGAAACGCTTGTTGCGCAGCATCCATGGGTGAGAGATGTTCGCGCCGAACTGGATCGCATCAAGAAGCAAAAAGAAGAAGCACTGCATCGGACATCCACTGCATATGGCGGGCTAGGAAATGGAGGTGATCCTAATGATGGAGAAGGAGACGAACAAGAAGGTGAATGAACTAGTTCAAGGAATGGTAAACTCCTACCTCGAATCCATTAAGTTGGGGCATTTTATAGAGGCACAAGATATTTCTGCTCTTGCTGAACTTATTGATGCAGTAGGCGAACCTAAGGGGACTTCAGCGGCAATTGGTTTCAAAGTGCCTACAACTGCTGGTGACGACGAATGAAGCCGGAAGAATACTGGGCTAAGCGGATGGAGGACTTGAACGAGGCAGTGCTTAAGAAGGGCGAGGGCTACATCAAGGTTCAAAGTACCGAGTATGACAAAACTCTTACCAGAATAAAAAAGGAAACCGATGCTTGGTATGGTCGCATAGCAAAGAACAATAATGTTGGCATGGCCGAAGCCCGCAAGCTTCTATCAGCCAATGAGCTCCAAGAGTTCAAATGGAGCGTTGAAGATTACATCAAAGCCGGTCGCGAGAACGCAATTGATCAACGATGGATGAAGCAGCTCGAGAATGCCAGTGCTAAAGCACACATTACCCGACTGGAAGAACTGCAAACCAAAATACAGCAGGAGGTCGAGTTGCTGACTGCGCGGCGTGTCAAAGGAACCACGGACGTCCTAGGAGACGTTTATAAGTCTGGGTACTATAAAGGTATCTACGAGGTGCAACGAGGTACAGGCGAGGGCATTCCGTTCGCTAGGTTGGACGGCAAACAACTCGACAAGGTGTTATCCAAGCCGTGGACGCCAGATGGTCGCAATTTCTCAGCACGCATATGGCAGGATCGGGACAAACTACTGGCTGAGCTGCAAACGGTACTAACGCAGGACTTGATTCGCGGGGAGAATGCTGACAAGGTGATTGCGGACTTTGCCGACCGGATGGGAGTTAGCAAGCGAGCCGCAGAACGCCTGATACTGACGGAGTCGGCTTATTTTGCTGGTCAATCTCGACTTGATGGGTACAAGGAACAGGGAATTGCACATTACAAGTTTGTGGCAACGCTGGACAAGCGAACATCGGCGCAATGCCGGGACATGGACGGAGAGCGCATTCCATTGTCTGAGGCAAAGCCTGGCGTAAATTATCCGCCGCTGCATGCTTACTGTCGTTCTACAACCATTCCCGTTTTTGACGACGGGATGAAAGAACCTTCAGAGCATGGGGAGCGAGCTGCGCGTGGTAAGAATGGTAAGACGTATAGTGTTCCGGGTAATATGACATACAAAGATTGGGCCGATAAACATGCGCCGTCTGCGGAGGGGCCGCCGAAGATAACAGAGACACCGCCAGTTACACCACCGCAGGTTAAAACGGTGCCCGATGAAAAGATGGCTGATATCGAAATGCCGGGTTCGGAACCCAAAGATGTTCCAATCCAACCAAAATTGGAACCGAATAAACCGCCTGCGCCGAAACTGGAGGAAAAGCTTGTTCCAGAACCGCCGCCACTCACGAAACAAGAAGAGGCTGCTGTCTCTCGTTATATCGGTAGTGAGTCTTATGTCCTTAATGACAAACTGCGACATGGTCAACCGCTCAATAGCAACGAAATGGAATGGGTTAATAAATTGGATAAGGCCCTTAGCAAGTTACCTTCATACAGGGGTGATGTCACTCGATCATTACATTTTGCATCAATCACAGCACTGAATAAATTTATTAAAGACTATGAGCCTGGTGGCGTGGTACAATGTAATGAGTATCTGTCCACAACTGTAGGCAGCACTTACAACCCTGAAGGACAGGTTCAGATTTATATTTTAGACGCTGCTTTAGGGAAAGACATTGTGAAGTATAACGAGACTGAACAAGAAATCTTATACCAACGTAATTCTAACTTTGAGGTTATTGCGGTAGAAGTGATAAATGGTGTGTACCATATCTTGCTAAGGGAGATAGGGGAATGAGTCAAGATAAGAAGCCATTCACAGATCGGCGATGGACTGATCCGCCAGCAGTTAAGGTAATTGGGCATCGGGAACTGTCAGAAGAAGAAAAGCAAGAAGGGAAAAATAAACTCCACGAAATCTTGCGTAAAAATGGGGTTTTAAAAGACGAATGAAAGCACTCACGCTATGGCGAGGGTGCTTTTTTGATGGGCTCCGGTTGAGTGCCGGGGCCTTTAAAGAACAAGACATCACCGGACGCGACCGGGTAAAAAGCGTAGATGAATGGAGGAAAAGAGATGAATAAGGAACAGTTTGTCGCTATAGGATTGACCGAGGAAATGGCTGAAAAGGCTGCAGCAGCATCTACGGAGGAATTGAAAGGATTTATTCCTAAAGCACGCTTTGATGAAATTAACTCGGCCAAAAAGAAGGCAGAGGACGACTTGAAAGAGCGCGATAAGCAGCTAGAGGATTTGAAAAAGTCTAGCGGTGACTCTGAAGCACTCAAGCAACAGATCGAGAAGCTGCAGGGAGAGAACAAGGCGGCCAAGGAGAAGTACGAGGCCGAAGCGAAGGAACTGCGCCTTGGTACTGCGGTCAAGCTGGCTCTTACCGGCAAAGTACACGATCCAGACATCGTGGCCAGCCTGCTCGACAAAACGAAAATCGAACTGGACGACGCTGGTAACGTTAAAGCCGGTCTGGACGACCAAATCAAAGCCCTGCATACAAGCAAGGCTTTTTTGTTTGTCCCAGAAGACAACGACGGAGGTCAATTCCAGTTTAAAGGTATGAAGCCACCAGAAGGTAGCGGTGGTACCGGAACTGGCGGCGGTAATAACCAAGCGGGTGATTTCGGTAAACGACTTGCCGAATATGCAAAAGGTAATGATGGCCTTGATAAGGCACGAGCATCCTATTTTGAATAATGGAGGTTGAGCAGTAATGAGCAAATTTGTTGAAACGAATTTCAGCAACAAAAAGGTAATTTTGAAATTTCCAGATCACTACTTAAACTTAGCTGTAACGGTAAGTGATGTAGGAGTTACGCCAAATGCTGATGGCAAGAAAATTGTTCCCGCTGGTACGATTTTAGGCGGTGGCGTGCTGTCTGATCCTACTAAAAAAGCTGTAAAAGCTAATGACACTACATCAGAAGGTGTTCTATTCAATGACGCTGATGTGACATATGGGCCTGCTCCTGGTGCGATGACAATTCACGGCTTTATCGATAAGAACAAGATTCCAGAAGCCCCGACAGCCGAAGCTGTAGCGGCGCTGAAGCAAATCACATTTATCGCCTAATGGCGGAAAGGGGTTTATAAATGCCAACTATTTTTGATCTTGTAAATGCAAAGAATATCTCGACATTTTACCTTGCGAATCCATCGAATAATATTCCTTACTTGGGAGCAACGTTGTTCCCGGCAAAGAAGCAACTCGGTCTTGATCTTTCTTGGATTAAAGGTTCTAAGGGCCTTCCAGTACAATTGATGCCGTCCGAATTTGATGCAAAGGCAACGCTGCGTGATCGCATTGGTTTCAAAAAAATCGAGACTGAGATGCCATTTTTCCGAGAGTCGATGAAGATTGGTGAAAAAGATCGGCAAGAACTGAACAAACTGGCCGCATCACAAAATGAAGCTCTCATTATGCCTGTAATCAATGCAATTTACGATGACGTAGCGAATCTTGTGACTGGTGCGCAAGTTGTGCCAGAGCGTATGATAATGCAACTGCTCTCATCCGGTAAAATTAACATCAGTGCAAATCGTCTATTCTACGAGTACAACTACAAAATGCCGGATGCTCACAAGATCACTTTGGCTACAGATGCAGATAGATGGTCGCATCCTGATGCTGATATTGTCGGGGATATTAAAGATTGGCAGGACATCGTAGAGGACGATACTGGCGTAAGGCCAACTAATGCACTTTGTACCCGCAAGACATGGAACTATATCCTGAAGAACGTTCCTATACGTAAAGACATGAACCCATTGGGTGGCCAGAACATCATTATGACTGACTCTATGATGAAACAATATCTTGAAGCAAAACTAGGTTTGAAAATCGCGGTATATAACAAAAAGTTCGCCCTTCAGGACGGTAGTTCCCAGTTGTTCTACCCTGATGATCACTTCACATTATTCCCTGACGGAAATCTCGGGAATACGTACTATGGTACAACACCAGAAGAATCTGATTTGATGACAGGAAGTTCTGTTGCGGATGTATCCATTATCAATACAGGTGTTGCGATTACTACGATTAAAGAACCTCACCCAGTGAACGTTAATACGATTGTATCGGAGATCGTCTTGCCGTCGTTTGAAACTATCGACACTATCTTTATTGCAAAAGTAGCTTAATGGGGAGGCTAATAGCCTCTCTTCTCTCTAGTAAGAGGAGGAATGCAAGTTGACAAAGAAAACAGAGAAAACCAACCCAGAAGTAGTGACAGTTGTGTGGTCTGCTTATGTGAAGTACAGGGGTGAACGGTATGCGGTTGGACAAAGGGCTGAGATTCAAGCAAGCGATTATGACGAACTTGCGAAGTTGGATGTTATCCAGCAGTAGGAGGGTGTCTACATGGCTAGTGCAGACATTTGGCCGATTGTAAAATCACGCCTTGGTTTGCCGGATGACAATCATAAAGAATTGGTCGGAACGTACATCGAAGAGATCGGGAACCGAATTAAGCATTACTGCAATATCTCCTCAATCCCTGAAGCCCTCAAATTCGCTTGGACATCAATGGTCATCGATGCGATCCGGGTTGAATTGCCTAACATCGACGAAATAGCAAATACAGCCGGGGGCGGGAGCGCTGTAAAGATTGGAGATACACAGGTAGGCGGCGAGGTGTCCAACACATCAAAGTCAGTCATTGATTCGGTAGTACTAAATTATCGAGTCGATCTAAACCGCTATCGGAAACTGAGGTGGTAGGCCGTGATTAACTATAAGAGGCACCGCAAAGCGATTGAGAAGATGTATGAAGACAGGGCAACGATAAGCCGGTATGGCAGTTACAAAGATCCAGTTACCAAAGAGACGAAGCAGAAGCTGCAGCTGGTGTATTCGAATGAGCCTTGTAAGCTTTCGCAATCCGGACTGGCACGCAACGGGCAAACTGAAGCGCAAAACGATTTACAATATGATGCAAAACTGTTTATATCCCCTGAAATTGAAATTAAACAGGGGGATATGATCGCAATTACACGCTCAACAGGACAAGTTGAGAAATATGTTGCAGGCAAGCCGTTCCCGCCGTACCCGTCACATCAAGAAGTCAATTTGTCGCAGAAGGACTGGGCGTAATGGGCAAAATGGGGGAGTTTGATATTTCAGAGTTTGAGAAGTTTGGCGATAATCTCAAGGCTATGAAATCGGCATGGCCTGTTTTTAAAAAAGAATGTGTCGTCGAACTTGCGAACCGGTTACTCGCAAAGGTCGTGCTACGCACGCCGGTTAAAGACGGTAAACTGCGTCGTGGATGGACGATTGGACAGGTTTCAATAACATCCACAGGAGCAGATATAGAGGTATTTAACCCAGTGCCTTACTCTCCATACGTAGAATACGGCCACCGGACGCCCAATCATCAAGGCTGGGTCGAGGGGCGGTTCATGATGACGATCAGCGCACAAGAACTAGAGCGTGAACTGCCCGCGATCATGGAACGCAAGCTGGAACAATTCATGGTCAGGTTTTTGGGGAGATGATGTCGTGGAAGTAACGATTAATGATGTGAGATATGCAGTCCACAACGCCCTAGACGCAGCATTCCCAGACATTCCTATATCCGGCGAGGAGATTAAGCAAGAGCTTAATCCACCTCGCTTTTTTGTACGCCTTTTGGAACCGGCACATACGCAGGAGCTTGGACGGAGGTTCCGGCGGAATCATCCATTTGTAATTCGTTATTTTGCACCGGACAGGGCGAATGAAGATATGTACAGCATGGCAGAACGTCTAATGGCAGCTACTAAATGGATCATGGTCGGCGGGCGCCAATGTCCGGGGCATGGTATGCGATTTCAAATTGTCGATGAGGTGCTCCATTTCTTTGTAACATATAGTGTGCTTGTTTGGGAACATCAGGCGGACGACCCTAAAATGCAGACTCTTAAACAGGAGGGGAGAAGTCGATGAGCAAGAAAGTGGGACAATTAGAGCAGACAACGGCACCAACATACACCAAGGCGCAATTTTTAGCATCGAGCCGGTTTACTGCGGCGCAGCGCGACATCTTGGCGGCAGTGTTGGCCGATGATAAGACATACACGGATGACGAGGCCCGCAAAGCTGTGGAATCGTACTTAAGAAAGGAAGTGAAGTAAATGGCAGGAGGAACATGGGTAACACAAAATAAAGTCAGACCTGGTACCTATATCAACTTCAAAGCGCGTCCGCAACCCCTTGGAATCTTGGGGGATAGAGGAGTTGCTGCATTTCCTACGGCGTTGCCCTGGGGAAACCCTGAAGGCGTGATTGTCCTGGAGGCTTCGGAGTTTATGGACAAATCACAGGCACTAATCGGCTTCCGGGCGACAGATCCACGTATCCGTCATATCGCTGCAGCAATATCCCACGCTCGAACGGTG
This sequence comes from Paenibacillus popilliae ATCC 14706, assembly GCF_000315235.1. Taxonomy (GTDB): domain Bacteria; phylum Bacillota; class Bacilli; order Paenibacillales; family Paenibacillaceae; genus Paenibacillus_B; species Paenibacillus_B popilliae. The sequence continues at coordinate 9,547 of NZ_BALG01000084.1, read as the reverse complement.
TTGCTGTACCGGCTTGGCGGCTCGGGGGCGGTCAAGGCCAAGGCAACCGAGGGGCCGCTGACGGCCACGGCCAAATGGGGCGGCTCGCGCGGAAATAATCTGCAAATCGTCATACAATCTAATATCGATAACCCCAAAGCCTACGATGTACGTACTTTGCTGGACAGCGAAGAGGTTGAGATTCAGACGGTGGCTAAGATCGGGGATCTGCAGCCGAGTGCCTACATCGACTGGTCGGGTACCGGGACGCTGACGCCGACAGCTGGAATCAAGCTCACCGGCGGCGCCGACGGTACGGCTGGAGGCTCGGACTTCTCGGCAGCGTTGACCGCATTTGAGGCCCATCAATTTAACGTACTGGGCGTGCCCCTCACAGATTCGATGAGCAAGCAGCTCGCTGCGGCTTATGTCCGGCGGCAGCGGGAAGAGGAAGGTAGGAAGTTACAGGCTGTACTGGTCGGTTATCCGCAGGCGGATTACGAGGGGATCATCAGTCTGAAAAACGGTGTCATTACTTCGGACGGACTCAAGGTAGCACCGGAAATGCTGCTGTGGGAGATCGCCGCAATGCAGGCGGCGGCAAATGTAAGTGAATCGTTGACATATACAGCGATACCGAACGCAGTAGATGCACACCCTCGCCTGTCTAACGGTGAGACGATTGCGGCGCTGAGAAAAGGTGAATTGGTGATTACAGCAGTCAATGGTACGGCTGTGATAGAGCAGGATATCAACACGTTGACGAGCTTTAATCCGAAGAAAAGCCGGGCATTTTCGAAAAACCGTGTTGTCCGTGTCCTGGATAGTATTGCTAATGACGTCAAGCGTATCTTTGACCAGTTTTACATCGGCAAAGTGTCGAACAACGATGATGGACGGGCATTGCTGAAGGCTGAGGTTGTGTCATACTTGCTCAACCTGCAGGGGATTGGCGCTATTCAGAATTTTGATAGCCAAAAGGACATTTCTGTGGCGCAAGGAGTCGATGTGGATTCCGTTCTCATTGAGCTATCCATTCAGCCAGTAGATTCGATAGAGAAGATTTATATAACCGTGGAGGTGAAGTAGGATGGCCTTTTTCCGTGAGACGGACGCAATCAGTGGCAAGATGGCAAAAGCCTATGCCACTATTAATGGACGCGTAGAAGAATTGTTCTATGCTAAGGCTCTTGAAGCAACGATCGAGAAAAATAAGGTGGATGTGCCGGTGCTAGGCCGCACTAATACACCGCAGCGCTCTGCTGGGTGGTCTGGAACGGGTACATTGACTGTTTATTATGTCACGTCTCAATTTCGTCAACTCATGAGAGAGTATATTCGAACCGGGAAAGATTTCTGGTTTGATCTGATGGTGGTAAACGAACAACCTGGCAGCTCCACTGGGAAACAAACAACGATCCTGAAGGGTTGCAACCTTGACAGTGTAGTCGCTGCGAGTTTCGACGCATCCAGCGACGATATGATCGAGGAAGAACTGCCATTTACATTCCATGATTACGACATTCAAGACCAGTTCAATGAAATTTCGGGAACTTAATTATGGCGCGGTCGTTCGGTCGCGTCTATTTATATCGAATCATATGGAGGATGAAAATATATGAATCTACAAGAATTTTTGAACGCTAACCCTGTTGACAATTTGACGGATGAAGTAGCGATTTCACCGCGCTTTAAAGACGTGGATGGGAATCCACTTAAGTTTACGATCAAGGCGATGACACCAGCGGAATTTGAAGATGTCCGTAAGCGAGCGACGCGAATTTTAAAAAACAAACAAGTCGAGTTTGACAGCCGGAAATTTAATCTGAGTATCGCAATCAATAACACGGTCAATCCTGACTTTAAAGATGCTGAGTCTATTAAAAAGTTGGGTGTTAATACTCCAGAGGAGTATGTGCAACGTGTGCTTTTGGCCGGCGAATTGACCACGCTTGTCCAAAAGATCAACGAGCTGAGCGGTTTTGATGTTGCAATGAATGAACTGGTCGAAGAGGTAAAAAACTAATTCAGGAGGGCGATCCGGACGCGAATTATGCGTATTATGCCCTCCATGAACTGCATATTCTGCCTCACGATCTCATGTCGATGACGGAGCGACAGCGAGTCACTATCTACGCCATGATATCGGAGCGAATCGATCAAGAAAAAGAAACGAGAAGAAGGAAGAAGAATAAAAAAAGATAGACTCCTTAAAAATTGGTAAATACCGACTCGAAATAGGAGTCGGTATTTTTTTGGAGAGGGGGAGATTGCGTGTCTACGATAGCAACACATCTACGGATGATAGATCAGTTCGGCGCGCCTCTTCGCCGGGTGAGCAATCAAGTTCAGACAACCATAACGAGCCTACAGCGCATGCGTCGGTTGGTAGAACATCCGATAAGAGGTATTGAAATTCATGTCGACTCGACACAAGCGCTTAATGATGCCTCCCATCTCAGCAGTCAGGTAGCTGCTAGGATTGGAAGGATAGAGGCGGATGTCAAACTAAACTCGACACAGGCACTCAACGAAGCTTCGAGAATAAGGAGCCAGATAGCATCAAGAATTGGGACGATTGAGGCTGATGTGCAGCTACATGTTAATGCTCGCTTATCAGGAGCCATGGGAAGTCTTGACACCACAATGGATCGCTTGCGATTAGAGATTCAGCGACTCATTCAAACTCTGCAAAACAGCAACGGCCCTGGAGGTGGGGGAGGCGAAGGCGACGGAAATAGCAATCCTCTACTTGCTATCCCCAAGGGGTTAATCGCAGCACTTGCAGGAGTGATGGCGACTGGTGCGCTCATAAAAGGGACGGTCGGAGGCGCCATGGAACAGCAGCAGATACAAGGAACAATGCAAGCCCTAGTCGGTGTGGACGCAAGCCAAGCAGAGGCGATGTTGCAAGGGATTAAGGATATCTACGCTGCGGGATGGGGCGAATCTCTAACTGCTGTAGGTAATGATATTGCAACCGTGCGACAGAATTTAAAAGGTTTGTCGCAGGAAGCATCGGAGGCATATGCACAATCGGCCTATGCGGTTGAACAAGTGGCAAGAGGCAAAACTGATATTGGCGAACTCTCCAAGGTTACGCGGACACTTATGGCTAACTTCCAGGGTTTGGACGAGACACAGGCGCTTGATATGATTACAACTGGATTCCAGCGAGGGGGAGATTACGCTAATGATCTCCTTGATACGGTAAACGAATACGCCGTACACTTTGCCGGTCTAGGAATGTCGGCTGAACAGATGTTTGCAACATTAATTACAGGCAGTGAGCAAGGCGCGTGGAACTTGGACAAGGTTGGCGACGCTGTCAAAGAGAGTTTCATTCGGATGCAGGACCTTTCCGAAACCAGTAAGCAAGCATTCCAAACCCTCGGTTTAGATGCTAATCAGATGGCAGCACAGATTGCTGCAGGCGGGGAAACTGCCAATCAAGCTTATCAAGCAACGTTGCTGGCTCTTGGCAACATGGAGAACGCCATAGATAGAAATACGGTCGGTGTTAAGTTATTCGGTACCATGTGGGAGGATTTAGAGGATTCTGTTGTACTTGCGATGGCAGAAGGTCAGTTGGGTCTCGGTGAATTTGAAGGGGCCACAAAACGGGCAGCGGATGCCTTGCAGAATAATATGGGTTTTCAGTTGGAGCAGTTCAAGCGCAACTTTGCCCTTGGGTTTGCCGAATCCGGACAGGGAGCAGTTGAAGCATTGGCTCCTTTGATCGCCATGCTTAACGAAGCTTTTCAATCCGGAAAATTTCAGCCGTTCTTCGATGGTTTAGCTGCTGGCCTTTCCTTTACAGCACATATGGTTTCCATTTTAGTGGAAAACGCCCTATGGTTATCGAACGTGATATCTGACTGGACGTTGATTGAACCGGTTATCTGGGGGATTGTGGGTGCAATGGGGACCTACTTGTTATTAACCCAAGCTCTAACCATTGCTACCAAAGGTTTAGCTATTGCAATTAATATTGCAAAAATAGCACAGGCTGCATTTAATTTTGTCATGAATATGAATCCATTTGTTCTTATTGCAACCTTAATAGTCGGGATAATCGTTGCACTAATTGCGTTATGGCGGACAAATGATCAGTTTGCTGCTGCCTTAATGCGGGGTTGGAATGCGATTCTAAACTTCTTCGATCGAATTCCAGCATACTTCTGGCAACTTGTAGAGTGGCTTATGACACCTTTTGAGTGGTGGGCAAGCAGTGTAGGGAAAATATATGATACCGTCATTAATGGAATTATTAAGGGTATAAACTCGGTATTATCACTTATCAATAACGTGACGGGATCATCATACGAAATTGCGGCAGAATTTTCATATGAAAACGTAGCAAAAGGCGTTAAGGAGTATGCGCAGATCAAAAAGGATCAAGCTTATGCTAGTGCAGCAAAGAAGGCGGCAGAACGAGAAGAATCGGTAAAAAAATTCTTGGAAGACCGACAAGCCAAACGAGCAAAAGAGGAAGCTGAAAAAGAGGCGAAGAATAAAAAATCAATTGAGAATAACATAAGGAAGGGTTTTGGAGTTGGTAAAGGCCCGCCAGAAAATCCTGCTGGCATTGATAAGGACATTGACAAGGTGGGTAAGGTAGGGCAAGTAGACAAAATCAAAGATAAGGTGGACATCTCTAGTGAGGATCTTAAATTGATGCGTGAATTAGCGGAGATGAAGAACATTCAAAACTTCGTTACGCTCAAGCCTTCTATCAAATTTGGAGATACTCATGTCCGTAATGAGAGTGACATTGATACACTCGTTACACGTATCAACGAAAAGCTGGAAAATGACATTGCTTCATCTGTGGATGCCGTTTATGTATAAGGAGTGGGAGGAAGATCATGCGAGTATATGGTGTGGAGTTGAGTTTCAACAATAAACAAGAAGTGCTACAGCTTCCGATCAACCCCTCCTCTATTGATGTAAGTGGCTCTGGTCAGAGTAGCACATATGATGTCGTCGGACTCGGGCAGATAAATGTAATCAAGGACAAGCAACTGACGGAGTACAGCTTTAGTGGTCTGTTCCCCGCGCAATGGTATCCATTTGTGACGACGGACGAACTATTGCATCCAGTCGAGTATATAAAGATGATAGAAAAGTGGTGGGTTACGAAGCGGCCGATTCGGTTTATTTTTACAAGCGACACCTACGACATAAATACGGCTGCAAGTATCGAGTCTTTTACATGGAAGGAAGTTGCAGGCGGCAGTGGTGATATCGAATATGACATCAAGTTAAAGCAATATCGGTTCTATGCTGCTAGAAAAATTGTTACAAAGACAGTCTCCAATGGTACACAAAAGAAAGTGCAGAAGACAAAAACGGCAGCGCGGCCAAATGATAAGCAGAAACCGAAAACGTACAAATTGAAATCCGGTGACAGTCTGTGGGCTATTGCTCAAAAGCAGTTAGGCGACGGCTCCCGATGGAAAGAAATTCAGAAGCTGAACGGGATTAAGGATTCTGAACTGAAAAAATTTCCAAACGGGAAGGTGTTGAAATTGCCATGACAATCGACGTGAAGATCATAAACCGTCAAGGTACGAAGGATGATGCTGAATGGGATGTAAGCGAGATCGTTGAGGGGTTGACATGGAAAACATCTCGAATCGGCAGGGCGGGCAGTGTATCTTTCAGATTGATTAAGTCAAATCAGACAGCAAAGTTCACATACAATAACGGAGACATTGTTCGGGTTCGAGTTGATAAGAAAGATGTTTTCCATGGTTACATTTTTTCAATCGAAGAAGGCCATGACGAAGTCATCAAAATAATTGCTTATGACCAGATGCGGTACTTGATGAACACTGACACCTATGTTTTTAAAGGGATAACAGCAACTGAAGTGCTGCAGCGCATAGCAAAGGACTTTAATCTTAAGTTGGGCAAAGTGGACAATACCGGTTACAAAATTCCTAAGATGAGTGAGGATGGACAAAAGCTGTTAGATATTATCTGTAAGGCTATAACACTCACTTATTCGAACACGGGAAAGGATTATTGCCTCTATGATGATTTCGGATCACTGTGCCTTCGAAGTGTCAATGATGTGCAACTTGATCTGATTGTAGGCGACGGCAGCTTGATGTATGACTACGGAATCAAGCGGTCAATTGATAGCGGCACTTACAACCGGATAAAGCTGTATAAAGACAATAAAAAGACAGGCAAACGAGAGATATACATGGATCAGGATAGTGTCAATATCAAGCGCTGGGGTGTCTTGCAGTTGTACCAATCGGTTGATGAGGACATGAATATAGCTCAAATCAAGCAGTTGCTGACTAACTTAGCTAAGCTCAAAAATCGGGAAACAAAGTCGCTTAAGGTCAATGCAATCGGAGACATCCGGGTTAGGGCGGGTATGTGCGTTCGAATTTGCATATCTGAGTATGGTGTGGATCAGGCACTGTTGGTTGACGAGTGCAGTCACAATTTTGATGGATCTGCCCATAATATGTCATTAGATTTAAGGGTGGTTTAGATGGCGGATTTACTTGGAACTTTAAAAAAGGCTGCTATGGATGCAGTGTTAGCTAGTAATCCGGCTGCGATGATGTTCGGGGAAGTAACCAGTACAAATCCGTTGGAAGTGCTTGTGGATCAACGATTCACGCTCCCAGCGGATTTTTTAATTTTGCCTGAGTCACTGACGGAACATAAGGTCATGGTTAACGGACAAGAGACTGTAATCGGACGCATGCTTAAGGCAGGAGATAAGCTCCTGCTACTTCGGATGCAAGGTGGGCAACAATATCTGATTTTGGACAGGGTGGTGATAGGTAGTGATTCCTGATGTTGATGCGGAACTCTTAGATGAGCCGTTGGATGACGAACCGTCGCCATCCCTGACATGGAAACTTGATTTGGAGAAGGGGCGAGTCGTTGGGAAGACGGACGGCCTTGAAGCCATCAAGCAGGCTGTGTTTAAGGTGTTTCAAACCGATCGCTTTTGGCACGACATATACACATCTGATTACGGCCATGAACTGACATTACTGCTTGGCAGCAGCCCAGTATTCGCTCAATCCGAGGCGATGCGGATAATTCAAGAAGCTCTTGTGTCGGATGACAGGGTTCAGGCGGTTGAAAATGTAGTGGTCGAAATACAAGGGGATCAGATTACAATCCGGTTCACCGTCATGACTGCTTACGGGAGTTTCGAACAGGAGGTGAACCATGATGTACGATCACATGACGTTTGAATACATTTTGGATCGTATGCTTGATAGGGTGCCGGATACGATTGATAAACGTGAGGGCAGTCTTATTTACGATGCCTGCGCACCGGCGGCGGCCGAACTAGCGCAGATGTACATTGATCTGGACATCAATTATAACCTTTCGTTTGTGGATACAGCCTCTGGGGAATACCTCAGCCGGAAGACGTCCGAATTCGGCGTAAACCGTGCACCGGCCTGTCATGCAGAGCGCAAAGGGCTGTTTTACGGGGCTGGCAATGTCCTTATGGATGTGCCACTGGACAGCCGGTATTCGATCAAGGACTTGACCTTTGTTGCCAAGGAAAAGATCAGCACCGGAATATATAAAATGACATGCGAAGCGCCGGGCACGGTCGGTAATGAGCAGTTTGGCACGATGCTGCCGATCGACTACGTCGCTGGTTTGAATCGGGCGGTGTTGGCCGAGGTACTAGTCCCAGGGGAGAATGAGGAATCCGACGATGCGCTCCGGCAACGTTTTTATGAAGCGGTCAACGAACCAGCATTCGGCGGTAATGTCGCTGATTATAAGCAGCGAATCAACTCCATTCCAGGCGTCGGGGCCACGAAGGTTTACCCTGTTTGGCAGGGTGGTGGCACAGTCAAGTGTACGATCATTGCCGCAGACTGGACGCCTCCGTCTACTACACTTGTCGATGAGGTACAGACTATTATCGATCCGACGGTAAACAGCGGCAAGGGACTCGGTCAGGCACCGATCGGTCATAAGGTGACTATTGTGGGCGTGACTGGAATCAAAATTGATGTTGAAACAACACTGACCCTTTCGACTGGGCTAACGCTCGGACAGGTACAGGCTTACGTCGAAGTCGCCATTTCTTCTTATTTATTCGAGCTTCGGAAGGATTGGTACTTGCAACAACAGCTTGTCGTTCGGACGGCACAGATCGATGCACGTATTTTGACCGTGACGGGTGTTGAGGACGTTGTCGGTACGACCATAAACGGATCGTCGGAAAACCTGACACTTAGCTCCGACGAGGTACCGCAGTTGGGGACGGTGACGATCCGTGGCTAATCGGATTCTTAAACATCTGCCTGAGTTTTACGGAGATATCGAGGATTTGGCCGAATTGGCCGATACGGAGAGTATTGAGCTTAATGCGCTTGAGGGCAAGATTCATCAACTTTTTGCTGATCAATTTGTACTGACTTCGAGTATCGAGGGTATCAGGCGGCGTGAAGCAATGCTCAGCATACAGGCCGACCCTGCTACTGAATCTTTCGAGTTTAGGCGGCAGCGCATAATTAACCGCTACCAAATGAAACCGCCTTTTTCAGTGCGCTTTCTGCAGCAACAATTAGATGCTCTCGTCGGAAAGGGCAGGACAGTTGTATCACTAGATGATCTAAACTACACCATGACTATCACAACAAGTACAGATGATGCGCCCTTGTTCCGAGAGGTTGAACATAGTGTCGGTGTCGTGAAGCCTACGAATATAGTCTATCACCAGAACACCGCATTAGCTGATTGTATCAAGCTCATTGAACGCATCGCGAAAAAAACAGTTATATGGAATTACAAATTGGATGGCTCGTGGTCGCTGGGTGAAAAACCATTCGCTTCTTTTGGGCATGAGGAGGTATTGAATTGAAGTGATAATAACAAAATTTTTGAACGAAGTCGCTAATTATACCGATACCCGAGCTGTAAAGGTAGTCTTAAACGGCACGTATGAGATTACCAAGTTTATCGTCAAGCAAGTTGATGGGAGCCTGATGATACTTAACTATCTTGTACCTGCTGCTGACATTTCCAGCATAACAAAAATCGAAATCAAGGACGTATCGAACAATGTGATTAGTTTGAACGATGTAGACATTCCGGTTACCACTGACCACATGATGGTACATACCATCGAGGTAAAGGAGGGATAGTGTGGCAAAAACAGATTGGACTATGCTTGATACCATAAAGCCCGAGGACTTAAATGCAATAGGGGCGGAGATAAATGCTGCTAGGGAACACACGGACCAGAAGGTACAGGCAATCACCCCGGAAAGCATCGGCGCCGAAACCCCATCGGGAGCGCAGGCTAAGGCAAACCAAGCGGAGGCTAATGCCAAGGAGTATGCAAATAAAAAGGTAGCTAGCATCCATGTGCCCGTAAAATCAGTCAACAACAAGACGGGCGATGTTAGACTGACGGCGGCGGATGTGGGTGCCGAAACCCCATCGGGAGCGCAGGCTAAGGCAAACCAAGCGGAGGCTAATGCCAAGGAGTATGCAAATAAAAAGGTAGCTAGCATCCATGTGCCCGTAAAATCAGTCAACAACAAGACGGGCGATG
>NZ_BALG01000085.1 GCF_000315235.1 Paenibacillus popilliae ATCC 14706 | reverse complement strand
CGATGGAACGGATTCCTTTTTAAGCTTTGGAGGGTTGGCAGGTGCCTCGGTACTTTTGGCTGCAAAATTGAGCATTTTTCACTTGCAAAAAACAGTCCGGATCGGTTTGAGTTCGTCTTCACCCCCAAACATGGCTCCTGGCTCAATGTGATTGAAAGCTTCTTCGCAAAGATGACGAAACAGGTATTTCGTCATCTCCGGGTGGTTTGGAAAATTGACAAGGCACGAACGTTATTTCAGGAA
>NZ_BALG01000086.1 GCF_000315235.1 Paenibacillus popilliae ATCC 14706 | reverse complement strand
AGCCACATCCTCGGGTCTGCTTGGCATGCAACTGCAAGGTGCGATGGCCATATTCGCTGTAAATCTCAAGCGAATACTGAAATTAGTAGACTAAAAACTACTGGTGAATACAGCATTATGAAGACAAAAAGAAGACATTCATCTCCAAAACGCGGGGTGAATGTCTTCTTTTTATACTATCTGCACCGCCTCCGAAGAAAAACGCAAGTTCTTCAGTGGCCTC
>NZ_BALG01000087.1 GCF_000315235.1 Paenibacillus popilliae ATCC 14706 | reverse complement strand
AAGTGCAGCCATTTGCAAGGCTTATTGAATTATTTTGGCCGGAGCATGATTTGATGCTTCTTTGGGCTACGCCCAAACCGGATATTTACCAAGGTTTACCTTGGACTGCATAGGTCATGTTATAAAATAAAGAAGGAAGGTATTCTCAATGAAAATCGCGAAAAAAGTATTTGTATCCGCTATGCTTGGTGCATTGCTTATCACTGGAGCTGTCTCGGCTGCTACCAAGAGGTGATTGAACTTGAACGCTTTTTTGTCCATATTTAAAATGGAGTGCTTACTATATAAACGAAGTATCTGGATGTGGGCTGCATTCGTTATTTTAATCGTATATTTGCTTTTAGGTTATAGTGCATTTTTACGTGTACATATAGAAGTAGGTCAATTTCTGCAATCGTCAGGATATATTGGTATGGCAGCCTCAATCGTTGGGTTTTTAATGGGGATGCTTAGCGCGCGGCGAGAACAGACATATTGCTTTGCTGAAACATTGGCTTCAGTCCCAGGTGATAGTATCCGGATCGTTGCCAAATTGGCGGCATGGTCACTCGTTGTGCTTATTTTTACTTGTCTTGCAGCATTAGAAATCATAGGATTGGTAGTTTATGTTCACAGCGAATTTATTCTTTTCGGGGGCATGCTTTTTAGTTACATTTTTTTATACTGGGGAATGACATTGCTGTCATGCGGTTACATTGGTTACGCAGTGGAGACGCTCTTTCCTTCTCGTTGGTGGAGTTTGATCCTTTTATTTATGTTATGGATTCTGACGAGTCCTCTTAATCAGTTCATACTCTATGTTATCCCATCTACCGATGTAGCAAAATGGATGACGCTTCCGCTTAGTTACTTGAATCAAGGGGAGAAAAACCTAGAAACTGCTTATCAAGAAGTAGAAGGTTTGCGTGTTTCCTTTGATATTTGGATGAAAAAATTGTTTTTCTTCTTGCTAGCCATTATAGCTGTTTGTGTCGCAGTCGGAAGTCAAAAGCATCGGGAGAAAACAACAAATGAACGAAAGAAAACAATTGGGTTATTATTTGTAAGTATTATCTTTGCTTCAATTGCCGGATGTATGGCCACACACCCATTGGATCGCGGCGGCATTCGGAGCTATGAATTATTATATTACGAAAATGACTATCATTTTTATCGACAGTATGTCAAGACGGAAGATCCACTATCAACAACGAACGTATTTGAAGTCGATCATTATGATCTTATACTATCCAAACAGAAAAATAAAATTTCATATACAGCGACGCTTTCTATTCATTTAGGAAGGAAGCAAAATGACTGGCTTCCATTCACATTATATCATGGATTACAAGTATCTAATGTAAAGTTGAACGATCAAACAATCGAGTGGAAAAGAGAGGGAGATGTACTCCACATTGAATGGCCTAATCTGGAAGGTAGCATGAAAATCTCGATGGATGTAAATGGGGAGACGGGCGTGCTTCATCCTATCAAAGATAGTTCCTATTTTCTTGCGGCTGATTTTCCGTGGATTCCTGTACCTGGGATTTATAACGTTGCAAACGTGTGGAATGGTTATGAACTGCTAACGTTTCATTCAATCCGAAGCAAAAAGGCGGATTATCAGATTACTATCCGCAGTTCCGACAGTGTATTTAGTAATCTGCCCGAAGTACAACGAAATGTTTTTGCAGGGAAGGCAAGCGGTGTTTCATTGTTATCGGGTAAATTAATAGGGAGCAAGGATGGCAATGTAACTGTTGTTCGTCCCCCAGATCGTTTGCGGGATGCAGATGTCATGATTTCAGATATTCAAAATAGAATAGATGAAATCGCTCATTTGTTGGAAGTTGAATCGTTTAACTTGAGGGAAGATATAAGTAACGTGTTTGTCGTTCCATACTACTCCTATGAGCATCGCAACAGTATGAAATACATGGATGGAACGCTCTATATTAATGATAAGTACGGCTTATCGAACTACCAAGCCGTTACCCATAGTTCTTCGATTTTCTATACATTTTTCTGGAATAATCAATATAGGGAGCGTGAGGCTCACAATCCAGTCATTTTACATGCGTTGATTGAGTTTTTAGCTTCGGAGAATATTCAGCATACATCTTTGTATCGTTCGGTGGAGAATATTCCAAGCCAGGGAACGAACGTCCAACCTATTCAATTTTTGTACAAAGCTATCGCAGATGCTTATCATGTGGGCAAAGTATATAAGTTGAATCAAATTTCTTAGCAAGCCTTGGCGAGGAAAAATGAACCATTTGTCGAATAAGAAACAGATAAAGAAACGGACAAAGTGGGGAACGCCATGGATAAGCATAATGAACTGGAAAAAGTAAAAGAAGCCATGAAAGAAGCCAAAGAGCGTCGAATGTATGAACGCTATCAAGCCATCTATTTGCACTTGAAGGGCACATCCATGATGGCAATCGCTGAAATTTTGAATCGTAATCGAATGACGGTGAGCAATTACATTCATGCGTACGAAAACGGCGGATTGGTCGCCTTGCGGCTCAAGCATTCATCTGGTGCTCCTACTCGGTTAACCAAGGAACAGCAAGATCAGTTGAAGCAGACCGTCGCCTATTCGGTGCCCCACGAGGTCGGCTTTACAGCCAAGCACAACTGGACGCTTGAACTCATTGCCAGGTCACCGCTACTCACTCCGAGGCATCTCCAGAGTGATGGAACGCTTAGGACTCAGCTATACGAAACCAACATACACGCTCGCGGCAGCAGATCCAGAGAAGCAACGCCAGTTTGCCGAAACGACCTTTCCCGATTTAAAAAAAAGTTACTGAACCACGAGATCGATCACTTACTGTTCGAGGATGAATCCATGATTCGGGATTATCAAGCGATTCAGAAAACCTGGTTTCTTCGCGGGAAGCAACGAATCATTCCAACCACGGGCAAGCATCGCGGGGTCAAGCTACTCGCGACGGTTGACTATGAGACGGGGCGAATCATTTGGCAAGAAGACGAATACTATACGGCTGAAACTTTTCTTGCCTTTCTCCAGAAGATCCTCGCGGCTTATCCGACGGGGAAACTTGTTCTTGTGTTAGATAATGCCCGGATTCATCATGCAAAGCTGCTTCAGCCGTTTCTGAAAGAACAGAATAATCGGCTTAAGCTTGTGTTTCCGCCACCATATAGCCCGCAGTTAAACATCGTGGAAGGACTCTGGAAATGGCTCAAGTCCAGTGTGATCAACAATGTGTTCTATTCCACCGTTTCCGAAATCCGTCTGCGTGTCGGTCAGTTTATGGATGAAATCATGAAGTACCCTCATGAAATCATTGACCGCCTATGCGTTCGACTTTGATTGCTATCTTCTTTCGTTCAACTTATATAGAAGAAATAAAAAAAATGCTTGTGGTCGTATATGGAACATTACAAGATCAAGATGTTTCACTAGTGGATTGGGGAGAAATGGCTTTAAGAATGCTTCAAAAGGGGAATGTATAATGAGTGAGCTTATCGTCAAAAACCTCAATAAATCATTTGGAAAATATAAAATTCTTCACTCCATTCATTTAAAAATGAATCATGGGTTGTTTGGTTTATTAGGCCCAAATGGAGCTGGCAAAACAACATTAATGCGGACGTTAGCAACCATATTAATTGCTGACTCCGGTGAGATTCAATACAAGGGAATGAACTGGAGGAAGCAGCCTGACGAAGTTCGTCAAATGCTAGGGTATTTACCTCAACATTTTGGCGTATTCCGTAATATTTCAGCTATGGAATGTATGGACTATATTGCTTCACTCAAAGGAATACATGATAAAAAAACCGAAGGATCGAAATCGAAGCTTTACTGGATAAAGTCAATTTAGTAGAGGAACGGAACAAGAAGGTAGGTACATTTTCTGGTGGAATGAAACGAAGGTTAGGCATTGCACAAGCACTTATCGCAAGCCCGAAAATTGTGCTTGTCGATGAGCCGACAGCGGGTCTTGATCCAGCAGAAAGAATTCGTTTCCGCAATCTTTTACGCTCACTTTCAGAAGAGCGAATTGTAATTTTATCTACACACATTGTTGAAGATATTGCTGCTACTTGCAGTTCATTAGCAGTAATCAAAAATGGCCATGCAACTTCATTTCCATCGTTGCAGGCATTGGCGAGTCAAGCGAAAGGGAAAGTATGGAAGTGGAAAGTCCGTTCTGAGCAATATAATCAATTACACATGAAAGGAGAAGTTATTTCTACAGAAGTAACTACTGATGCAGTCGAACTTCGCGTCTTGTCAACGGAACGTCCAGATGAAGCAGCTGTTGAAGTGAATCCAACGATTGAGGAAGGTTACTTAGTATGGAATCAAAAAGCAGAACGAATCCTTTAATATTGGACATTAAAGAAATGGTCAGGATATTGTAGAGTCAGATGGCAAGGAAAGCTTATTGAGTTTGCCTTATCGTGCGCCCTTTTTTGGAATCATTCGCGTAATCCGAATGACCTTGCTCTATATTGTTCACTTTATTATTGTGTTACCAATTGTTAGTATATTATTCTTTTCGGGTCTTTCATTTTTTTGTATCGTTCTTACCAAAAATACACTTCTCAGCTACACCATCTTATGTGTATACTGTGTATTTCAGTATATGACCAGAGGAGGCTTTTCCCTTTCTATTTACCCTTTTCAGTGGTTATTTCCAATGCCTTATACTAGTAATGTATTCGTTGCTTCTTTGTTATTGGTTTTAACCTGCTGTTCATATGGAGGATCACAAATCATTTTTTCAAAAAGAGAATACCTTTTGAAATGATTTTTACACGATTATCAGTTGGTAATGGAGCAAGTCTGTTAATTTCGAGATTGATATATCTACATCACTCGCAAGATATCTTTGAGCGCCTTATACATGACGCAAGGTGAAACTCCCCCACCATTTTCGCCTTTCGGTGGCTGTACGGTGGGGGAGAGGTTTTTAAGAAACACCCAAACCGCCGAACCCTAGATGCATCCACTATTTTTGGTCGTCGATTTTCAAAACGGCCATGAACGCTTCTTGCGGCACTTCCACGCTGCCGACCTGCTTCATGCGCTTCTTGCCTTCCTTCTGCTTCTCCAGCAGCTTCCGCTTCCGGGAGATGTCCCCCCCGTAACATTTGGCCAATACGTTCTTGCGCATTGCCTTGACCGTCTCGCGGGCGACGATCTTCGTTCCAATCGCCGCTTGGACCGGCACTTCGAACATCTGACGCGGAATCAGCTCGCGCAGCTTCTCGCACAGCAGCTTGCCGCGCTGGTACGCCCGATCCTTGTGAATGATAACCGACAAGGCATCGACCTGCTCGTTGTTGAGCAGAATATCCATCTTGACGAGATTCGATTTGCGGTAACCCGACAGCTCGTAGTCGAACGAGGCATAGCCGCGCGTACTCGATTTCAACTGATCGAAGAAATCGTATACGATCTCGGACAGTGGAATCTGGTACGTAATCGTCACCCGGGTCGTGTCGAGATATTGCATATCGACGAACTCGCCGCGTTTACCCTGGCATAGCTCCATAATCGCGCCGACGAAATCGTTCGGAACGATGATAGAGGCCTTGACGTATGGCTCCTCGACGTAATCGAGCTTGCTCTGATCCGGGTAGTTCGACGGATTGTCGATCGTCAGCTTCTCTCCGCTCGTGAGCGTTACATGATAAATTACGCTTGGCGCCGTCGTAATGAGCGGAATATTGAATTCGCGCTCGATGCGCTCCTGAATAATCTCCATATGAAGCAAGCCGAGGAAGCCGCAGCGGAAGCCGAAGCCAAGCGCCGACGAGGTCTCCGGCTCGAAGGAGAGCGAAGCGTCATTCAGTTGCAGCTTCTCTAGCGCTTCGCGCAGATCATTATAGTCGGACGTATCAATCGGATACAGTCCGCAGAATACCATCGGGTTGATGCGGCGGTAGCCCGGCAGCGGCTCTGCAGTCGGACGCAACGCATCTGTAATCGTATCCCCGACGCGGGTGTCGCCCACATTTTTGATGCCGGCGACGACGAAGCCGACATCGCCCACGTTCAGCTCGTCAATGATGGTCATACGCGGCTTGAATGCCCCGACCTCGATGACTTCGAACGTCTTGTCTGTCGCCATCATTTTAATCTTGCTGCCCGCGCGGATGGAGCCATCGATAACCCGGATATAGACGATGACGCCTTTGTACGGATCATAATGGGAATCGAAGATAAGGGCCTTCAGCGGCTCCTCCGGATCCCCTGTCGGCACCGGCACTTCCTTCACAATCTGCTCAAGAATGTCGCGGATGCCGATACCCGTCTTGGCGGAGGCCATCACCACATTCGAGCAATCGAGACCGATCACGTCCTCGATCTCCTGCTTGACGCGCTCCGGTTCGGCACTTGGCAGATCGATCTTGTTGATTACCGGGAAAATCTCCAGGTTGTTATCCAGCGCGAGATAGACATTCGCCAGCGTCTGCGCCTCAATGCCCTGCGCCGCATCGACGACGAGGAGAGCGCCTTCGCAGGCCGCCAGGCTCCGTGATACTTCATACGTGAAGTCCACGTGGCCCGGAGTATCGATTAGGTTCAGAATATACTCTTCTCCGTCATCCGCCTTGTAAGTGAGACGGACCGCCTGGAGCTTGATCGTAATTCCCCGCTCCCGCTCCAGATCCAAATTGTCAAGAACCTGCGACTGCATTTCCCGGGCGGCCAGCGCTCCCGTATATTCAAGAATCCGGTCAGCAAGGGTTGACTTGCCGTGATCAATATGCGCAATAATACAAAAATTCCGAATCTTCTTTTGTCGTGACAGCATTTCCGTCATTCGTATTCCATACCCCCACCGCTAAGCCAAGTTTCAATTCATTCATTATAACGGATTGAGGGGGCAACAGCAATATAAAGGCGATTATGGACCGCAGCATCGAAAAACGGCCGCTTCCGGATCCGGGTTCGTCAAAATAATCCGTCGAACAAGCCGACGATGGCACGGATGCCCGCTTGCGATAAAGTCTGCAGCAAGCCTGCCGTCTGATCAGCTAGCTTATTGACCGCCGCTTCCTCTACAGGCGGCTGCGGAGCAGCTTCCAGCGGCCACCTCTGCGGCGGATGGTCCGGAACCGCTGCTTCCTGGCCCTGATCGGGCACCGGTTCGGCCGGACGGCTCGCGAGCGGCTCTAGCTCGGGCCGTTCAGGCCAGGCCGTATCGGCGGGGAGGGAGTTCCGGCTCGCATCGACCGGACCGTATATACGCTCGATGCTGACGGAGGTCACCTCCATTCCGATAAAGACGCCGACAACCAACAGAACGATCATGCCTGCAACCTGCTTCGCGAAACGGGACATAGCGGCAACCTCCTTATATCATTCTTCCATCGGCCCACCCGTTCAAGCCGTTTCAGCACCTTAACCCTGGGCCGCCGGCAGCGTGTTCTTCCGGCTTGCCGTATTCTGTTCGGGCGCTTGGCCCGGCGTCGGTGCCAGGCGCTTCTGTTCCTACAGCCCGAGCTTCATTACCGGCTTCGCATTCGTCTTCTCGCGCACAATCGCGGCAATCAGCTCCGCCAGCACCTCTGCGGTCCGACAATTTTCCTCCAGTGTGTTGTCAATGCCTCCGATCTCCATAATTACGCTGTTCGGCGACAACGATTGGTTGTATTCTCCGTTCCCCTGCGCCGTCGATTTGCCCCAGATTCCCCTTGAAATGCCGGAATACTTCTTCTCTAGCCGGTCATGTACCTCCTTGGCGAACTTCTCGTTCTCTCTCCAAGCGGGATTGGCGCGGCCGATGACAAAATAAACTTGGGCGTAAGAGGTGCCTTCAATCTCGACTGTCGAATCTTTGCGGCGCAGCGCGTCCCGGTGAATGTCGAAGAAAAACCGGAGATCCTGATGCCCTGCTATCGCCTGCTTAACCGTTTGCTTCGAGTATTTGTAAGAATAGTTCCAGCTATACCCTTTGATTGTAGACGCATAGTCCTGATTGGAATGAACGGCTCCGATCCCTCGCTTCTGCAGTTCCTTCTGCAAATGCTTGCCGACCAGCGTCACGTTGATTGTGGCGTCGTTCGGATTCGCGCTCTCGTTCTTTAATTCCGGATTCCACGATTCCCGGTTATGAGAATGATAGATAAAGACATAATCTTTCAGATTGGGGCTTGACCCGCTTCCTTCTGTATCCGGCAGGGGCTGGGGCTCCACCGTCTCCGTCTGGGGCGGTGCCCCCTCGCCAGAAGTATCAACCGGCTCCCCGCCGTGTTCCGGCAAAGTTGATTCCGCCGGAGGCGAAGAATAATCAACCGGCCCCTTGGCGGATGGATTCCCGATGCCTAAGCGGAGCGGAATCGCTTGTTCACTGTTCAATCCCGGAACTTCTCTGGCGATCACCGATTGTGGATCGAGCGGATTCACATTGGTTGCCATCTGTACGAGGAATTGGGCAATCTGTGTCCGTGTAAGGGAAGTCCCCCCCTTTCCAGAGGGCAGATTCGGCAGTTCCATCGCAAGCATGTCGACAAAAATGCGGCTGGACAACTGTGCCGCGACTCCCTTCATTGAAGCGAGCGGCGATGACTCCATTTTCTGTTCCAGCAATCCTCCAAGGCCAAGTACGATAAAAAACACGGCAGAAGCAATCGATAATAGCAGAAATGTCCGTCCCATGAGCAACGTCTGCATCCATTTCTGCTTCCATTTGGCAACATTGACCGTCTGGAACATAGCAATGCCCTCCTTTATCCTGCTGTCTCACTCTCTCTATCCATTGCGAGAGTGCATTTAGTAGAATCTATGAGGGCATTCTATGAGATAGAACTATATTTTTCGATGCTCCGCACTAAGAAGAGATAATAGAATGACCGTCCCGTCGTCTCGGATTTCCAACGCGTCCTCGTCCTCTCATGATCAGTGCGTGTAGGCGGACACGTTGCTGCTGTCGACCGCTTCGTGAAGCGCCGCGTTCAGGCCGCTGGCGATAATATTGGCCATATCTTCCATGAATTCGTCGACTTCCTTCGGCGTCACGATCAGATCATGGCCAAGCGGCTCCAGTACTTCCTTCACCAGCAGCAGCCGATCCTGTTCACCGATCTCATCAAGGATTCCGAGAATCTGCCGGGTCTGATTCGTTTCCTGCTTGAAGTGCTCCCGCATCATTTCGAAGGCGTTGTTGACGATGGTTGAGGCGTAGCATACGGTCGGCACGCCGATGGCAATGCACGGCACGCCAAGAATCTCCCGGGTCAGCCCGCGCCGCTTGTTGCCGATGCCGGAGCCGGGATGAATCCCGATATCAGCAACCTGGATCGTCGTATTGACGCGCTCCAGCGCCTTGGATGCGAGCGCGTCGATCGCGATGATAAGATCGGGGCGGATTCGATCGACGATGCCTTGCACGATATCGCTTGATTCGATCCCCGTCACGCCGAGTACGCCAGGGGCAACGGCGCTCACCTCCCGGTAGCCGTAGCTAACTTGATCCGGCATGATCTCGAAGTAATGGCGGGTGACCAGCACATTCTCGACGACAAGCGGCCCGAGTGAATCGGGAGTCACATTCCAGTTCCCCAGACCGACGATAAGCACTTTCCCGGTAGATTTGATCCCGATTTCTTCGAGAAAAGAAGCGAAGATCTGCGCGAACGATGTGGCGACGCGGTTCTGGAGGTCAGTATCTTTGCGCCGCAACCCCGGTACTTCGATCGTAATGTAACGCCCTGGCATGCGGCCGATGGCGCGCGATCCTTCCTCTGTCTGCACGTGAATCCGCGTTATTTTGACACCGCGCTCCTCCTCGACATGCTCCTGCACCCCGGGGATGGCCGCGGTGCGATCAGGGGATGCCATTTCCCTGGATTCCAGCGCCAAATCGGTACGAACCGAATAATTGCGCAAATCCGTCGTCATAAGTTCTACCTCCCAAAAGTTCCATTTTGCAGATATTGTGTGTGATGGAGACCAACTTTATGCAGGGGCATCGGAAATATCGGCTGCCGATGCCTGTCCGGCAAATCGGGATACCGCGGAGAACATATTGCTTTTTAGGGTATGTCATGCTAGAATATTTAGAGTTGGGAATCTATATCATGGTGATCTGGATAGGGTATAGATTCGATTGTCGCATTACGATGCAACGGAGGTGAATGCAATGCCTAACATTAAATCCGCTGTGAAACGTGTAAAAACGAACGAAAAGCGCCGTCTGCTGAACGCTTCTCAGAAGTCCGCACTTCGCACGGCTGTCAAAGCAGCAGACGCTGCATTGGCTAACAATGAAGTGGAAACCGCCAAAGGAGCTATCGCTCTGGCTTCGAAGAAATTGGACAAAGCCGTTACAAAAGGCTTGGTCCACAAAAATGCAGCTGCCCGCAAGAAGTCCCGCTTGGCACAAAAATTGAACGCTCTGCTCGCGCAAGCGTAAGCGGCAGCCTTTCATACTTACATGCAGTAAAGAAGCCCGAAGATGAACGCCGCGCGTCCGTCTTCGGGCTTGTGTTGATGGCAGGCTAGCGGGAACCGGCCGTTCCGCTCCGCGTGCTGCCCGCCGCCATCCGCATTATGAACATTTCCAGGCCAAGCGTCTTGTTCACCCGCCCCGACTTCATCTCATAATCGAGCTCCGCCGCCTCGGCCAACCAACCGGCCAATACATTGATTCCATAGGCGCGCGCCTGTTCGGCCGCCATTCTGGCCGCATAAGGATGGATTCCGAGTTGAGAGGCCGCCTGCTGCTGCGTGAAGCTCTGATTCGTCAGTTCCTTGACCTGAAGCATCATCCGGAGCTGTCTGACGATGAGCGCCATGATCTTAATCGGCTCCTCCTTCTGCTTCAGCAGCTCATGCAGGGTCGCCAATGCCTTGCCGACGCGATGGCGGACGACATCCTCGACCAATTGGAATACGTTTTGCTCCGTACTTTTGGCAATGAGCCCCTCGATCGTCGCTGTATCAATGACGCCGCCTTCCCCGGCGAACAAGCAGCATTTCTCAATCTCGCCCGCCAGTGCCTGCAGATTCGTTCCTGCCGCGTTCAACAGGGCCGTTACCGCTTCCTCCGCGATGGAGCAGCGATGCTTGCCCGTCTCCCGCTTCACCCACTGCGCCAGCTCTTCGGCCCCCAGCGGCTGAAAGGCGAGCACCGCGGCCTTCGCCTTGGCCGTCTTGACTGTCTTTTTGCGCTCATCCAGCTTGTCCGCCTGCACCTGGAAGACGATGATACTGGTCTCCATCGGCTGTTCCATATATTCAAGCAGCCGCTCAGTGCGATGCTCCATCTTATCCTTGCCGGAGGCAAAAATCGATTGATCCTTGACGAGGATGCACTTGCGGGGCACGAGAAACGGCAGCGTCTCCGCTTCCTCGATGACGGCCTCAATTGGGGATTCGGCCGTATCCATCTTCATCACGGCCAATTCCCGGTTCTCCGACTCAAAAACATGCTCCAGCAAAAAGTGAACAAACTCTTGCATTCTATATTTTTCCGTACCATACAGTACATATAACGGGCACGGCTCCCCGCGCTGGATCTCTTTCATCGCCACTTTCATGTCCAATGCCTGATGCCTCCCCCTGTCTATGCACTTCATGATAGCAAAAATTGTGGAATGCCGCAAAAAAAACAAAGGGACCGGCACAGTCCTGGCCGGGCGGCACAAGTCCCTTTGTCCCATACCATCTATGATAAACGCCTGCAGCGAAGCTCTAGAAACTCCGTGCAAACGGTCATACGACGTACGGGAACGTCACTTGCATCATTTAATTGATACCTCATCATACGCGCGCCGCACCGAATGTGTGCCGCTTCCCGGAGGGAGGAGGGGGAAATGGCGCTGCCCATTTTTGGCAACGCGCGAGCCTTCGGCGGTCTAGGTGGCCGGCTTGGTCGTGCCGGGCAGCACGACAGGCTCCTTCGTATCGACCTCGCCAGCGGCTGCTTCCGTCAGTCCGTTCGAAGACACGTCATAATGGAACTGCCGTAGTCCGTCCGCCGTGCGCGCCTTCACCTCCAGACGACGGCTATCCGAAGACCAGATCAGCTCTTCCGGCATGTCGGCGAATGCCAGTGTCTGCAGCTTGGACTGCTCCGCGTCGTTGACACCGTACAACAGGAGCTGTCCGTTCTCCCATACGACCATCCACTTGCCGTCCGGCGATGTCGCTTCCTTCGACGCCACGAACAGAGAACGACGCTCCAGCTCCTTATCCGCTATCCCCGTGTCGGTACTCGAACCATTTTCCGGGTTTTCATTTCCCGGAACGGCAGCAATGGATGGCGCCACCCTGCTCTCCTGCGGTTCGACTTGCTTCGTACCCGTGTTCTGCTTGCCGGCCGCAGGCTCTTCGGCCAACTTGTCTTGACTCTCGATCTCGTCTTGCTTTTCAGCAGGCGTTGCCACTGGCTTTTGGGCCTGTTCTTCCCCCCTGCTCTGGTGACGGCCACCTGCCTGGCCGTCCGCCTCTGGCTTCATCGGCGCTGTGTTCAGCGCATCCTCCCTCTTCTGTCTAGCGTCGCCGGGCGCTTGGCCATCCTGTTGTTGATCCTTGTGCGATGCCTTGTCTTCCGCATCCGTTCCGGGATTGCCTTCCTGCGGCACCGTCTTCCCGTCCGGTTGATTGATCTGAAGAGGCCGGCTCGAATCCGGTGCGGCGTCGGACTCCTGCGCCGATTGCATCAATTCCGTGAAATCTCCTGCCTGTTCCGTCGCCGTCGGCGGCTTGAACATCACCATGAATAATCCGAAAACGAGACCTGCGGCCACCACTGCGCCTGCACGCCATTGCCGCTTGCTATACCATTTCTGTATTGATGCTACGGCCTGCGGCTTATCTATCTGTTGCAATGAAGGCAAAATCGCATCCACCAAGCTGTAAGGTGGAGTGACCTGCGGCAACCGAACCAGTTCTTGATGAATATTCTCTAACCGCTCTGCCATCTCGACGCAAGCGGGGCAGCGGCGGATATGCTCTGTCATCAGGCTCTCTTCCGACTGCGTCAATCCACCGTCCAAGCTGCATTGCTTCAATTCCATCACCTCTGAACAGTTCATCCTCGTACACCCCCTTTCTCATAATCTTGCAGCATCGTCTGCAGTTGTTGCCGGGCGCGAAATAGATAGGATTTGACGGTGTTCAACGGCAAATTCAAGCTCTCCGCAATCTCGTTGTATGAGAAATCTTGCAGATATCGCAGAACGACGACCGCACGATGATGTTCAGGCAGCCGATCGATTGCCTCACGTATATCCTGAGCCACGTATGCGGACATGACTTCCTTCTCTACACTCTCTTCCCCGACAAATACGAGGTCATGCTCATCCATCGAGACAGTCGGTCGATTGCGCCGGAACTTGTCAATGCAAATATTCGTGACAATCCGCTGCACCCATGTTTTGAACTGAGCTTTTTCCTCATAAGATTCAATTTTCGAATAAATCCGGATTAAGGCTTCTTGGGACGCATCCAGTGCATCCTGCTCATGATTAAGAATATAATAAGCTGTCCGATACACATATTGTTCTATTTCACGCAAAAGAGTGATTAAAGCGTCGCGATCGCCGGATTGAGCGGCTCGTATCAGTCCCGAATCCACTACCTGTTATCCCCCTCTCTTGCATATCCATTGACGTGAGTAAGCCGCAAATGGTTGCAGTGGTTCACTTCCAAATTGTAGTTTATTTTCTCCTTTGCATAAATTCATCACTTCGCATAGCAAAAGATACCTAGTATTTGTATGGTACGGTACAACAACAAATACAACAAGGTGACAAGCCGCAAAAAGCACGTCAAGCAGACGTGCTTCAAATGGCTCTCTTTCACTCTACAGAACTATCCTATCACGCTTTGTCCGTACCTTCAAACCCTGCACCGTCAACCTGAACTGGATCTCCCCGTCCCGATCGGTCCGGAGCACGGGCACCTGCACGCGCGCCAATGTGGCCAGCACGTTCGGATGCGGATGTCCGAAGCGATTGTTGCGTCCGAGCGAGATGACGCCTGCCGTCGGCCGCATCGCTTCTACCCATTCCGGTGTGGATGACGTCCGGCTTCCGTGATGCGCTACCTTGTATACATCGACGGGCGGCAGCCGGCCTTGGCCTGCAGTGCCGTCAAGCATGCGCCGTTCTCCATCGGCTTCCACATCCCCCGTCAGCAATATCGTCGCCTGCGCCTTGCTGCGCGGATGGGTCAGCGTCAGCAGCAGAACGAGGGAGGCGCGATTTTGATCCTCCTCTTCCGGGAGAAGATTCGCACCGTTATCCGGCATCGGATAGAGGACGTCTATCCGGGTCCATTCGTCGACCATCCACGAATTGCCGGCCTGTCCACCGCTGATCGGGATGCGCTTCTCTAGCGCCGTCCGGTACAGCTCAACCATCGTCGCCGAAGACTTCCACGTGCCGTTCGTAATGAGGCGGCTGACCGGCATATGCCGCAATACCGCCAATAGCCCGCCGGCATGATCTTGATCGGCATGTGTCAGCACGACCGCGTCCAGCCGCCGGACGCCCCGCTGCTTCAACAGGGGAACGATCACCTTCTCACCGATCTCGAATGGCACGCGGCGTTCCCTCCATCGCTCCCCCGGCCTGTGGAAATTCGTCGTTCCTCCTCCGTCGACCAGCACATGCTTGCCGGAAGCCGTACGAATCAACATGCTGTCGCCTTGGCCGACATCAATGAAGCTGATTACAGCATCTCTACCGAGGCCATCCCTGTAGCCCCAGACAAGAAGCGCGGCGAGCGGAACGGCCGCCAGGACGGAGCCGATGCGGCGGATACCTGGCGGGGACGCCCGCACCGCCACGAATGAGCCAAGCGGCTGCGTATCGCCGTCCCTGCTGCGAAGCGACGCTCTTGCATTTACAGCCGCCCAGCGCCATGAAGACAAGACGAGACATAGACTGCCGTAGTAGGCCCCAATCCACCATAACGGGAGCTGCGGCCAGATTAAGCTCGTGCCTTCGATGGCTGCCAGCCATTCGACGATCCGGAACGTCAGCTCGTTCATCCATGACACAACCCAAGCTATCGGGCGGGCTAATGGTTCATAGAGTAGGCCCGCAAGGAGCGAGATCGTTCCAGCAGGGAGCACGACAAGACTGATGAACGGAACGAGCAGGAAGTTAGCCGCGAACGACAAGAGCGAAAATTGGTGGAAA
Organism: Paenibacillus popilliae ATCC 14706; assembly: GCF_000315235.1. Classification (GTDB taxonomy): domain Bacteria; phylum Bacillota; class Bacilli; order Paenibacillales; family Paenibacillaceae; genus Paenibacillus_B; species Paenibacillus_B popilliae. The sequence continues at coordinate 20,084 of NZ_BALG01000087.1, read as the reverse complement.
TAATAAGCGGTCAACGGAAAAGATACGGCCTGGGCGACCAAGGTTACGGCGGCCGAAGCGGACAGCCACCGCGGCCAGGCCGGCAGCAGCCGCACGACGCGGGGCACCCCGATAATCAATCCGGCGGTCACGGCGAATGATAGTTGAAAGCCGATCTGAAGTGCATCATACGGATTCCACAGCAGCATCGCTACCAGGACGAGGGCCAAAATGTGGAGTCCGTCCTTCAGCCAGCCCTTGCGCAAGCAGTACAGGGAAACCATCGACATCAATCCTGCCCGGATTACCGAAGGAGCCGCTCCCGTCAGCAGCATATAAACCGGGAGGCAGCATTGGACGACCGCTAGCCCCTTCTCCTTCGAGAGGCGGAACAGCCGGAGCAGGCCGAGCAGCGCCCCGGCGAAGACGCCGACATGAAGTCCCGAAATGGCAAGCACATGCGTCAGGCCCAGCTCCGAGAAATGGAGGTATATATCGGGGGCCAATTCCGTCCTGCTTCCAAGTACTAGCCCTTGCATATATCCGCGATGCGGCTGCTTATATAGCCGCTCCATAAGCTCCAGCAGCGCACGGCGTACCTGATCGGCATGGGCAAGTGCCTGCTGCACGACCTGTTCCGCCCGCTGGTATCCGTTCTGGCTCAAATCGTCCATGATGGCGATCTGCTCCGCTCCCGCAACCTGGATCATCCAATGGATGCGTTGCGCCCGAAGATATTCCCGATAGCTGAACGTCCCGAAGTTCGATCCGTCGCTCGGCGCGGACATCTGACCATGAAGGCGCACGGCCTGGCCTCGCTGCCATCGCGCCACTGCATCCAGCTCCGACGGCGCGGATAGCCGGATCTGGACAAGCAGCTTCTCGTTCACGGGCTGCGGGCCGGCTCCTTCGTCCTGCCATGAGACGGCCCGGAACTGGAACTGCACCCGGTCCCCGTCACGCTCTGCCGGAGATAGGATATATCCGTCCCAGTTCCCCTCTACTGCCGGCTGGCTGGCATTGGCAGGCGGCGTCCAGCGGCTGGCGTTGCTGTGCTCCGTTACGATGTATAGCGACGCCGAACATAGAAGCGCCGCTCCGTACAGAGCCGCCTGCTTCCCGCTGCACCACCGAAGCGCCCATCCTAGCGGAAGCATTAGCAGCAATCCCGTTACGGCCAGTACGGCGTGCACAGCGGATAATACGGCCGAAACGTGAATCCCGATGACGACACAGCCGGCCACGACAACAATCGGTCTGCTCGACAGCATTTCAACTTCACCTCCTGGTCTGCATTTCGCTTGACATGCTTCTTGGCGTCCGTTGTCCCGCATGGTACCGGCTAGACCAGGCGGCCATCCAACCGAGGATCGCCCAACGCAAAAAAAACTCCACGCCATCGTTCCGCAGCCACCGATGTTCATGGCTTGCCCGGAATTCCGGCATGGAGGTTCTTCCCCTCATTATGAATCTGTCGTATCCATTATCGTTTCCTGCGGCGCCTGAAAGGAGGCCAGCGCCCGGAATGCAATTCCCTTCTGCTTCATCATCGCCGCAACCTTCTCGCTGTCCTTCGGATAAGGACGGTGGTAGACGATCTCCGTCACGCCGCTGTTCGCCAACATATTGGCGCAGGTCCAGCACGGCTCGTCCGTCACGTATACCGTGGAGCCCTCTCTGTCGATCCGATCCGTGAACAGCAGCAGATTCTGCTCCGCATGAATGGTGCGGATGCACCGTTCCTTCTTCACCATCTGTTCCTCGCCGTCAACGACGATCTTCTCATACTGCTCGACAATCATGCATCCGGCTTCGCTGCAATCCGGCACGTCCATAGGCGCTCCGTTATAGGCCGTTCCAAGCAGCTTCTTGCCCTGCACCAGCACAGTGCCGACATGCCGCCTAGGACAGCGTGAACGTGTAGACACCATATAGGCAATATCCATGAAGTAGGTATCCCAATCTTTGCGTACACTTGTTGTCATCCGATTCATTCCCCCGTCTGTTGTAGGCTGATAACCACTGCCATCGTACTTACCTTCATTCTAAGCACGTTGCCTTCGCTGCGCAACCGGATACCTAGCCGGACGCTCGTTCCGTTACTCGATCGAGACTTGATCGCGCAGCTTGGCGAAGATAGCGGGACCGATTCCTTTGACCTTCTTCAAATCCTCGAGCCGCTGAAACGGGCCATAACTGTCCCGATACATCACGATGGCTTGCGACTTGCGCGGACCGATGCCCGGCAGCTTCATTAAGGCGTCCGCATCGGCTTCGTTAATATTGATGCGCCCGCTGGCGGCGTCCTTCGCCTTCTCGTCTGCCGAAGGGGCCGCGGCAGAAGCTTCGGTCGAGGTGAGAGCGCCGCCCGCTTGTTCGCCCGGTTCGGATTCTGCCCGCTTCTTATCCGGCTGCACCGTTAGCAGCTGATTCGGGTCTCCTGCACTGCGACTGATGCTTTGACCCGCCTTCGAGGACGATTCGGAACCTTGCTCTCGCTCGACAGCGAGACGCTCGGCAATCGCTTCATTGAGCGGCGTCCACCCGCCCGCAGCCTCCTCCCATTGCGGCTTCAGCCATAAGCCCATGGAGACGGCCAGCCCGGCAATCGCCAGGCCCGTCAAACCAACCCAAGCGCGCAAGGATAACGTATGACGGCTCTTTTTCATCCATATGCTCCTTTCAATAGAACACGTATATTGGCCAACCCATCGTACATATAGGTAGTAACATAGAATAGCCATTCGTATTGATTAGGTATTGTGCGTCAGGATATGCAAATGTGCAAACAAAGGAGGGAACATCCGTGAAGGTCGGATTTATCGGTACGGGAAGTATGGGGACAACGCTGATCAATGCGTTGATTCAATCCAACGCTGTGACACCGGAGCAGGTTATCGCGAGCAACCGTACGGTGGATAAAGTACAGCGCCTTGCATCTCAACATCCCGGGCTTCAAGTGTCGCCGAGCAATGTGGACACGGTCCGGTTCAGCGACATTGTCTTCCTGTGCGTCAAGCCGTTGGAATTCAAGCCGATCCTGGAGGAGATACAGCATGCCGCGCACCCGGATCTCATCCTGGTGTCGATTACGAGTCCGGTGCTGCTTGAGCACTTGGAGAGAAAGCTGCCCTGCAAAGTGGCGAAAATCATCCCGAGCATCACAAGTTATGTCCGAAGCGGCTCTTCGCTCTGTATGTACGGCAGCCGGATGCAGACCGAGGATCGGGAGCTCCTGGAGCGGCTGATGTCATCCATCAGCCAACCGCTGCACATCGATGAGGAGTACACCCGCATCTCTTCCGACTTGTCCAGCTGCGGACCGGCGTTCATCGCTTTCTTCCTGCAGCGGTGGATCGATGCCGCGACGGAAGCAACCGGTATCGGCCGGGGCGAAGCGTCGCGCCTCGCCTGCGAGATGCTGCTGGGCACCGGCAAGCTCCTGACGGAAGGGGGGTTCACTCCGGAACAGTTGCAGCAGCGCGTAGCTGTCCCCGGCGGCATCACCGCCGAGGCGCTCCGGCTGATGAATGAAGAGCTGGCAGATATGTTCCACCAGCTTATTCATGTCACCCACGCGAAATATGAAGAGGACCTGGAAAAGATTCACTCCCAACTCGTTGGGCAGGAAGTTAACCGACCACAATATTGACGAGTCGGCCTTGGACAGCGATGACTTTACGGACGGTCTTGCCTGCCATGGCGTCCTGAACGTTCGGCAGAGACATCGCTTTGTCCTGCATGGCGGCTTCATCCGCATCGGCGGCGATTCGAATCCGATCCGCTATCTTGCCGTTCACTTGAATGACGATCTCCACTTCGGCGTCCACCGTCAATCCTTCGTCATACGATGGCCACGGCACATACGTGATGGTATCGTTATGCCCCAGGCGCTGCCACAATTCCTCCGCAATATGGGGAGCAAGCGGCGACAGCAGCTGCACGAAGTTCTCCATCGCCTGGCGCGGCAGCGTCTCTGCCTTATATGCGTCATTAATGAAGATCATCAGTTGGCTGATGGCCGTATTGAAGCGCATCGCCTCCATATCCTCGGTCACTTTCTTCACGGTCTTGTGCCAGGTGCGGATGAAGCTGTCTTCTCCCGGCCCGTCCGTAATCTTGCTGTTCAACTGGCCGTCCTCCGCAATGAACAGGCGCCAGATCCGGTTCAGGAAGCGGAACATGCCTTCGACGCCCTTCTCGTTCCATGGCTTCGTAATCTCGAGCGGCCCCATGAACATTTCATACATCCGCAGCGTATCGGCGCCAAATTCGTTCACGATGTCATCCGGATTAATGACATTGCCGCGCGATTTGGACATTTTCTCTCCATTCGTACCGAGTATCATCCCCTGGTTGACCAGCTTCTGGAACGGCTCCTTCGTGTCGACGACGCCGATATCGTAGAGCACCTTATGCCAGAAGCGCGCATACAGCAAGTGGAGGACCGCATGCTCGACCCCGCCGATATACAGATCGACCGGCAGCCATTCAGCCTGCTTCTCCTTGGAGCACAGCTCCTTCTCGTTCTTCGGATCGATGTAGCGCAGATAGTACCAGCAGCTTCCGGCCCACTGCGGCATCGTGTTCGTCTCGCGGCGCGCACGCATCCCGGTCTCCGGATCAACCGTATTCACCCAATTGGCAACGTTCGCCAGCGGCGATTCGCCGGTGCCCGACGGCTGAATGTGATCGACCTCCGGCAGCATTAGCGGCAGCTCCGACTCCGGAATCGGCTTCATCGTGCCGTCTTCCAGATGAATCATCGGAATCGGCTCCCCCCAATATCGCTGGCGGCTGAACAGCCAGTCGCGCAAACGGTACGTAACCTTAGGCTGGCCGATGCCTTCCGTACACAACCACTCGTTCATGCGGGCAATCGCCTGGTCATTGCCGAGTCCGTTCAGGAAGTCCGAGTTCACATGCGGCGCGTCGCCGCTGAACGCTTCCTTCGTTACATCTCCACCGGAGACAACTTCCACGATCGGCAGCTCGAATTGCTTCGCGAATTCCCAGTCCCGCTGATCATGACCCGGAACGGCCATGATGGCCCCGGTTCCGTAGCCGGCGAGAACGTAGTCGGCAATCCAGATCGGGAGCTTCGCCCCGTTCACCGGGTTGATCGCATACGCGCCGGTGAACACCCCGGTCTTATCCTTCGCGAGATCAGTCCGCTCCAGGTCGCTCTTGCGCGCAGCCTGCTCTTGGTAGGCTTGAACCGCCGCTTGCTGTCCGGAAGTCGTGATTCGGCCAACCAGCTCGTGTTCCGGCGCCAAGACGCAGTATGTCGCGCCGAACAATGTGTCCGGTCGGGTTGTGAACACGATGATAGGATCCTCATGTCCGTCGATCGCGAAGCGAACCTCTGCCCCTTCGGAGCGTCCGATCCAATTGCGCTGCATATCCTTCAAGCTCTCCGGCCAATCCAGCTCATCCAGATCTTCGAGCAGCCGCTCCGCATATTCCGTAATCTTCAGCACCCATTGCCGCATCGGCTTGCGAATGACCGGATGGCCGCCGCGTTCCGACTTGCCGTCGATCACTTCCTCGTTGGCCAGCACCGTGCCGAGCGCTGGACACCAGTTCACCGGAATCTCCGCTTCATACGCGAGTCCGCGCTTGTAGAGCTGGATGAAGATCCACTGGGTCCATTTGTAATAGTCGGGATCGGTCGTGCTGATCTCCCGGGCCCAGTCGTAAGAGAAGCCAAGCGACTTAATCTGGCGGCGGAAATTGTTGATGTTCTTCACCGTAATGTCGCGCGGATGCTCGCCCGTGTCGAGCGCGTGCTGCTCAGCCGGAAGACCGAACGCATCCCAGCCCATCGGATGAAGCACATTGTACCCCCCCATGCGCTTGAATCGGGAAATGATATCGGTTGCCGTATATCCTTCCGGGTGGCCGACGTGCAGCCCTGCGCCCGAAGGATACGGGAACATGTCGAGTGCGTAGAACTTCGGCTTGCCGGAGTTCTCCTCCATAGCGAACGTCTTGTGCTCCTCCCAGTACTGCTGCCATTTCTTCTCCAAAATTTGCGGTTGATAGCCATGCGGCTGGTTGACTTCTTGACTCATCCGTAATCCTCCTTGCCGTGCCCGGCAAAGGCTGCGCGCGCAGCCCGCCCCGCACCTTATGCGAATATCATCATGCTTGAACCGCAGGACACGGCCGGACACCGGGCCTGGTTCATGCTGCTGCCACCGAAACGTCACGCGCGTGTCCGCCGCTTATCTATTCCGATACAGCCAAAAAAACCTCCCGCCCTTAGCGAAAACGCTAGGGACGAGAGGTTCAATTCCCGTGGTACCACCCTAGTTAGCGAAGGGCATGCTTTGCCTTCCACTCCCTCTGCACCGTTAACGCCGGTGAATCGTCACAGCCTCCCTGCCGTTCGGCTGCAAGACTCCGAGGCGAGTTCGCTCCTGCCCATCACCGGCTTCCACCAACCGCCGGCTCTCTGTTCGATGCGCGCACCGAGCTACTAATCCTCATCACAGTCTGATTGCACTTCTTCAATTGTATGCATAACCTTGACCAGCTTACGCAAGTAATTATATCATAATGAAAATGATGGATCTTGTCAATGATTGCCGCCTAGACATCGCTTCACAGGCGGCTATTCCTTCACCGCAGCATAGAAAATACGCGCGGACTGGCTGTTCGGCGGATCCCATGCGAAGTCGGCAACCATTTCCACGCGGGTAAATCCGGCCTCGCGCAGCCACGACACTATCTCTACCGTCTCATAGGCACGCTGAACATGAGCTTCGTCGACCCGTTCGAACAGGGAGCCGCCATCTTGCCGAATGAAAAAGGTTAACTGATGCTCGATTTCCCGGCGTGCTTCATCGTACTCACAGAACCAGATATAGGCCAGATCGTCCTCGTCATACGCAAAAGGCTGCGATTCCGCGTACGACTCGAAGTGGCGAATCGAATGCACATCGAACAAGAAGACGCCCCCGGCGCGCAACTGCCGGTACGTGGCCGCGAACACCCACTTCACATCCACCTCTTCGGTCATGTAATTCAAGCAGTCGCAGAACGAGACGACAGCGTCTGCCGGCTCGCCCGCATTCCATTCCCGCATATCCTGGCACAGCCAACGGATGCTGCCGGACTTCGCGCGTGCGGTAGCGGACTTCTGCTCGGCGACGGCCAGCATCGTCTCGGACAGGTCGATGCCGGTCAGCGCGTAGCCTCTGGCTGCGAGCGGAAGTGTAATGTTGCCTGTTCCGCAGCCCAGATCGACAATCCGCTCCGGCTTCGACGACATATAGCGCCGCCACGCCTCCTCCGCGAATTCCACCCAGGCGTCATAAGGCATATCCTCCATCAAGCGATCATAGACCGCGGCAAAGCGGCCGTAAGATTCCATCAAGCCTCTCCGTCCTTCCCTCGGGCTGTGGCGTTGTCAGCGCTTCTTCAGCCGCGGCGGCCCCGTCTTCTCTGCCTGGACGATCTGCTGCAGCTGATCCGGGCCAAGCGCCGCGCCTGTCTCCGTTAGCTCCGTCCAGCTTCCTTCCTGCTTGACGAGGCCGGCCCTCATCAGCCGCCCGACCGCGCGCTTGAACGCCGACTTGCTCATGCCGAACCGCTGCTTCACCATATCGGCCGGCGTCTCGTCCGAATACGGCATCGCTCCGTTCGGACGTTCCCGTAGAAATGAGAACAGCCGCTCCGCATCCCGATCCATGCCAATTTCCTTGCGTTCGGCCATAGTTACGTTCACGCGACCGTCCTCGCGGATATGGGTGACGCGCACGTGCACCTTCTCCCCGAGCCGAAGCGGCCGCGGCCGAATCGACTCGTGCAGGAATCCGATGACGCCAAAGCCGATCGGATCGCCGTCAAGCACGAGGAATGTCCCCATCTTCAGCGGCCGGTAGACGACGGCCTCATGCCATGTGTTGCGCCAAGCGGCCGGCGCATGGAAGGCCAGCGGAACGAGATCCTGTTCCAGCGCCGCCTGCGCCACGAGCCGGCCTACCCGGTCGTGGACCATCTTCGTATAGACCGTGTCCCCAACTTGAGGATGAAGCGGCTCGTATTCGGGCAGTTCGCTCTTCGGAAGCAGGAGTTGACGCCCGATGCCCATTTCCAGGAAGCAGCCATATCGCGGATGAATATCCGCCACCTGGAGGGGTGCAATCTCATCCAGTGTCAGTAACGGGCGCTTCATCGTCGACGCGAGCCGATCCTCCGTATCATAGAATAGAAAGACGTCGACCTCGTCACCCGGCTTCACGGAATCTGTCAGTTCGGAATAATGTAGAATGACGTCCTGTTGCCCGTCTGTCAGAAAGAAACCGTAAGGCGATACCTCCCGTGCCACCTGCAGTCGTCTGATCGTGCCCGCCGTCAGCGTCATGCCATCTCCACAACTTTCGCGTCGGACCACAGCTTCTCGATGTTGTAGTATTCGCGCTCATCGCGATGGAAGATGTGGATGACGATATCGCCGAGATCGAGCAGGACCCAGCGCGAGGATTCCATGCCTTCCATTCCCCGGACCGCTCCGCCTGCTTCGTGAACCCGTTTGCGCACCTCGTTCGTGATGGCCTGCACCTGGGTGTCGGAATTCCCGTGGCAAATGACAAAATAATCCGCAATCAGGGAAATCTCCTGCAGATCGAGCACGACGAGATCCATCGCTTTTTTCTCTTCCGCTGCCGCGACGACAATGTCGAGCAGCTCACTTGGTTGAATGGTCATACCGTAACCTCCCTTAATCCTCATGTACTGGCACTCCGGCAACGCAATTGCAGGCAGCTCCGCTTCCCTTATGCCGTTAGACTTCCCTAATTCTGCTCTAATTCTTCAATCAGCCGGTTCCGCGCAATGACCGTAAGCGGAAAAATACGGCGGCGCTGGGAAAGCAAATAGCCGATCGTCGAATCGAAGCCAGCGATGAGCGCGAGATTGACATCCTGCTCGGCCAGTTCCCGGATGCGATCCACGTCCGGAAAATCGCGCCCGGGCTCGATATAATCCGCCAGACAGACCACCTTATCGAGCAGCGTCATCGGCGCCCGGCCCGATGTATGATACTGAATCGCATCCAAAACCTCTTCGTCCTGCACGCCATAGTCCCGGGCGGCGACGGCCGCGCCGACGGGCGCGTGCCACAGCTGCTTGTCGTATTCCAGCAGCTCAGGCGGCAAATTTTCTTCGTGAATGACGCGTTCCATCCGGTCGGTCGGCCAATATTTGGCGACATCATGAAGAATCGCCGCCAGTTCCGCCTTCTCCGGATCCGCGCCGAAGCGGCGGGCCAAAATCACGGCTGTATCCATCACGCCCTCGGTATGCTGCCAGCGCGCGGCCGGCATCTGCGCCTGGACGGATTCAATTAATTGCTGGTGCGTCAGATTCATATAATCCCCACCTTGCCATGTAATGTTCGACTGCTTCCGGAACGAGATAGCGGATCGATCGTCCCGCCGCTCTTCGCTGCCGGATATCCGTCGAGGAGATATCCATCTGGGGCATGTCAGCCCCCAGTATGCGGCCGCGCCATGCGGCAGGCAGTTTCTCCTCGCTCCAGCGGATGCCCGGCCGGTGCAGTCCGACGAAGCGGATTAGACGCATCAATTCATCGATCCGGTGCCACTTCGGCAAGTAATCCACCATATCCCCGCCGATAATCCAGTGCCAGCTTACATCCAGGTAGGCGGCCCGCAGCGAGAGGACGGTATCATACGTGTAGGACACCCCGCCTCGTGCCAGCTCCCAATCGCTCGCCCGGAACGACGGGTTGCCCGCGATGGCCAGCTTGGTCATCTCCAGGCGATGCTTCCCCTCCGCCTGAGGATGATTCGTCTTGTGCGGCGGCACGTGAGCGGGCATGAACCACACCTCATCCAGATTTGCGGCTTCGCGGGCGCATTCGGCAGCCACCAGATGCCCCAGGTGGATCGGATTAAGCGTCCCGCCCATAATCCCGATTTGTCTCACGTCTGCACCTCCGGCGGGTTTATGGCATTTCAATCTGTTTATGTTCAGCCGATTCCTTGTAGAGCACGATCGTCTTCCCGATGACTTGGACCAGCTCGGCTCCCGAGCGGCCTGCCAATTCATCGGCAACCTCGAAGCGATCGTCCATGCAGTTGCTCAAAATCGATACTTTGATCAGCTCGCGCACCTCCAGCGCTTCCTCGATATGGCGGATAAGCTGATCGTTGGTTCCCCCTTTGCCTACTTGAAAAATAGGCTGCACATGATGTGCGAGCGAGCGCAAATAGCGCTTTTGTTTTCCTGTTAGCATGTTTTCCCCTTCCTTATATGTCTGATAATAACAATGGTTTATTCGTGTCGCAATGTATTCCATACTTGCTCCCGCATCAAGGGTACAGGCGCGGCGGCGCCCGTCCACAGCTCCAGCGCGATTGCGCCCTGATAGACGAACATGCCGAGTCCGCTGTGCGTGCGGCAGCCGCGCTTGCCCGCTTCCCGCAGCAAGGCCGTCTTCAGCGGGTTGTAGACGATGTCGCTTACGATCATATCCGGCCGCAGCCAGTCGGGATCGAACGGCACCGCCTCCCCATCCGGATGCATGCCGACGGAGGTCGTATGAATGACGATATCCACCTCATGCGCGTCGATAGTCGGCCGCGTGCCGAGCTGGACGGCAGCTACCGTCCCGAAGGCAGACAGATCGCGCGCCAGCACCTCGGCCCGTTCCAGCGTGCGATTGGCAATCTGCAAGCGGCGGCATCCCGCCTTCAGCAGCGCATAAGCGATGCCGCGCGCCGCACCGCCCGCCCCGATCAGCAAGATCCGGGACTGGTGGAGATTGGAGAATATCTCCTCTTGCAGCGAGCGGACGAACCCGAGACCGTCCGTATTATAGCCGATCAACCGGCCACTCCGGTTGACGATGGTGTTGACAGCGCCGATGACACTCGCACTCTCATCCACTTCATCCAGATGCGCCATGACCGCTTCCTTGTGCGGAATGGTCACATTCATTCCGCACATGCCTAGCGCGCGCATGCCCTGCACGGCCTGCTCCAACTGTTCGGACGCGACATGAAACGCCGTATATACGGCGTTCAGCCCAAGCTCCCGCAGGGCGGCATTGTGCATCAACGGCGATGTGGAATGCTTGATCGGATCGCCGATGACCGCGAACACGGCGGTCGAGCTGTCGATGGCCGCCGAAGGCCGCATCGTCCCGGCCAGATCGTTTTGTACCATAGTCTCCGCCCCCCCCCCGGTATATTGTGCTAGATCATCGCACGGCGGGTCAACACCTTAACCCCTTTGGGCGCGTGGATTTCAACGAGCGCCCCTTCCTTGCCGTTGCATTTGATCCATCCAAGCCCTGAGATGAATATATCGGTCTCAGCTCCTGTCGCAATCCGGTACTGATGCTTCGTCCAGGCCGGCAGCTCATTCAGGCGATCCCGCGTCGGCGGCGACAGTAGCTCGCCACGGTGCTCTTTATACAAGGCGTCTGCCCGATCCAGCTTCGTCCGGTGGATGGGAAGTCCATTTGATATGTAGCATGTAAAGGATTGCCGTTCCCCTTCCACAAAATCAAAGCGCGCAAACGCCCCGAAAAACAGCACCTGCCCTTCGTTCAATTGGTAGACAGACGGCTTGAGCGGCTTGTCCGGCAGCAGGGCCCCCAGATCTTGTCGGCTGGCCAATTCCGTCAAGCGGCTCGTATAGACGATGCCCGGCGTATCAATGATATGCTTGCCGTCATCGAGCGGAATATGTACGACATCCAGTGTCGTTCCCGGATAACGGGAAGTCGTCAGCTCGCGCTCCATATCGCTGTAATCATGAATAAGACGGTTTATCAGCGTGGATTTGCCGACGTTTGTCGCTCCGACGACATAGACATCGCGGCCGCGCCGCCAATGGCTCATCTGCTCCACGAGCCGCTCGAAGCCGGCATTGCGCTTGGCGCTGACGAGCATGACATCCACTATGCGGAGGCCATGCTCCTTCGCTTGCCGCTGCACCCAGTTCGTCAGGCGGTTCCAATTCGTCGAACGGGGCAGTAGATCGATCTTGTTCACGACAAGCAGCACCGGATTATTCCCGACGAACCGCTGGAGTCCGGAAATGACGCTGCCGTCAAAATCGAACAGATCGACAATATGGATGACCAGCGCGTCCTCCTGGCCGATTCGCCCCAGCAAACGCAAAAAATCATCCTGATCCAGCGCCACGGAAGCCGCTTCGTTATAATGCTTAATCCGGAAGCAGCGCTGGCAAATCAGCGGCGAACGAGTCAGCGCGGCCGCCGGGACATAGCCGAGCTGATCGGCATGGCCGGTCTGCACCGTAACGCCGCAGCCGCTGCATACTTGCTTCTCTTGATTGTCCTTCACCTTTTCTCCTCCTCTTGCCACAATCCTCTCCGCTTCAACCGGGACGTGGCATAACGCTCAATGCGCCGATTGATGCGGGTTCCCCAGCCCTCGTCCTGAATGGCGATAGGCTGCACCAATATCGTAAATATGCCGATCCGGTTGCCTCCCAGGACATCCGTCAGCATCTGATCGCCGATGACAGCCGTCTGAGCCGGCTTCAGCCCCATCAGCGACAGCGCTTGGCGAAAAGCCCGCTGCGCCGGCTTCCGGGCCGCGTGTATAAACGGAAGATCAAGCGGGACGGCGAACCGGGATACGCGCGTATGATCATTATTCGATACGATGACGACCTTGAAGCCGCGGTGCTTGACTTCCTCCAGCCAGGCCGCCAGTTCCGGGGTCGCTTCCGGCACCTTGGCGCCGACGAGCGTGTTGTCCAGATCGGTAATGATGCCTCGAATGCCTTGTTCCGCCAGCTTATCCAAACCAATTTCGTATACGGAGCTTACCCGAAGACGGGGAATAAGCCTTTCCAACAAAACAGTCACCTCGTTTTCATACGACAAACTATACCATATTCATTGATTTTCGTGCAAAAAAAAGCCGTTCCCGTACGGAACGGCTCTATTTCGTCACATTCCGGCTCCCTGTCTCCCGCCTCCCGCGTGACAAGGAAGCGGAGCTTACCGCTTGCGGACGCGCCGGAACTGTCTCACCGCTTCCCGGAACCGGGCCACATCGACTTGCCTCAGCGGATCGCCGCTGTATTTCGCCTGTTCGAATGTCGGCACGATAACCTGCAGGGAAGCTTCCAGCTGCGGCAGGTCCTCAGTCCAGCGGAAGGCAGCTTCGCGCACCGTCTCGTGCGGTTCTTTGCGCAACCCGCGAAGCCGGCAGTAGCTGAGCCACAGCTCCGTCTCGAGCACGACCCGATCGTTTTGCGATATCTGCCGCCGGAAGGTACGCCGCCAGCACAGCAAGAATCCGGCCTGGCCCCATTGCCGGACAAGCCAGGCCAGCAATCCGAGCAGCGCAACGCCCACGATCGAGCGGGCTCCCGTACTCACCCAGGACGGAAGTGCAGTTTCTTCTTCCGTCTTGCTCGCCTTCCTCTCTTCCTTCCCTTTGGGCGGTGTCTCTTTCTCCTGCTCGGGCGGCGTGTCGGGCGCTTGCTCCTCCTCCTGCTCCGGGCTCGGCATACGGAATCCCGGGGTCGGCTCGAAAGACACCCAGCCGTACTTCCCCATATATACCTCTACCCAAGAATGCGCGTCCGCATTCGTGACGCGGAAGCGGCCGCCTGCATCGGGATCGAAGAAGCCCGGCATCATTTCACGATTCGATCCTTCGCGGGCTCCGGGCGCATAGCCCTTCACCCAGCGCGTCGGCACGCCCACGCTGCGGAGCATGACCGCCATCGAGGTGGAGAAATAGTCGCAGTACCCTTCCTTCATCTCGAACAGAAACCCGTCGACGAAATCGTCGCTGGTCCGCTTCGAAATATCCGGAACATTCGTATAAGTGAACTGGGTCCGTAAATATTGTTCGATTTTTTGGGCCTTGCCGTAATGGTTCGTCTCCCCTGCGGTCAGGCTTCGGGCCAGCTCGACGACTCGGGTTGGAAGACGATCCGGCAGCTGCAGGTAGGCGCTGTCCGGCGCTTCGGATGGGGGCGCCGCTCGCAGATCCTGTTCCTGGATGATCGGGACGTGGGACACGATCGTATAGCTTGTCGGATAACGGGCAGCGCCTCTCCCCTCGTACCGGACCTCGCTCTCTCTCCCATTCCATGCAAGCCCGTCCATATCGCCGCCTTCCAGTTCCTCCACCGCCGCTACCGAATACATACCGAACAGAACCGGATACACCTGTTCGGTATGCATTTGCACCTTCTGGATCATCTCCTTCGTCTGAAGCCGCTTCGAGGGAACGTCGTCAGCTTCGAAGCGCTCGCCCGGACTTATCGGTTCCAGCCTCTCTTCCCGCTTCGCATCGACCCAGCCCTGACCGGTGTATATATCCTTGGCTTCCCCCCGCCAATAGCCGCAGGATTCAGAGGTTACCGTCATCACCAGCTGATAATCCATCTGGAAGTCGCCTCCAAGCTGGCTGTCATGGTTGCTGTAGCCGGAAGTCGTCGGGCTCGGTGTCCCGATTCCGTTCGAGACGGTGTGCTCGACGATGTTACCGCCATTGCCGTTCCGGTTCGTCCAGTCCGTATACGGGTCGGTCAGGATCGGCTCCAGTCCGGGCATGTTCACCCCGACCGTGATAATAAGGGCAATGACGACGATGGCGCTTACCGTCATCTGAAGAAGGTACCGCAGCGGAGTTCGCTTCATCTCGGGATAGCTGTGCTTCATCTGGGAGAAATGAAGCCCGATGAGCCATACGAGGGCCGCGCCGACGATCCAGGCGACCTGATCCCATAATATATCCTCGGTGAAAGAATCCAGGATGCCGAAGACGACAACTTGAATGAGCAGCCACATGATGATGCGGCCGATCCCGCGAACAATATGATTAAACGCCTCATAGCAGAGCCAAATGCCGAGAACGAACCAAATATAAGGATGAAAGACTTGCAGTCTCTCCCAGCGCGCTCCATCCTCGATCCACAAGTGATTGCGAACCAGCTCTATATAAATGACGCGCAAGACGAGCGGCAGCCCAAGAAGCAGACGGCCCCAAAATTGCCGGGGACATAATACGGATACTCCCCATAGGATTCGGAGTACGTCCTTGGACATCGCAATCGTCTCGTCATACCAATACGGCTCCAGCATCACGATCCACTGCCAGACCATAACGGCAAGGCAAGTCCAGAACAGACGCTCGCTCCAACCGTCTAGCAGCCAGCGCTTTATCATTCCGGGTGGTGCCGGTTGAACGGAGCTTGCCGGGTAAGCAGATTTCGCCTGCCGATTCACTTCCATGTCACCCCACCTCCAAGCAGCTTGGGAAGATGGTTCAACTCATCCAGCCATTTATATTCAAAGCCCTGCTTCGCCAAAGCGCGAAGCAAAGCGGCTTCATCGGGGCCGTCATCAGCGGCGGCGTGAATAAACGTGCCGCTGCCGCCAAGGGATCGCAGGCCTCCGATCGCCGTCATATCGCCGGACGTCATCGCCCCGCTGATCCAGGCGATGGCCGCCCCGCGCAGCCGTGAGGCGCGTTGTGCCAGCATCGAGCCAATTCGGTCATTGCCTTGCAGATTCGGCGTTTCCGGCTCGATGGTAGACCACCATTGCTTGTAAGCGGCCGGTTCGCGCAAGAGCGCCGCAGCGTCCCACCAATGAAGAGACCCGCCGATTGCGGCTACATAGGCGGGATGCCTGTTCGCCTTCGCATATTGCGCCATCGACGCCGCAGCCGACAGCGCCAATTCGAAGCTGGTCCTATTCTCATAGGAGGTTCTCCTTATATCAAGCACGATCAGGATAGGGGCTTGCACTTCCTGATCGAATTGCTTCGATTTCAAGCTTCCGCTCTTGGCGGTGGCATTCCAATGAATGCGCGAGAGACGATCGCCATAGACGTATTCCCGTACGCCGCTCAATTGCGTCGACTCCCGCTTCCTCTTATCCATCGCAACCGTCTGTCCGGGTTGGACCGCTTGATGGCCGGCTTGGGTCCAGGCAGGGATCGGAACCGTGGCCGGCAAGATGAAAAAGGAGGATGGCGTATGGAACTGTCCGCGCTGCTCGAACATGCCAAATAAATCTTTGGACAAGCATGTCGTTGCATCCAAGCGGTATGCCCCGCGTGGAAGCGGCGGCGTCCGGTACGTCCATACCGCCTTCCTGCCGGCATCCAAGGTAACGGCCGCCTCCGCCTCGCTATACAGTTCATCGAAGCGGTACAGACCGTCCTGCACGATGACATAGGGAAGCGGAATCCATCCCGGAACGTGCAGTTCCACGGATACCGCGATACGGGATTGGGCGGGGAGGAATCGGCTTGTCCCTATCCGTACCATACGCTGACCTTGAACCTTGGTCACGCCCCCGAACCACCTGCAGGCCCAATAGACGGCCAGCACGGTCGCCATCGACAGCAGCATGAAGGACGTCTTGCCGCCCTGGAACAGAAAATAGAAAATACAACTGACATAAGTGACGAAAGCAATAAGAAATGCCCGTCTCCGTGAACGTGGACGACGGGGCACCAACGGCGGCGAGCTCATGCTACAGTTCCATCCGAACCGGCACCGGTACGCCTCGGACCACCTCCATCAGCACTTGCTCCGCAGTCAGTCCCTCCATCTTCGCTTCCATATCGAGCACGAGGCGATGAGCCAGAACGAACGGAAGCAGCGTCTTAACATCATCCGGAGTAACATAGCGTCGGCCTTGAAGCCAGGCGCGGGCCTTTACCGCTTGCATGAGCGCCACGGAAGCGCGCGGGCTTGCGCCCAGCACGATGTTCGAGTGAATCCTTGTCGCTCGGACCACATCGATGATATAGGAAGCGACGGCATCGTCGATATGGATGCCTCGAGCGTCTTCCCGCATCTTATCAATCACGGTAATATCCGTAATTGTCGGAACCCGCTCGGATGGCTGTCCAAGCACATGGCGAGCCAGCATGGCCCGTTCCATCGCTTTATCCGGGTACCCCAAGTTCATCTTGAACATAAAGCGATCCAACTGGGCTTCCGGCAGCTGGAATGTTCCCTCGAACTCGATGGGGTTCTGAGTGGCGAAGAGCATGAACGGAACGGGCAACGCAAAGGTCTCGCCGTCCACCGTAATATGGTGCTCCTCCATTGCCTCCAGCAGGGCCGATTGCGTCTTCGTCGTCGCCCGGTTGATTTCGTCCACGAGAAGCACGTTGCACATGACCGGTCCGGGACGGAAAATAAACTGCTGGTCCTTGGGGTGGAAAATAAAAACGCCGGTAATATCGGTCGGCAGCAAGTCGGGGTTGCATTGGATACGGCGGAACGCCCCGTCTATCGTGCGCGCCAGCGATTTGACGAGCTGCGTCTTGCCCGTCCCCGGCACGTCCTCGATGAGGACGTGGCCCCCGGCCACCATGGCGGTGAGCATGAATTCAATCTCGAGTGACTTCCCTAATATGCATTGATCCAACGCAGACTGGATCTGTTCAATAATCGAATGCAGCGATGATTGCGAATGCAAGGAAAAACCTCCTACACAACGGTGATATAAGGAAAAATACCGAATTTTATGGTGTACTTTGCGTAAGGATATTTAAGCAAAGTTTCTTTACATTTCCTCATATTACACCATTTTATGGTGAAGGTACATCAATAATACGTTTCGTCTTCAAGCTAATTCATGGCACCAGACAAGCTCCGCACCTGTTCAGGCTGCGGAGCTTGTCTGCTCGACACGCGCTTATCCTTTGGGCCGCACGACGAGCGATGCCAGGAAGGAGAAGACGATCGCGGCCGATATTCCCGCGCTTGTCGTCTTGAATATGCCGCTGACGGCGCCAATCCATCCATCCGATTTCAAATCGGTAATCGCCCCGTGCACAAGGGAGTTGCCGAAGCTCGTAATCGGAACGGTTGCGCCCGCGCCGGCGAATTCAATCAACGGCTCGTACCAGCCCAAGCCGTCCACGACCGCGCCAGTGACGACCAGCAGCGCCATCGTATGCGCCGGCGTCAGCTTCGCGACATCGAACAGCAGTTGACCAATAACGCAGATCAGCCCTCCTACGATAAATGCCCACACAAAGATCATGATTCGTCTCCTCCCATCTCGATCGTTGCGGCATGAGCGATGCAAGGAATGGTCTCTCCCTGCTGGTAGGACAGTGGGGACAGGAGGGCTCCGGTCGCCACGATCAAAACCTTTTTCAGTTCGCCTTCCCTCATCCGCTTCAGAATGTGACCGTAGGTGACGACAGCCGAGCAAGCCGCCCCGCTTCCTCCCGCTTGCACATCCACCTTTTGCTTGACCATATCGTATATCATTAGCCCGCAATCCTGATAGTTCGACGTCTGGATGTTGATGTCGTGTTTTTTGAACAAATCTTTGGCGATGCCGTAACCGACGGTAGCCAAATCACCGGTCACAATCATGTCATAATAGGCGGGACTGCGCTTCAAGTCGGTCAAATGAGTCTGAATGGTATCGACGGCCGCCGGCGCCATGGCCGCTCCCATATTGAACGGATCTTTGATGCCCAGATCGACAATTTTGCCGATCGTCGCAGCCGTTACTTTCGGTCCCTTGCCTTTTTTGCCCACAATGGCCACGCCGGCGCCAGTCACGGTATATTGCGCGGTCGGTGGCTTCTGGGAGCCGTATTCCGTCGGATAGCGGAACTGCTTCTCTACAGAGCAGTTGTGGCTGCATGTGCCGGACATGACGATATTCGCGTTGCCGGAATCGACCAGCAGCGATCCGAGGGCCAGCGCTTCCATCGAGGTGGAGCATGCGCCGAATACGCCGATGTATGGCACTCCCAGCCCGCGTGCGGCGAAGGAGTTGCTGATAATCTGGTTCATCAGGTCGCCGCCAACGAAATAATCCAAATCATCCTGCGTAATGTTCGCATTGACGACGGCGAGCTGGGAGGCCTGCTCCAGCAGCTTGCGCTCCGCCTTTTCCCAGCTTGGCTCCTTCAAATCCAAATCTTCGTGAATAAAGTCAAAGTCGGCGGCAAGAGGTCCTTTTCCTTCCTCGGGGCCAACTACGGTCGCGGTACCGATAATGACCGGTTGATTGGCGAACCGCCATGTATGGCGTCCTATACGCATCAGATTTACTCCTTTACCATCTGGGAACGTCCGGCATCAATGCTGGAACTGTATCCCGAAAATGTAATAGATAAGCGCAATAATAAAGGCGGCTACCGTTCCAAATACGATGACAGAACCGGCCAGCTTGAACATATTGCCGCCGACTCCCAGCACGAGGCCTTCGCTGCGGTGCTCCAATGCCGCGGAGCACATTGAATTGGCGAACCCGGTCACGGGAACCGCCGTGCCCGCGCCGGCCCATTGCGCCAGTTTGTCATACACGCCCAGGCTCGTCAGAATGACAGAAGCCAGCACAAGAATGACGACTGTCGGGCCTGCTGCCTCTTTCTTCGTCATATCGAAAAACGTGATTAATATTTGTTCAATGGCTTGTCCAATCAGGCAGATCGTTCCCCCCGCCAAAAAAGCCCGTACGCAATTTTTCCATACGGGGCGGGACGGTTCACGCTGCTTGGCGATCTGCTTATACTCTTTCTCCGAGATAGTCGTTCCTCCGGAAGTCCACGTTGTAGACCCGGATGACCCGGATTTGGTCGAAGTCGCCATTGATTCACCTCCTGCATTCAGTCTGAAGTTCAGTTGCCTGCGTTCAGTATTTGCCGTATGTGAATAAATTATGTCTCTGCCTATGCCAGTTCCAATCTACAGTCCCATTCCGAACAGCAACAAGCAAATGATGACCAAGAGCACGAACAACACCAAGATGATATCCCACGCTTGCCGCTTCATTTCCATATGCTCATCATCCTTTCTGGTTATCCCTTGCTACTAACGTATGCAGGTGGGCCTGAATCGGGTACACGATGTTGAACCAGCAGCGGCCTGGCGAGCGCTTCACGAATAACTTCCGGGTCTGTCAATATCTTTGTGTAAACCGGTTTAAAAGGTAGACATTATTTATTCTTCACGACGGATTGTAAAATGAAGTGCGACACCTTCTGGGAATAAAAAAACAAAAGGCTCATGGCCGGATTCGTGTAGAATGAAAGTTCTCACCACCCCATTCACACAAGGAGAATCCACCATGAGCTACACTC
>NZ_BALG01000088.1 GCF_000315235.1 Paenibacillus popilliae ATCC 14706 | reverse complement strand
TCTTATTCTATTTCACATGAAGCTTCCTTGCCTCTTCCATCCAATCTTGCTTGAACTCATCATTACAACCAACGGGAGTATTTTATAAGTCTATTACCAGAATAATATTCGTACTTTGTGCCACTACCTTTTTCGTATCGAACAGGCTTATTACATTGCTCCTCATTATGTGCTTGACACCTATATACAGTTGATCCGGCAAATGCCGATTCGGTGGCAAACCCACCTATTAAAATAGTAGCGCAACTTAAAACAATGAGTTTTCTAAATTTCATCTCAATGCACCTTCCTTTTCCAAATATGTATTGCAATGATTATATTACAATATCTATTGGAAAATGTAAACAACTATTTTCAAATCTTTGGATCCGTTAGCTTATCATGCTACGTGCAACAGGTAAATAAATCGGTGGAAATTTAACGATGTTAACTTTGACATTATGAAATGCAATGGAACGCCATCTTGGCTTATTTGCTTCCTCTATGTTGTCGGTCTCGTTTCCAATTGCACTTCTTGCACAGTACACTTGCAGCAAGATTCCTTACCTGCGCTTACCCATGGAGATGTCGTTTCTCCATGTCGGCAAGGAAATGATTGGGGTGATGGTTACATGCTTCAAGGGGCCGTCCGGAGTCCACCTGGACGGTCACTGACTGTGCAAATGTTCTCGCGCAGGAGGCCATACTTATGATATGGTCAATGAAGAAGCAATGAAGAATATCGAATGGCGCACTACAGAAAGGATGAAAAGCGATGAACGAGTCCTGGATTCGATTACGCACGGCAATGGAGCAGGGGGGCCATGACGTCCTCCTTATTACCGATCCGAAACATGTCTATTACTTGACCGGCTTCGCCTGCGATCCGCATGAGCGCTTCCTCGGCCTCGTCATCCAGCAGGATGCCGAACCGACGCTGATCGTGCCGGCCCTGGATGCGGATAAGGCGGCGTTCGCCTCCTCCGTCAAGAACATCGTTACCCATACCGACACGGATAACCCATACGACGTATTGAAGCCCTGTCTGCCCGCCGGGCTGAACCAGCTGGCCTTCGAGAAGAATCATATTTCCGTCGCCCAGTTCGAGGCGCTGGCCGCAGCGCTGGATGCCAAACGTTATGCCGATGCGGGACCGATTCTGCAGGATCTGCGCGTCATCAAGTCCCCGGAAGAAGTGGAGCGGCTGCTGGAGGCGATCCGGGTGATTGAAGCGGTGCTGACGGAAGGCGTAAGCCGCGTGCGCCCTGGCATCACTGAGTTGGATGTCGTCGCAGAACTGGAATATTTGATGAAGAAAAAGGGCGCGGAACGGCCATCGTTCGACACGATGGTGCTGGCCGGCGAGCGGGCTGCGCTGCCGCATGGCGTTCCCGGTAATCGCATCATTCGCGAGGGCGAGCTCCTCCTGTTCGATCTAGGTGTCTACGTGAACGGATACGCTTCCGACATTACCCGTACCTTCGCCGTCGGCGAAGTGAACGAAGAGAGCCGCCGCATCTATGACACGGTGCTGGCGGCGAATGAAGCGGCCATTGCCGCTGTCAAGCCCGGCGTCACCTGTGGCTCGCTGGATCGCACGGCGCGGCAGGTGATCGAAGCGCGCGGCTATGGCCCTTGCTTCACCCATCGGCTCGGACACGGGCTCGGCCTGGATGTGCACGAGTATCCGTCCGTGCATGGCCGGAACGAGGATATACTGAAGCCGGGCATGGTCTTCACCATCGAGCCGGGCGTCTATGTGCCGAACGTGGCGGGCGTGCGCATTGAAGATGACGTCATCGTCACGGAGGATGGCGTGCGCGTGCTCACATCCTTTCCGAAGGAGCTGCGGGTCATCGGGGGATAGCGGCTTCTTTGGCCAAATCTGGCGACTTTCTTCGACTGCCCGAACGATGCAGAACGATGCAGCCTTCAGTTCAGCCCCTATAGCGCAAACAAGCCCTCCCAAAGCGATGCTTCAGGAGGGCTTGTTCCATTATGATTTATTTCTGCATGCCGAGCGTGAAGATTTCCGCTGCGCCGAGCTCAACGCCGACGCTGCGCTTGTCGCGGCAAGGGAGGTCTTCGCCCTTCACTTCCATGATGCTGCTGCGATAGAAGCCGCTGCCTGCCTGCGGAAGAGCAACGTGCAACGTGTTCGCTTCCGGCGCGAAGTTAACCCAGCGGCCAACCATGTCGCCCGTCTGCTCTGCCATCTTGATCGAGGAGAAAGCGATGCCCTCGCCGTCCCATGCCAGGAACGCATGGTCGGCTGGCAGCTTGCCAGTCTGTACCTCGGCCTGGCGGACAATCCACGGCACCTGGAACGCGTGCGCTTCCTTGTATGCGCCGGAGGTCACGACATCGCCCGCATGGGGAATCATCGCGTATTCTGCGGTGTGCGTGCCTAAGCATTGCGCTTCCGGCGTCGGGAAGACGCCCCAGTCGCCGAGCTCGCCGGAGGAGCGAAGCAAGGTGAGCGCCATCGTGTTGCGGCCATCGCGCAGCACTTCATACTCATGCAGCCCTTTGTTGGCGATGGTCAAGCCGAGCTGGCCGTCGCTTACGCTGACGAACGTATGCTGGTGCTGATCGTTGCTCGGATTCTCCCATTCCGGAGCCGGCTCTGTATGGCGGCGGGCCACCTCGAAGATGGATTCCGCCTGGTGCGTTTCCGCCTGTAGTGCGGTCGGGAACAGCGCACGCAACCGGTGATCCTTCGCTTCGTTATGCATAGTCACCTGCACTTCGACGCGCTTCGCGCCCCGCTCAAGCGTGTAGCGGGTCACAAGCCGGAACGGCACCCTGGCTGTGGAGCGCTGCGCCGTACGTCTTGGGAAGTCTACCAGCTCATTCCTCTCTTCCTGCAGCTTCTCGTCGGCAGAAGCCGGTATCTCCCATTGGTGAACCGCTTCGATGACGGCGCGGTACGGCGCGTCTTCGACGACGCGGATATCGGCCGCCAGTCCTGACGTCGTAAGCGGCATCTCGCCGTTCGGCTTGCGGAACATGTACTCGTTGCCAATGTCGCCGCTGTCCTCGTACACATTCAGCCCGCTGAACGTATGTCCCGTCGCCTTGTCGGTCAGCGTCAAGGAGCCGTCCGCTTCGACGACCGCCTTCAGATGTTCGTTCTCGAGTGTATTTTGCCCGTTCAACAAGCTGGCCGCTTGCGGCGCTTCTCCGACTGCCGCCCAGGCGAAGGTCTGGTATGCGAAGGCCGGCATGCCGCCTGCCTGCAGGCGGATCTTCACGCAGCGCGCCACATAAGGCTGGCGGAACTTATCCTTCGGCAGATCGTAGCCGAACTGGACGGCGGCGTCTTCCCATTCGCAGATGACCGCATTGCCGTCGGCATCGATAACCGTACCCGGCACGATCGGCTCCTGCTTCAGCTCTTGCGCCAGCTTCGTCGGATGCCCTTCGCGGAAGTAGCGGCGCTTCAGCTCCAGCGTCACTTCGACGACGCCGCTGCGCGCATAGCCCGCCGTGTTGAATACGACGAACGGCACGGCCTCCTTGGCGCCAAATGCCGAAGTATCGATCTGCTTCACGAGGCTGTCTACCGTCTCGTGAATGATCATCTCGGTCATATGCTTCGACTTCTCGAAGCGCGTCACCATCTCGCGGTGGACTTCATCGACGCTGCATCCGCAGATACTGTCGTGCGGATGGTTCTGCATCAATGTCTTCCACGCATAGACGAACAGGTGATGCGGATATGGCTTGCCTGCCTGATCGGCGAACGCCGCCAGCGGCTCCGCCACCTTCTCCAGGAGCGTCTGGTTCTCCGCGTTCATCTGCTTGAGATAGACGCGGGAAGACGCGGTATTGACCAGTGTATACCAGCCGTCGGTGCGCTGGCTGCGCAGTTCGCCCTTTACCGTCTGCAAATTATCAGACAAATCTTTTCTCAGCACATCCACATAGTAATGGAAGTTGGAGTGTACGAAGTCCACATCCGGGAACAGCTTCTTCGCCACTTCGATCGCTTTGGATAGATCCGTCTGAATCGGCTGATGGTCGCACCCGTTCATGAACAATAGATGCGGCGTGGAAGCGAATTTCTCCGCATTGTCGATATTTTTCTCCCAATAGGCAAGCGCTTGCGGCTCGTCAACCGGCACTTCCATGCCGTTGCAGTACCAGTTCGCGAACAGAATGCCGATGACCCGTGATCCGTCCGGCGATTCCCAGATCATTTCCGAGAATGGGGACTCGTATGCGGCCTCCTCGGATACTTGGTTGTTGAAGCCGGTCGGCTTCACGCCGCGTCCGAACACGGCGACATCCATGTTAGCCTGCTTGAGCATCTGCGGCGCCTGGCCCATATTGCCGAACGAATCGGGGAAATACCTGATCTTGGAGATGGTGCCGCCGTAGTGGTCGGCATCGCGATGTCCAATCTGCAGGTTGCGCACGTTCGCTTCGCTGCTCGTCAGGAACTCATCCTGCAAAATGTACCATGGACCGATATGAATGCGGCCCTCGTGAATATATTTCTCCAGCTTATCCTTCCTTTCTGGACGGACCTGGAGGTAATCTTCCAGCATAATCGTCTGCCCGTCGAGATGGAAGCTCTTGAAGCCTGGATCGTTGTCGAGCGTGTCCAGCAGTGTGTCCATCAATTCGATCAGCAGCGCATGGTGATACTCGTAGGGCATATACCACTCGCGATCCCAGTGCGTATGAGAGATGATGTGGGCCGTTTTTTTCGTCATGTTCTGTCCCTCTCTTCCTGTCGGATTAGCCTTTCAACCAATATTCACGATAGATTAGCTCAGAGAACAAGCTGTTCGACCAGGCGAACCATTCACGAGTGAATTGGGCCGGATCGTCCACATGGAAGCCTTCATGCATATAACCGGTATCGGCATCCGTCGCCGTCAGAAGCTGAATTATGCCGTTGATCTCTTCCTGCGATCCGGCGGTCAGTCCCTGCATCGACAAGGCGATATGCCAGATGTATCGCTCAGGGGTATGCGGGCTGCCGATGCCCTGAGCGGCCTGGCCAGCATAATAGTAAGGATTGTCCTCGCTTAGGATGAAGCGGCGCGTATTCTGGTAGATCGGATCATCCTCTGTCGTATAGCCGAGATAAGGAATGGCCAGCAAGCTCGGCACATTCGCGTCATCCATCAGATGATAATTGCCGAAGCCGTCGGTTTCATAAGCATAGATTTCTCCGTATTTCGGGTGATGAAAGATGCCGTAATTGCGAATGCCGTCTTCCATCTCTTCACACAGCATGCGGGCCTTGGCCGCGAACGGCGCATCCTCGTACACAACCGTCGCGATCTCCTCCAAATAACGAAGCACGACGACGGCAAACATATTCGCAGGGATCAAGTAACCGAAGGTGCATGCATCGTCGCTTGGCCGGAAGCCCGACCACGTCATGCCCGTGTAGTTGACCGGCATGCCTTGCCCGTTGTTCTTGAGCGTGTCCGTCTTGCGGCATTCCATGCGTGAGAAGCGGTAAGGCGATTGCTCGAAGTGGCGCTGCTCTGTCGTCCACAGGTTCATGATGATATGCGCCACCGTTTTGTACTCGCCATCGAAAAGCGACGTATCGCCCGTCTCCTTCCAGTACAAATAGCTCAATTGGATGGGGTAGCACAGCGAATCGATCTCGTATTTCCGTTCCCAGACCCAGCCGTTCAATTCCGTCTGATCCCGGTGATGAATCTGATCGAGTGGAATTTCTTCTTCATTAAATGCATTGGCGTATGGGTCGATTTGAATATATTTCAATTGCTTGCGCACCAGCCCGGCAAGGATGCGACGAATATCGGCGTCCTCCTTGGCAAGCGGCATATACTGGCGCACTTGGGCACTGGAGTCGCGCAACCACATGGCGGGAATGTCTCCGGTGAAGACATACGACGTGCCGTCTTCATGCAATGTGGTTGTCGTCTGCAGCGTATTCGGGAAACAGTTCAAGAACAGGTGCTGCAATTTCGGGTTGTCCGCGAATCGGGTCTTGGCTTCTTCCATTACGCGAAGCACGGCTTGCGGTAAGCGTTCCATGTCAGCTCTCTCCTTTTTCATCCATCAATTTCAAAGTCGTCTACATTGTGCAAAGTCCAGTCAATCATCGCATCTCTTCCGCAGTTTTACGCGCGAACAGTAGACAGCCAGGTGAAGCCTACGCTCCACCTGACTGCACTGTTGCGGCGATTCATTGCTAGCGGGAACGATGCCGTTATTTATTTTCTGGATGCTTTCCACTCATCCAATTGTTTTTGCATTTCAGCATGAACTTTGTCCAGGCCGGCTGCTTTGAACTTCTCGATTGCTTTCGGCACGTATACTTTCGGATCTACCGAGCCGGTGAACAGGGACGCATAGAACTCCTCTTTCACGTTCGTCAGCGAAGCCATTTCCGTTTTTACGCTGTCTGCATTGAAGTGGAAGCCAAGCAGCGGCGCGTCTTTTGCATTGTCGTTGAATTGAACGAACTGCTCCCACTTATCTTTCGGGTCGTCAGGAAGCTTGTCCAAGATAAAGAAGTTGCCCAGTGTAAAGCTTGGCATATCATACGCTTCCGTTTTTGCCGGCAAGTACTCCACCGTTTCGTCATCAATGCGTTTGTAGTGAACGTCTTCGATACCGTTATTGACCAAGTTGCGCAGGTAGTGGTCGGAGTTCAACAGGTTCAGAAATTGCATCGCTTTGTCAGGATGCGGGCTATTCGCGGAAATCGCGTGCATCGAACCCATGACAGACCAGTTATAGACATACGGTTCTGTATAAGGAACGGATTCAACCGGATAGCCCATAGATTGAGACCACTGGTTATCGGCGAACGGCTGTGTATCCGGCGTATCTACGAGCCATTTTCCGGTTCTCATTTCATCCCCGGCGGAAGCGGTTGCGGCATCCTTCTTCAGGTAGCCTTTATTATAGAAGTCATGCATGGTCTCGAAGCTTTTCATCATATCAGGCTGTTCGAGAATGTTGACGATTTGGAGATCGTTCGTATCGGTCAGCGCGACGCCCAACGGCAAGTTCTCGTTCACCAGGTCATAAGGAATGGCGAACTTGAACTGCTTATCGGCCGATAACGGATACAAGCCTGGCTCGCCTTCTTTGACCTTCGCAAGCAGCGGCTCCAGATCTTCCAGTGTCTTCACGCTGTTGATGTCCAGATTGTACTTGTCAACCAGATCTTTGTTGAAGCGGAAGACCTTTTGGGCAGGCAATTCTTTGTTCACCGGAATTGCATACGTTGTTCCGTCGATTTTAGCGCCTTCGAGGAACGAAGGGTGAACCTGCTCTTTAATGTCTTGGCCATACTGATCTAACAAGTCATCCAACGGGTAAAATGCGCCCTTCTTCGCATTGGCAACGTATTCAAAAGCCCATGAAGAAGTAAATGCGATATCAAACGGTTCCCCGGAGGCGGCAATCACACCCATCTTCTGGTTATAATCGCCCCAGTCGAACAATTTCATTTTTACGGTAACCCCGATTTTTTCCTTCGTGTATTCGCTAACCTTCTCCATGACCTTGTCCAAATCTTTTTGCGGCGCTCCGATGGAATACCAGATCAGCTCAACCGGCTTCTCGCTCGTACCCGCTTCGCTTCCGCCCGCTTCTTCCTTCTTCCCGCAGCCAGCCAATGCCAGCGAAGCGACCAGGACAAGACAGAAGGTCATAAGCAACATTTTTTTGCCTTAGCCATGTTTTTTTCCTCCCCTTTTTGTGACCAAGTTGTTGGATATATTATTCCTGGATCGGCAGCCTGCTTATTTATGCCGTCGCCCTGAAATAATCGAAGGTTGACTTGCTTATTCTTTGACGGCTCCAATCGTCAAGCCTTGAACGAAGTAGCGTTGGAAGAACGGATACGCACATGCGATCGGCAGCGTAGCTAGAACGACGAGCGCCATCCGTGTCGATTCTTGCGGCAGCGTCCGCAACAATTCAAGCGTCTGACCCGACGCATTGAGCTGCGCATTGTTGAGCAAGAATTGCATACTGTTCTCGATCCGCATCAGCATCGATTGCAGCGGAACGAGCGCAGGATTGTCGATATACATCAGCGCGTTGAACCAGTCGTTCCAGAAACCAAGCGTGGCGAACAGCCCAATCGTGGCCATACCCGGCAAGGAGATGGGCAGCACAATCGTAATAAATGCACGTAATTCCCCAGCTCCATCAATTTTAGCCGATTCGATGATCGCATCCGGTACCGTCGTATTATAGAACGTTCTCATAATCAGGACGTAGAACGCATTCATGATAAGCGACAAAATAAGCGCCCAGATCGTGTCCTTCAAATGAAGCACTTGTGTAAGAACCATATAGGTTGGCACTAATCCGCCATTGAACAGCATCGTAAAGAAGGCGATAAAGGAGAAAAATCCCCGATATTGGAAGTTCTTGCGCGAAATCGCGTAAGCGTATAGACAAATCACGGCCAAGCTGATAAGTGTCCCCACAACCGTAATCAAGATCGTGACTCCATAGGAGCGAAGAAGCTGATCGCCGGCCTTAAAAATATATTCATAAGCGGAAAAGCTCCATTTCTCCGGGAAGATAGAATACCCGTTCCGAGCAAGCGACTCCTCTTCTGTCAATGAAATGACCGTGACGAACAAGAAGGGGTAGACGCATATGAAAGCGAACAAACCGGCAATCAGGTTAAATATCAGATTGGTGCCTCTCGATAAATTGTGGAAATCTCGTGTTTTTTTTCTCAATGTTGTCCCCCCCTTAGAACAGCGCGTTGTCCTTGTCCACTTTACGCACAATCCAGTTCGATGTCATCACGAGAATGAACCCAACCAGCGACTGATATAAGCCTGCGGCTGTACTCATTGAGATTTCCCCTGTTGCCTTCAGCCCCCGGTATACGTACGTATCGATGACGTTCGTTACGCTGTACAACGGACCGGAGTCGCGTGGAATCTGATAGAATAACCCGAAATCTGCATAAAAGATTCTGCCGATGGCCAACAACGTCAGAATGATCATCAAAGGCGTAATCGCAGGTATCATAATATGGCGAATCTGCTGCCACTTGTTGGCGCCGTCAATCATCGCAGCCTCATAATAGGTCTTGTCAATCCCGATAATGGCGGCCAAATACACGACGCTGGAATATCCGATGCCCTTCCACAGATTGAGGAATACGAGAATATAAGGCCAATACGTTGTGTCGGAGTACCAGGAGACCGGATCCTTTCCTAACCACGTAAGGAATTGGTTCAACACCCCTTTGTCGACGCTCAGGAAGCTGAACGTGAAATAACCGACGATGACCCACGATAAAAAGTGCGGAAGGAACATCCCCGTCTGGTAAATTTTCGCCAGTCGCTTGTTCACAATCTCGCTCAAGATGATAGCCATGGCCACGGCCCCCACCAGGCCAAGCACGATAAACACCGTGTTGTACAAAATGGTGTTGCGCGTAATGACATAGGCGTCATTGGTACTGAAAAGATATTCGAAATTTTTAAAGCCTACCCATTCGCTTTGTTGCAAGCTGGCAAAGAAGCCGTCTCTGCTAAAACGATAATCCTTGAAAGCGATTACCGTTCCGAACATCGGCAGGTAGGAGAAGAACAAAAACCACAAGGCTCCCGGAAGAACCATGATGAGAAAAATCCAGTTGCGGCTTAAGCTCCGAAAAACGTTCTTGATGGTTGGCATCAGATTCATCCCCCGTTGCTATGTTGTACCTTTATCGTACTATAATTAATGCGCTTACAATAGTCAACAAACTTTAGATTTAGTGTACAAACTAAAGAAAGGGCTTTCACAGTTGCCACCTTTTCAGGTGATACCGTGGAACCCCTCCCTAGCAATGGATTTCATACGATTTCATTTCGGTTTGCATGGTATTCTCTGTATTCTTTTGGAGATACGCCGACGTACTTGCGGAACTGTTTATAGAAATAACTTTTATCCCAATAACCGACATGAGCGGCAATATCGCTCATGTGCTGATTCGTATTGACGAGCATTTCCTTCGCCATTTTGATGCGGGTTTTGTTCAAATAATCGGAGAAGGTCAATTGAACCTCTTTCTGGAACAATTGCCCTAGATATACCGGGTTAATATTATATACTTGGCTCAATGTCTTCAGCGACAGTTCCTCCGCATAGCGGGCATGAATATCGTGAAGCACCTGCTTGATGACAGGACTTCGATGCTCCGGTTCCGCGAGTAGCCCCATCATTCGGTAGCCGACCTGGAATACATGATCCTTCAGCACTTCCAGCGTCTGAATATGATAGATATCGTCGAACCAGTCCCGTTCCTCCTCCACCAAGTAGTGGGCGATACCCTTCACCGCCTGCTTCCAGGCAATAAGCAATTCGACAGCGAAGTTGCGAATATCCCGCGGCGCAACCCCCGGCGTCGCCGACAATTGTTCGAAATCGGCCTCCAGTTGCTTCCGCAGTTGTTCCTTGTCCCGATCATACAGCAGCTTCACGTAAGGCTCCGTCTCTGGCTGCACATCCGCCGGACGGGACGAGCGGTAGTCGGCGATCTCGTCGGCATCGACCCATTCGTCATCTGTGCAGACAAGATGGTAAGGCTGGACCCGCTTCGCGTGCAAATAGCTTGCCGAAGCATGGGCGTAGCCTTCCTGGACGCTCCCCAGCGTAATTTGCAGGGAGGTGCTCAGCGTTCCCTCTGCCTTCCGCTTCCACTCCCGAAGCCGGCCCATGAGCTCTTCTTTCTCTTCGCTCCGGTACAGACCGAATATAATCGCGATCTCCCCGTCCCATTCCGGCACACAAAATCCGCCGTTCGCCTGCTCCAACAGACGTCTTGCGTGACTCACGACCTCTTCCTGCATCTCATATTCCGTCTCCTGATCCATTCTCATCTCGGGGCGGACCAAGACAACCAGATAATAGGGGTGAGTAAAATGGATATTAAGCAGGTCTGCCCGCTGCTGCAATTCTTCCAAGTGGATGGAATCGCGCAGCCAACGGTACAGCACATTGTCCCGCAAAATATCCCGATTGTGCTGCTCCGCCATCCGATGAACCCGGGAATTGTCGATCTTTTGCACCGTCGTCTCCAGCGTGGAGCGGAACTCTTCCCTATTGATCGGCTTCAGCAAGTAGTTCTCGACGCCCAGCTTGATGCCTTCCTTCACATACATGAATTCGTTATAGCCGCTCAATATAATGAATCGGGTTTGGGGATGAGCTTGCTTTACTTTTTCAATGAGCTGGAGGCCGGTCATGCGCGGCATCATAATGTCGGTAATCATCAAATCAACCGGCTCTTCCTGGAGCTTCTTCCATGCCTCCTCCCCATTCTCCGCCGTTCCCGCCACGCTTACCCCGTAATCATTCCATTCGAGAATCGTCTGCAAGCCTTCGATAATAAACGGTTCGTCATCTACTAAAAATACGCTGTACATCGCATCGTATTCCCCCTTTACCTACTTCCCAGCGTCAATGCAAAGGCACGCGAATGGTGACCGTCGTGCCGACAGTGGAAACGCTTTCCACCGTGATCCCGTACCCGTCTCCATACCATATCCGCAGGCGCTCATGGACATTTTTCAGCCCCAAGGAACCGTGCTCCTGCATACTTGGCTGTCTCAGTTCCTGTTGAATCTTCTGCAGCCGCTCGGGATCGATCCCGTTCCCGTTGTCGGCAACCCGAATCACCAAATTCCCTTGATCAGACTCTACTTCGATGGCAATATGGTTGTCCGTCCGGTCCAGTCCTAGCCCGTGCACCAAATAGTTCTCAATCACCGGCTGCACCGAAAGCTTCATGATATTGTACCCGCCTAGCCGCTCATCCATATCAATGGAGTATTGCAATTTGTCCCGGTAACGGATTCGGGTCAGCTCCAAGTAACGGCGGCAATTTTCGATCTCTTCATGTAATGTAATCGTTGTCTTGTCCTTCACCATATGCCGGAACATCGACGCCAGACTATAGATCATATCGCCGACATCGTTCGCGCCCTGCGAGATGGCCCGCATCCGAATGACCTCCAGCGTGTTGTACAGAAAATGCGGCTTGATTTGAGACTGAAGCGCCACCAGCTCGGCATTTTTCTGCTTGAGCTCCGATTTATAGACTTTATTGATATACTGCTACAAATCTTCGCACATTTGGTTGAAGCTGAGCGCGATAAGCCCGAGCTCGTCTTCCCGGTCCACTGGAAGCTTCGTATTGAGAAGGCCCTCCCTTACCTTCTTCATCCCTCTGATGACCGTCTGCGTGCGGCGCGATAGATGGAGAACAGAGAAGCAGGTTGCCGCGACAACCGTTATCATACATAGCAATGTAATCATGCCAATCGTATTTCGAATTCCTGACAGCCGCTCGGCAATCGCTTTCTCGGGAATCGTGTTGACGACAACAAGACCCAATTTATTCGTCTCCGACACCATGACATAGGACTTCTGTCCGTTCAGGTTCACTTGTTCCGACTGATTGCGCGGCATAGACATCAATACACTGTGGTATGGCTCGGCAACCGGAAGCGACGAACGTTCCGTATGGTACACCGTGTCTCCGTTGGCATCCAGCACGAGCCATTGTTCTCCCGACATTTGCTCGCCAATCTGTCGCGATATGCCGGCGGCGTTGAAGTCAATGGTAATCTCTCCGGCCGCCACCAGCGTCTCGGGGTTGGTAATCCGGTTCGTTACGCTCAGAAGAGAGAGCGGCTCGGACGCCTCGTCCGGCTCAGAGGGCGAAGCATCCGCCATTTCCTCGATGGCCCTCGATGATATTTCGTAGTCCGTCTTGGCCGCTGAACGGGAGTTCCCCAGCATCGACGAATACCGCTCGTTCGGAATGGCATAGCGATGATTCTGCCATTGCTGCTGCGCCTGGCTGTTCTCGCTCCAGTCGTAGTAGCCGCGATAAAATCCGCCATTATTGTAGATATAGGTAAAGTTCCTCTTCAGACTCATCAGATTGATATTTTGCAGATCTTGATCCTTGACGAACTGCGTCGAGAAGAAATCGTGCATATTGCGCATATAGAAGCCGTTGCTTGAACTGAAGCTGTCCAGCCGGTAGCGGGTGAACTTCTCCAGCCCTTCATCAAGCAAATAGACCGTATCCTTCACAAGCGTGGTATCCTGGTATACTTGCTGAATGATAGCCTGGGCCGTATCATACTTCTGATCGAGAAAGCGGTTGATCGCATCCACCTTCCGCTGTTGATCGAACAACGCATTGTTGACGTTGGTATTGACGAAGAAAACATACACCGACACGGAAAGCGCAACCAAAGAAGCGACAGCAATGATCGAGTAGATGACAATCAACTTCATGAACAGCTTTTTCTTGAAATGCTTCATATATATCTGTTTGATCGCCTTGAACATCTGAGGCCTCTCCTTTATGCTCGAGTGCGTGATCCGCAGCCCATCATCGGAGAGCTTATTACATGGCTGACTGCGGGTGCTGCCGTGGGAGTCTGTAAAATAGATGGTGTAAACTCCAAAACCTACTAAAATGGAAGTAGAAGAAAGGTTGTGGAGAACACATGGGACTGTGGACGAAAGAGCAATTGCGAGCGTTTATCAAAGAGAATAACCTGGTTACCGCTCAGGATGCAC
>NZ_BALG01000089.1 GCF_000315235.1 Paenibacillus popilliae ATCC 14706 | reverse complement strand
CTTTCGGGTAGGGAACTCCAGCGACGCATTCAGCGAAGTGCGCGACTACACAGAAATGAAAATTCGAACGCTACTGACCAGAAGGAAACGGAGATGAAAAAGTAGCATCGGATGGCGGAGATGGAGTAACGAATACCTATATGGCGTTCTGGGGCTATACTGGGACTGGAAACGGGCCTACAGCACCGCGCCAGTCCTTTACCCGACAGCGCGGCCAGAAGTTTTGGCGTACATAGCCAACACCATTCTCCACTTTCTGTAGCCGCGCAAAATTTTTGGCAAACTTTCTCAAGATTTTTGGCAAAAATGCGCAGCTTTTTCGGGGTTCCCCTTAGTGAATACGGCGCGTTTAAAAAGTCGTTTGCGGAGGTTGTACGTGTCGGCATGTTTTAGGTATCCGATGTACGACTGGATCGCCGAATTCACTTCATCCAGCGACTTGTCGCCCCTCGCGTATGCCCGTTGCATGAACTTCAATCCGCCCTTTATTTTCCGCACCGTGCCTTTCCTGATCTTTCTGTGTGTTGCCCAAACGCGATACCCGCAAAACTCCACGCCTGTATGAATGGGCCGAATGGCCGTCTTGTTGTTGAGTGTTAACCGGAGCTTTTCTTCCAGGAATCTTTCAATGTCCTTTCTTGCCTGATGCAGCGCCTCCTTGCTGAGGTGCAAAGCGACGATGTCGTCCATGTATCTAATATAACATTTAAGGCCGAGCTGGTGCTTTGCGAATTGATCCAGCTCGTTTAGGTATAGGTTGGCGAACAGTTGGCTGGATAGATTCCCAATGGGCATTCCGATGCCCTCGATCCTGCCTTGCTCAAAGCCGTGATCTCCAAGCGGTATGCCGAAATCAGTATGTTCGGACCGCACGATTTTTTCGAGCAGCCACACCAAATCAGGATCATCGAATTTCCTGCCCAGGATGGACAACAGCACGTCATGATCAACTCTATAGAAGTATTTCGATATGTCCAACTTCAGGTAATATGCCTTGCCATGCTGCCGCCAAAGCCTGCGCAGCCAGTATTGCATTCTGTCCGCCGCCCTCTGAACACCTTTGCCCTTACGGCATGCGTATGAATCAAAAATGAACTGCCGGTTCAGGAGCGGCTCTATGACGCGATATACAGCCCACTGAACGACGCGGTCCCGGAATGGCAAAGCCATGATCAGGCGCTTTTTCGGCTCCCACACATAGAATTCACGATACCGCCCGATCTCATATGTTTTATGGATAAGCTCGTTCTGGATCGTGATTAAATGTTCTTCCAGGTTCCGGGTAAACTTCAGCACGTCAGGCCGGTAACGTTTCAACTTCGCTGCATTTCGGTAGGCAGCTTCCAGATTTTCAAATGACACGATTTGCTCGAATAAATCGGTATATGCTTTCAAGTCACTTCCTCCTTTATGGAGTTGATCGAGCGTGTCAGGCTGTCCGCTAGACTTCTCGACATTTCATGTATTTTGCCTTTCAGCAGGGGGACGGGTCCCTTTTCCCCGTGTTCTGGACGAAGTCCCATAGGACTTCGACTTCTGACGTTTGGGAAGAGCGGAGCGGAAGCCAATGTTCGAATTCGAGTTCGACCGCGCGTTGTTCAGGTTGAGCGCGAAAACCCCGGCATTGGAGCCATTGTTCCAATTGCCGCCGCGAATCGGGAGTTATCGACCCGGCCCCCAGTGAATCATTGCTTGATACTCTTCTGCCAGCCGCCGATCATACGGCCTATTTCACTTAGCATTTTCGCCCAGTTCTCATATTTATTAAATGGAAGGAATCCCAAATCCCTAGCTAACCGCGTATAGTATCGCAGTGTGTCCAGTTCGACATCCAAGTCTTGAATGGCTGTCTTCTTGTAATACCTTCTGTTGGCCGTGATCATGAGCCTGATCAGTCCCATCATACATTGCTTCGTTTCAGCAACCAGTGTATGCTTTTCTGACTTCGGGTATTGGCGCAAGCAAATGTATCCATATTGAACCATGTCATAGCACTTCTGAAGGATTTTCAGTTCTTCCATTTTGCACACCTTTCTATAAAAAGCAGGGGCCTGCTCTCGCAGGCCCTAGCAGATATTCAGATAGCCAGATTGCAGATTACGAAATAAAAGCGGAGCGGAAGCCAAGGTTCGAATGCGAGTACGACCGCGCGTGGTTCAGGTTGAGCGCGAAAACCCCGGCAGCGGAGCCATTGCCCCAATTGCCGCCGCGAATCGGGAGACGTTCGTTTGTCGCATCAAACCAGTACACATCCAGTCCATAGTCCGCCGAACCGGCGCCGTTTGAAGTAGCAAGAATGCCTAACGCATCCCATACCATTCTCGGAGTGTTCGGAATAGCACCTGTTCGCATGGTCAATATTTTGTTTCCGCTGCTCATACCGGTTGTGATATTGACACCGGTATTTACCCAGGCCGTTTCTGCATCGCCGAAGTTGTTGTCGTTCATTACGTATGCGATGCCGTCAACGATCTTCAGCCCTTGAACCCATTCCCAAATGTTCCCGTTCAGGTCATAGATGCCGTTAGGCGTTCCATCGTGTGCCCAAGAAGCGGGACCCGAACCTGTGGCGACACGTCCTGTATGCTCTGCATCGGATTTGTGCGTTTCTTTTCCGCGCTCATATGCAGCAGAATGATCAGCGCCATAGTTGTTGTTGCCACGTGGTTGGAATCCGTTTGCCTTGCACCATAAGGCGATAGCTGCCCATTCCGCATTCGTCATAAGATGCCAGCCAGGGCCTTTCGCCTCGCATACCGATTTTGCGGTGTCATATTGGATCGAAGTCCTTGGGTCCTGTCCTGGGATGGAGTAAGCCCGGTTGTCATGCAAAATATTTTGATACTTACTGATCCAGATTTCCGATTTAACAACACCATTGACGATGAAAGCAGGGTGCGGAGTGTTTGCGCCGCCGGAAATCACGTCCGAAATATTAAATCTCGGCACCATGACCATGATCGAGGGATTTCCTTTATCGTCATACATAACGGTGTTCTTTCCGTTGGTAGCAGCTTCAACCGCTTGGCGGTATGCGTCTTTTACGCTCAATACGAACGGCATTATTCACTCACCTCTTCGTTAGATTCTTCCGGGATCGACTCCTGGTTATAAGCCTGCGGCAATCCCCATAAGCGCAACTCCACCCGGTTCGTGTCCAGCGGCAGCCCGATTTCGGTCATGATCTCGTTTTCGTCTTCGTCCAGCTCGCCTGTCGGAGTCAGTTGGCGTTGACGGGGAGGGATGACGATTGTCGCCACATACCAAGCTCCTAGCCCTTCGGCCATTGTTTGGAGCTGGTTGTCCAGGCAGACGTTAACCACGTTTTGAACCGATTGCTGACGTTCCTGAAGATCAATCGCAACCGTTCCGACAGTCAGCACCGTTCCCGACACGCTATAAGGAGCTTTTTGTCCTTGAGATACTTCGGAAATAATCATTTGCTTGTCCTCCTATACTCTCGGGTTAATCAAAGTCCATATGAATACAACTACCATTGCCGATCCAGTCATTTTAACCTTGAACCCGTTTTGGGTTTTATCATATGACGGATTGTCAAGCCAAGTGCGACAGTTCTTCTGAGAAGGATTCGTGAGCAGTCTTCCAGCCCAAACATTTTCGTGGTCGTTGATTGAT
>NZ_BALG01000090.1 GCF_000315235.1 Paenibacillus popilliae ATCC 14706 | reverse complement strand
GAGCCAGGCGTATACCCGAAGCGCAAGCCGACAGCAGGAAAGCTGGATGCCTACAAAGAGTATATACGCCATCGTATGGCGGAAGGCTGTCTGAATGCGAGAGTCATTCTGGACGAGATTCGGGAGAAAGGCTACACCGGCAGCAGCACCATCCTTCGAATCTTCATGCAGCCGCTGCGACCGTCCATTCAATCGAAAGCGACGGAGCGGTTCGAGACGGCGCCTGGCGA
>NZ_BALG01000091.1 GCF_000315235.1 Paenibacillus popilliae ATCC 14706 | reverse complement strand
AAGCCCGGTTTGCCCGATTACTTGCTTTCTGTTCGCTTCCCGTGGAGTGGCAGTTACGGATTCATTGTATTCTTTTAGGAGAATCGCAATTATTTTGATATGGAGTAATTTGGTTAATCAACAGGCCTGGTCCGCTATTTTACTCGAAAAAAAAGGGGATAGAGAACTTGCATTATCCCAACTTCACGAATATTTGCAAATTTGCAATAGTCATACGTTGCTGCATGTCATCAATCAACTGATAATGATTTATTTAGAGTCTCAAAATTTATCTCCCATCGAAAGGGATGCCTTGTTACAGGCATCCTTTTTTAAATGTAGTATTTTGTCGAATTTTTCCTTATAGGGGAAATAACCGGATACAAGGAAAATCATGATATAGTGAACGACGAAAGATACTACATTTAGGTATGGAGGTAATCAAGCCATGAAGAAGTTTTGTTTACTTGCACTCGTATTTTTATTGCTTGTCGTTCAAGGAAATGTCGTTGCTGCACGGGATCTCGGTCAGAAAGCACAGGAAATGACCTATCTTGATAGGCTTGACATGAAGCACGCCTATAAGCAAAGATTAGCTTATCCTACGGTTGAGAATGTGTTAGTATTGTCACAAATGTTTGACGTCTTGCCAAGTTGGGTCCAGAGTGAGCTAGCCAAGGGATATCTGCTTACGGATATTTATGAGGGCTTACGGGAAAGACAACAAGGCGGTTCTTATGAAAGCTTTATGGCGTTGCGTTATAAGGGCGCCTTTGAATTAAAACAGAGACAAAAGCGAGTGGCACCGGTAGTGGTTGCTGCTGTACGTGCTGCTCCCGTCGTGGTCAGCGCTGCACGTGCGGCTGCTCCCGCAATAGTTAAGACCGCGAGAACGGCTTCAACCGCTGCCGTTAATGCGACGAAGGCGACCGTATCCTATGTAAAGGACGTCGGAAAATCAGCTTCATCCTATATCAATAACGTTGCCAAATCAACCAAAGAGTTTTTTACGGGTCCGTCTCAGCCCGCTCAATCGACGGTTCAAGTTACTTCTTCTATTAATAAGAGTAATAACCTGGTACGAAATGCTGAAAAATTATCGAAA
>NZ_BALG01000092.1 GCF_000315235.1 Paenibacillus popilliae ATCC 14706 | reverse complement strand
AAAGAAATGACCGATTTCACACGGAACCAAATCCTGGTTCAAGCCGGCACATCGATGTTGGCACAAGCGAACTCTGCACCGCAAAACGTACTGAAGTTGTTAGGGTAAGTTCTTTGTATTTTTTAAATTGCTAAAAAATCATATGTACGACTCGATATATATAATAGGCCGAACGGAAGTGGCCGCATAAGAAATGAAATCATGGAGGATGATGAAGAATGTCAATGTTTATTAACACGAACGTGGGCGCAATCAATGCTCACCGCAACCTGGGTGCGAGCAACACAGCAATGGGCAAGACAATGGAAAAATTGTCTTCCGGCTTCCGCATTAACCGTGCGGCCGACGATGCGGCAGGTCTCGCTATCTCGGAAAAAATGCGTTTCCAAATTGGCGGCATGAATCAAGCTATGCGCAATGCGCAAGACGGTATCTCCCTGATTCAAACGGCTGAGGGTGCTTTGACGGAAGTCAACTCCATGTTGCAGCGGATGAATACGTTGGCTAACCAAGCGGCTACGGGTACTTACGATGATAAAGACCGT
This sequence comes from Paenibacillus popilliae ATCC 14706, assembly GCF_000315235.1. GTDB lineage: Bacteria > Bacillota > Bacilli > Paenibacillales > Paenibacillaceae > Paenibacillus_B > Paenibacillus_B popilliae. The sequence goes on along the minus strand of NZ_BALG01000092.1, from coordinate 475 downwards.
GAGAATACGCAAAAAGAGATGGATGCGCTGGTTGCGGAAATTAACAACATTGCTCAGTCCACGAACTTCAATGGTATCGACCTGCTGAAAACGGGCAAGACCGTTACATTCCAAATCGGTGTTGATAATACGAACAAGCTTGCTACAACCCTAAAATCAATGGGAGCTTCTGCTTTGGGATTGAGCGGGTTGTCAATTTCTAAGCAATCAAGTGCATCTAACGCACTTTCTACAATTGCCGCTGCGATTAATACGGTGTCTACGCAACGCGCAGCTTTTGGTGCGGTGCAAAACCGTTTGGAACACACCATCAACAACCTGGGTGTAACGGCAGAGAACTTGTCTGCTTCCGAATCCCGGATTCGCGAAGCGGATATGGCGAAAGAAATGACCGATTTCACACGGAACCAAATCCTGGTTCAAGCCGGCACATCGATGTTGGCACAAGCGAACTCTGCACCGCAAAACGTACTGA
>NZ_BALG01000093.1 GCF_000315235.1 Paenibacillus popilliae ATCC 14706 | reverse complement strand
CGAATAAATAGTCGATTCCCTCCGGGGTAAGATCATCAGCCGAAGTATCGAAAAAGGCAGCAGAACTTAGTATCATATTATAAGCGGATAAGAATAAAAAGAAGAGATATACGATAATCGTGATCAACATTCTCTTGTTAAAAATGGCTTGTTTCAGTTCCTGTTTGAACATAAGGGATCACCCGACGAATTCGTTTTTTGAGAATAAGGTCCTATAAAGACAGCCCCTTGTCCCTTGCAAGGGACAAGGGGCTGTCAAATCTAGTGATTTCATTACTGTTAGTAGGAATCGGGATTCCAAGCACCGGTGACATTATATCTGCTTAAAAAACCGCCGTCACCGGTTTTGGCCCTTAAGCGATATTGTTTATTTTGCGCCATGCCTTTGCTAGTAAATACATACGAGCCTGCTGAACTTGTTGTGTACGTATCCGTTCTTTGAACACCGTCTGAATTGACGACCACAAAGTTCATTAGTACTTTCGATTCAACAGAATCGACCCGTACGACCGGTTCTTCATCCTTTGTATAGCAAATATTTACTACTGGACTTGATTCTATCAGTATATTCCAAATTATGCAATCATAAAATGGATATTTTTACAAAAATATTTGATGTCCGCATCGGTTGTGACAGGGGGTTGATTGACTTCGTTGTCCATAAATAGGGTTAACTTATCGGAATTATATGAAAAAAAGATTGTATCCCCCCGGGAAGCGTGGTATCATCGGAACAAAACATCGGCTTCACGATGGCATCGAATGATATTTCACCTTCAGGGGGTTGTGCGCGATATGAAAAGAAGAATGTTCACATTTCTGTTGATTGCCCTTGCCGCCATGATAATGGCGGCTTGCGGCAGCCAGAGCGAGGGCGCTAATTCAGCATCTGGAGAAGGGGCGGCTGCATCGGCGGAGGCGGGTGGCTTGCTGGAGGAAATCAAGGCGAGCGGGAAGCTTCGCATCGGTACCGAGGGGACGTATCCGCCATTCACGTTCCATGACGACAGCGGCAAGCTGACCGGGTTCGACGTCGAGATTGCCGAAGAGGTCGCGCAGCGGTTAGGCGTGACGCCGGAATTCGTCGAAGCGAAGTGGGACGGGATGTTCGCCGGGTTGGACGCGAAGCGGTTCGATATTGTCGTGAACCAGGCGGGCATCAACGAAGAGCGCAAGCGGAAGTATGATTTTTCCGATCCATACAGTGTATCGCAAGCGGTGCTGATCGTGCATGAAGATAATGAGGAGGTGAAGGCTTTTGCGGATATTCAAGGCAAAAAAGCCGGCCAATCGCTCACTTCCAATATGACGGAGCTGGCGGAAGAGTTCGGTGCGGACATCGTGCCGACGGATAGCTTCAACCAGGCGATCGAATTGCTTGTCACGAAGCGCACGGAGGTCACGGTGAACGACAGCCTGTCCTACCTCGATTTCAAAAAGCATCGTCCCAACGCCAAGGTGAAGGTCGTGGCTGAGCATGCGAATGCTGCCCGCAGCGGCATCCTGCTGCGCAAAGGCAATCCGGAGCTGGTCGACGCATTGAATAAAGCGCTGGCGGATATGCAGGCCGACGGCTCGTATTTGAACATTTCTCAGAAATACTTTCATGCTGACATTTCAAAATAATCGGGTGGTTGCTTATGGATAAGAACATACAAATCTTTATCGATTCGCTATGGCCCTTGCTCAAATCGGGGTTGCTGTTTGCGATTCCGCTTACGCTGATCTCGTTCGCGCTTGGTCTGGTGCTCTCTCTATTGACAGCGCTGGCCCGCTTGTCGAATATCCGGCCGCTCGTGTGGGCCGCCCGCTTCTATGTCTGGATCATCCGAGGGACGCCACTGCTTGTTCAATTATTCATTATTTTCTACGGCCTGCCCAGCGTCGGCATTACGATCGGAGCGTTCCCGGCTGCGATCATCGGGTTCTCACTGAGTGTCGGCGCCTACAACGCGGAAGTGCTGCGGGCTGCTATTCAATCGATCCCGCAGGGACAGTGGGAGGCGGCGGCATCGCTTAGCATGACGCGCAGCCAGATTTTGCGGCGGATTATACTGCCGCAAGCGTGCAGGGTGTCGGTGCCGCCGCTGTCGAATTCGTTCATCAGCCTGGTGAAGGATACATCGCTTGCCGCCACCATTACGGTGACGGAGATGTTCCAGCGCGCCCAGCAGATTGCCGCGGCTACCTACGAGCATATGCTCATCTATTGCGAAGTGGCCCTCCTTTATTTATTGTTCAGCACGATGTTGTCCGCCCTGCAGGCGAGGGCAGAAAAATATTTTGAACGCTACGCCGTTCGATAGGAGCAGGTTCATGATAGACATGAAAGAGGTGCGCAAATATATTGGAGACGTTCCGATCTTGAAAGGGATCAATCTGCATGTGAACAAAGGGGAGACGGTCGTTATTATCGGCCCTTCAGGCTCCGGCAAGTCGACGCTGCTTCGCTGCTTGAATCTGCTGGAGCAGCCGACGAGCGGTTCGGTTCGCATTGGCGAGACGGAGCTCCATTTCCGGGAGGGGACGGGGTTGGCGCGGGCAGTATTAATGAAGCTGCGCCGGCATACCGGGATGGTGTTCCAGGCACATCATTTGTTCCCGCATATGACCGTGCTGCAAAATGTGATGGAAGGTCCGGTTACGGTACGGGGGAGAGCGCAAGCGGAAGCGCGCGCCAGCGCGCTAACGCTGCTGGAGAAGGTCGGATTGGCCGCTAAGGCGGAGGCGTACCCGTACCAGTTGTCGGGCGGGCAGCAGCAGCGGGTCGGCATCGCGCGGGCATTGGCATTGGAGCCGGATGTCATGTTGTTCGATGAACCTACGTCAGCGCTTGATCCCGAAATCGCGGGCGAAGTGTTGAACGTGATGGCGGAGCTGAAGCAGGAAGGGATGACGATGGTGATCGTCACCCATGAGATGCAGTTCGCACGCTGCATGGCTGACCGGGTTATGTTCCTGGATCAAGGGATTATCATCGAGGAAGGCGCGCCAGAGCAACTGTTCGACAAGCCCGCCCAGGAGCGGACGCGGCAATTTCTTCACCGTCTCCATTGGAAGCAGGATGTGCCAGTCACACCTTCACAGGTGATATGAAGGACGCTCCGGCACGACGCCATATGCCAACAGGACAGCTCTCGGTGCGTCGCAGTGCATCCAGCGAATTCATTACAAGTTGAAAAATAAACGGGAAACAGCCGACCGTGAAGGTCGGCTGTTTCCTTTTCCTTGTTACTGCTTCAATGGCATCATGCTCTTCTCGATCTGTGCCATCGCGTCTTCCCCGATGAGCCCCAGTCTCCAGATGGCCGTGCCTTTCAGCTTGTGCCGCTTGGCAAGCCCGATAACCGAAGCGACGGACTGGCTGTTCTCGCTGCCCATCGATAAGCCGAGGATCAGCTTGTGCCGCGGCACTTCCTTCAACGCGAGTTGAATCGCCTCGTCCACTTTATGTAACGGTTCCGGGGCTTTTTCATCCTCGAACGCGTACGCCATAATAATGATATCGTTCGCTTCGGAGGCGAGCGTCTTATAATCGTATCCTTGATAAGCACCGTTCAGCGGATGCAGCACGAGCGTCAGCTTCAGATCGGCGGCTCTTGCTTGCTTGGCAAGCTGCGCAACGAAGCGGTTGTAGTCCTGCTTCGCCTTGGCGATGTCGCCTGACAGTCCCAAGCCTTCAAAATCAAGCGCAATCCCGGAAAAGCCCTTTTCCTGCGCCAACTGGATGATATCTTCCCTTGCCTTGTCCGCGAGCGCTTCATCCTCCAGCATGTTGGTAAGCTCGTCCTTGCGATCCGAGGCGAAGACCATCAAATAGGGGCTGGTCCCGTCCTGCTTCGCTCCATTCACGATCGATTCCGGCGTAATCTCTCCCGCCGGCTCCGGCCAGTAGAAGTCTTCGCCGCTGGTTGTAAGCGTGCTATCCTCCTGCAGCCGTGCCCAGCCGAAGGCCGCCGCATCGAATTGCGTCAGGAGATGGCGCTCCTTGAAGGAAGAGATGGCATAATAGGTCATGCTGTACATCTGCTTCGGCGGCGATTGAATAGAGACCGTCTTCGCTGCGGCATTCCAGGATACCTGCGCCCCGAACTGCTTGCTGAAGAAGCTGAGCGGAATATACGTCGTGCCTGCCGTAGCCAACGGCGCTATGGACAGCGCGACAGACTGCCCGTCCACCTGCGCTGCCTTCTGATTCAACTGCAGCAGAACGGACTTTTCCCCATCCGCCGTCGATTGCTTCGCGGCCACGGTCTTGGTCTTCGAATCCCATGTTACCTCGATGCCCAGCGCTTCGGCGATGCCGCGGAACGGAACCATAGTCGTCCCTTGTATAATCATCGGCTTCGCCGAAAATTCCAGCGGGTAACCATCCAGCACAATCTTCGTTTCTTCTGCTGTCTTCGGCTCCCCGGCGGCCTGCGCGGCTTGTCGCGGGAGCAGCATCGCTGCTATAACGATCACCGCCAACATAGAATAGATATAACGCCTCTTTTTCATAGAACGCCCCTCTTTCTTTCGCACATCCATTCGATCGCGAATCTACAACTCTATTTTTCTGTTTCTATTTTACGCAAAAACGGGGAGTATTGCCATACAAATAATAGAAGGAGGGGGGAGTTCGCCGATTATTTGGGTAAGCGGACAGGGCAAAATGACCCTGACAGATGGCATTGGCTCTGCATCATATGTACAAACCGAAAAAAGGGACTATGACTAAACCCGCAAAGGGGCAAGGGGAGTGGAGCGCAGTGAAGAAATGCATTGTGTTTGCGAACTGCCATGGGATTCCGATTCGCAAATATTTGGCTTCGTCGGTGACGTTCCGCCAATTCTACGAAGGGGTAGAGGTGCCGATGATCCAGGTATGCAATCAGGCCACCGGCATCGGCGATCACCTGTTGAGCCAATGTGATTTGTTCATCTATATGAGAACGAGCGATGCCTTCGGGCCCTATCTGTCCACCGACTATCTACTGACCAGACTGCCGGACCACTGCATCCGCATCAGCATCGGCAATGCTTTTTTCCTGTCCTATTATCCTCAGTTCATTCCGGACAATAAGGAGCCGCTGTTCGCCTATGCGGATCAGAATGTTATCCGCTTGCTGCAAGCGGGAGTAAGCAAAGAGATGATTATGGCCATCTTGTCAGCGGAGAATTACTATTCCGCTCCGTATTTGCATGCATATCATCATGATTTCATGCTCAATTTGCGGAGCCGGGAAGCGGGAATCGACATCCCTCTGGCCGATTTCATCGAACAAAACTACCGGAGGGATCATTTATTCGCCACGATTTGCCATCCGCAGTTCCAGATTATACGATACTTGGCGATGAACATTTTGGAACGGCTTCACATTTCAGGCCAGGAGATTGCGCATGTCGTTCACGACACGGACTTCATCGATCTGATTCACCCGATATACCCGAGCGTGATCAAGCATCTGGAGCTGCGCTTCGTGCGGCCGGAAGACCGGATTTACACCTTGGGCAGTGAAATTCTGACCTTCCCGGAATATATTTCGCGGTATGTCGATTATCATGCGCAGGCTATGAGAGGGAGCTAGAACCGTGCCGTGCTTCAGACGGCGAGCTTCCAGCGGTCTGATCCGGGAATAGACTGTTTACAGTGAGTCCATAATAATAGCCGTTTCTTTCTAGATAGAAAGAAACGGCTGCAGTGCTGTAATAAAATAATCAATTCATATGGATTGGAATCGTATTATTATCTACAAGCTGAGGTTCTCCGTCGGTCACATCATAGGTTGTGACGGTGAAATCGGCGCCATATACGCCTGAAAAAGAACCTTTCCCGCTTACTTCAAGAGAAGTAAATGCATTAGCGTCCACTCCGGTTCCGCTTGTTGTAATCTGAACTCCGGCATTTTTGATTTCTTGCTGCTGACTAGCTGTCAGGCCGGCATAATGTCTCCCTAGAAAATCGTCGTACGTAAATTGCTTGCTAGTTTGCATGCCCATCCAGCCCGTACATATACCAGTCGCTTTGATTACGCTGCGATTGGCCTTCGTGTTTTCTGTTCGCCCTGTAAATACAACATCTCCGCGATACGTCCTTTGGTGGAACTCCACGACGGCTTTATACGTTTTGTGCGGGGGAACTTTCACGGGTTGCGCAGGCGCTTCTAAGGTATCGGATTCACTTGTCGTTTTCGTTTCCGGACTGCCTGTGTTGTATTCCAGATCTATTTTGCCCACTCCCTTTAAAATGAGCGGGAGAATGAATTTATTGACGAGCTCCCCGAGTCCGCCAACTTTGAATCCGGTAGATATACTGGTTGATTGCGATACCGTATACGTCTTGCTAAATTTCGACGTGTTGTAGGTTTGCTCTTCATTCGTATTATTGGTAAATATGTTTTCTCCTACAAATACAGGTATCGTTGAATCATAGTGTATATTTTCCGTTCTCGCATCAATAGACAAATCGATTACGGGCGTAACGCTATCTGGATTAGCCCGAAGCTTATATATAAAACCAGTACTTTCAGGGTTGGCCATGGTATTTGCCAGATGATTTTGGTAATAATACGTGCCTACCTTTTGAAGCACTTCATTCACATCCACGATCCCGATGCTTTTTTCTTGGGCAATCGATGCTTGGGCATAAGCCTGGGGCGGAGCGGAAACGCTTCCAATTATAAGGAAAGAGAGGCCGATAATAAGGCTAGCTTTTACATATTTTCTCATTTTGTATTCCCTCCGATTGATCATGATGATAGTTTTGCGTCCTGAGCCTCCTGTCCTCCGGGATACATTTATCGTATCACGGCTGCCGCTTCCTTATTGCATAAGGATGGTTATATATTGTTTCAATTGTGCAACCATAATGGGCTTCATCACGCTTCCCATCCTGCCATCCTTCTACCTTGATGCGAACGCAAATGACCCGAAAGAGGGTCACTTTGATGAAGTGTCTCTCTTTCGGGTCATCGTTCAATGACGTATACTCAACCGTATGTAAAGGCAGATGGTTGAGATGAACTCCGTGCTTCTATCATAATTTACTTAACCTCTACTACTTGATTGTTTTTCCAATCAAGTATATATTTTGTAGTCGAGGTTGATTGGAAGGTGTCTTTTTCATTGCTTCCTACCCAAAACCCAAGCCCAAACAGTTCACTATGCCAGTGTAGCTTATAGTTATCTTGCGTTCTTCCTAAATGTACAGTTAATTCAGAAAAGGAATCAGATTTATCTGCAATGACAACGGCGACAACGGCAGGGGAAAAGCTATAAGCCGCTAAAGCAGGCATTTGATCGCTGGCAAGAAAATTATCTTTTGCCCAAACTTGGCTGTTGCGCGACTTGCTAAAAAGCTCATTCCCATAATTAAAAGTTAGTGAATTCCTATCATACGGACCCGATCCTTGGTTCATAGCAGAAACAAAGGGAACCTTCCATTCCACTTTTTTATCGGTATCGGTTTCTAAAACCGTTTTGTAGTCTGCTTGTTGATAAGAAACGGTGGTTGACCAATTGCTCGTTCTACCAGGGACAGGGACATTCCCTACAGGGGTAGGGATACCGCTTACTGAACCACCAATGGTATATCCAATGGTAGATGATACCGTTCTTGTATCAATTGTATTCGTAGGAGAAACCTTGAAAAATTCCCCGCTTCCGTTTAATTCCATTGCTAACCTATAAGAAGATGCCCATTGTAATGTCGCATTATAATAACCTTTATCCTGATCATTAAAAGAGATTTTTTTGTCCGCATCAATGTTGCTTCCTTCTGTAGTAATGATTGCAATTTTTTTATTCGTATAGGGATCGTCAATAAAGGAAGCATTAAGAGAAGTTTTTATTTTTTTGTCCTTGTCATAGCTTGTAGATAAGTTATTGTATACCATTGCGCCTTGTCCAATATCAATTGGAGAATTTTTCGCTACTTCTGCAGAGATAGTTGCTCCATGTAAGGTTAGAGAACCTAGTAAAATAGCAACTGCGGTTACACTTTTAAAAAGTAGTTGTGCACTTTTTTTCTTTTTTATCATATGTTCCACTCCATTCTCTTCTACTTCCTACACTGTTAGCGTTAACGCTTGGATGTCCAATTGCTAATGTGGCTAGATTGTCAGAAGCGTGTACATCCCTGTCTATTTCTAGCCCGTAAAGGATACCGATACCATTTTTCAGCTTCTACAAAGCGAATACCCTCGCGTTTGTAGCATCGGTTAGCCTCCTTTTCTTCGGGTTAAGGTTATCATATCACGGCTGCCGCTTCCTCATCATATAAGGATGGTTATATATTGTTTCAATTGTGTTAATGACCCGGGATAAGCAAAAACGATCACCCCCGCACAGTTCTGGGGGTGATCGCTGCCGCATGTTCATCCTATGTTGCTGTAACCATAAGGACGGTCTATTTCCTGCTTGCGCCTTTCAAGTGTTAGAGCTTCATGCGGCGGAACGATTCATGCGCCGCTTCGATGGTGTGGTCGATATTCTCGCCGGTATGTGCGGTCGTCAGGAACCATGCCTCATACTTCGAAGGCGCGAGGCAGATACCCTGGTCGAGCATATGGCGGAAGAAGGCGGCGAAGGCCTCGCTGTCCGCGTCCTGCGCTTCCTCGTAGTTCGTCACTGGATGATCGCAGAAATGCGTCGAGAACGATCCGCGAATTCGGTTGATCGTGAGCGGAATGCCGTAACGGTCGGCTCCTTCCTGAATGCCTTCCGTCAGGCGGATGGTCAGCTCCTCCATGCGCTCGTAGACGCCGGGCTCGGAGAGCACCTCCAGGCAAGCGATGCCTGCCGAGATCGAGGCAGGATTGCCTGCCATCGTGCCTGCCTGATAGGCGGGACCGAGCGGTGCGACCTGCTCCATGACATGCTTCCGTCCACCGTAGGCGCCGATCGGCAGTCCGCCGCCGATAATCTTGCCCATCGCGGTCAGATCCGGCTCGATGGCCGCGTGGTCCGGGAAGGCGGCGTACGTCTGCGCCGAGCCGTAATGGAAGCGGAACGCGCTGATGACCTCGTCGTAGATGACGAGTGAGCCATTGGCGCGAGTGAGCCGGCAAAGCCCTTCCAGGAAGCCGGGCTTCGGCATCACCATGCCGAAGTTGCCCACGATGGGCTCGATCATGACGGCGGCCACATCGTCGCCCCAGCGCTCAAGCGCCGCCTGCAGGCTGTTCAGGTCATTGAACGGCACGGTAATGACCTCTTGGGCGATGCTGGCTGGAATGCCGGCGCTATCCGGCACACCGAGCGTGGACGGGCCGGATCCGGCTGCCACAAGCACGAGGTCGGAGTGGCCGTGATAGCAGCCGGCGAACTTGATGACCTTCTCACGCTTCGTGTAGGCGCGGGCGACCCGGATCGTCGTCATGACGGCCTCGGTGCCGGAGTTGACGAAGCGGACCTTGTCGATGGAAGGGATCGCTTCCTTCAGCTTGCGGGCGAGCTTGATCTCCAGTTCGGTCGGTGTACCGTAGAGCGTGCCGTTCTGGGCGGCGCGCACGATCGCTTCCGTTACGTGCGGATGGGCATGCCCCGTAATCATCGGGCCGTAAGCGGCCAAATAATCAATATACCGGTTCCCGTCCACATCCCAGAAATGAGCCCCCTGCGCGCGCTCCATGAAAACGGGAGCTCCGCCGCCGACCGCCTTGAAGGAGCGGGACGGACTGTTCACGCCTCCGACGATATGCTGCAGCGCTTCTTCATACAATTGGGCGGAACGTTGTCGGTTCGTAGTCATGGGGATGAATCTCCTTTATTATCGTTGTTTTCTCCCGATGGGGAGTCGTCGATCTTGTCGTTCAGAGCATCTTGAATGTACTGCTTCAGCCGGTCATGGTCCAGGACTTGGAGCACGGCGGACTGATTGACCATCCGATCCGCCACATTGTCCATCGGCGGAAGCTGATGGCTCGGGCCGATCGTACTGTCATATCCGAGCACGGCCAGCTTAATGAGATCATCGGCGGTCAGATTGGTCTCCACATAAGGGGCGACCTTATGGATAAGCGCCGGAAGCTGGATGATCGACCAGGCGGACTTGAGCTTGGCGGCCACCGCCGTCAGCAGCTCGCGCTGGCGCTTCGTACGGGCGAAGTCGGACATGGCGTCATACCGGAATCGTACGTACATGAGCGCGGATTCGCCGCTCAAGATCTGCATTCCTTTTCTCAGATCAATATCGAATTCGTGGTTGTCCGCCTTGCTCGTATACTTCATATCCTTCTCGACATCCAATTCCACCCCGCCAATCGCATCGATGAGCTGGATGAAGCCTTGAAAATCGGTATACACGTAATACTGGATATCCAACCCGGTCAAATTGCCGACGGTCTTCATGGCGAGTTCCGGTCCGCCGTAAGCGAGAGCGGCATTGATGCGATCCTTGCCGAACCCGGGAATATCGACGTGCGTATCCCGCAGAATCGAGAGCAGATGCGCCTTGTTCGTAGCGGGATCGAAGGAGGCGAGCAGCAGCGAATCGGAGCGAGGCACCTCATCCGGCTTCATCTCTCGCGAGTCGCCGCCCAGCAGCAAAATATTGACGCGTTCCGAGCCTTCCCACTTCGGAGGCTCGACCTCCTTCGGTTCGGGGAGCTTGTTCACGACAGGCGCGAAGCGGGATTGATCCGGCGGTTTTTGGAGGCTGTTCAGACTGTTGTACATCGCCCAGACGTAGTAACCGACGCTGCCAATGAACAGTACGAGCAATACAACGAATGCGTGCTTCCAATACGTTTTGATCATCTGATAGGTCCTTTCCGCATCCGGCGGAGCAGTAAATGGTGGAGTTAACTCCGGTGCATTCATTCAAATCGAAATTCATGCTATATTAAAAGGTATGGATGTTAGTCCCGCATCTTGTCTATTCATTATAAAATCTTTACATTACCAAAATCAATTCACACGCCGGGCTTGCCCGGGGCGACGTGCGCATATATGCATGGTCTGCTTGGTAGTCGGACAACCAATTCGGCAAGGGGGAGGCTGACAACAATGAATGCGATTGAAGTACGGGATCTGCGCAAGACCTTCCGCGTGCAGAAAAACCGGGAAGGGCTGAGCGGTGCCTTATTCGACTTGTTCAAGCGCGAATATAATGAAGTGATGGCTGTGAAGGACATCTCCTTCACGATACCGCAGGGGGAAATATGCGGGTATATCGGCGAGAACGGCGCTGGCAAATCGACCACTATCAAAATGCTGACCGGCATCCTCGTTCCGACGGCCGGGGACATCCGGGTGAGCGGCTTCATCCCGCACGCAGAGCGGGAGCGGTTCGTTCAGGGCATCGGCGTTGTGTTCGGACAGCGGAGCCAGCTCTGGTGGGATATCGGCGTTATCGAATCCTTCCGCCTGCTGCGCAAGGTGTACCGGGTACCGGAGGCGGACTTCAAGCGGCGGCTGGACGAGCTGGTCGAGCGGCTTCAGCTTCAGGATCTGTTGAACCGGCCGGTAAGGAAGCTGAGCCTGGGCCAGCGCATGCGCTGCGAGCTGGTGGCGTCCCTGCTGCACCAGCCGTCGGTCCTGTTCCTCGACGAGCCGACCATCGGACTCGATATTGTCGTGAAGACGGAGATTCGCGATTTTCTCCTGACGATGAACCGCGAGCATGGCACGACGATTCTGCTGACGACACATGACCTGCAGGACATCGAAGCGCTCTGCACCCGCGTCATCATGCTTGATGACGGACGCATTATCTATGACGGAAGCCTGGATAGGCTGAAGTCTACCTGGGGCCAAGGACGAGAGGTTCGCTTCCAGTTCGCCAAGCCGATGCGCGCGAGCGATGTCGAGGCGCTGACCGCCGGGCTCGAAGCAACCTGGACGGTACACTCGCCATTCGAAGCGAGCATTCATGTGCCGCTGGACACGAATATTTCCGACGTCATCGGGCGCGTTGTCGGTGGAGCTTCCATCTCCGACCTGAAGATTATAGAGACGAACACGGACGACATCGTCCGCGAGATCTACAAGACAGGCAACGCGGAGCTGCCGGAGGGCGCAAGCGGGGCAGCGCAGAAGGGGAACGGCATGGCCGGAACCGATGCGGACGCCGAGCGGGAGAAGGGGGGGGTGCTTCGTGGCTAGCGCTTATCTCGATTTCATCCGGATCCGGTTTTTGACGATGCTGGCTTACCGGGTCAATTATTATTCCGGCATTCTCATTTACACGCTCAGCATCGGTATCTATTATTTCACGTGGCAGGCGATCTATGGGGGCCAAGGCTCGCTGGCGGGCTTCACCGCCGGGCAGATGACCACTTACATCGCGGTCTCGTGGATGGCCCGCGCCTTCTATTTCAATAATATGGACCGCGAGATTGCGAACGAGATTCGGGACGGCAGCGTCGCGATCCAGTTCATTCGTCCGTATCACTATTTGACTGTCAAAATGATGCAGGCCTTCGGCGAAGGCATCTTCCGCCTGCTCTTGTTCATGACGCCGGGCATGATTATTGCCTGCCTGCTGTTCCCGGTGGAGCTGCCGGCCGATCCGAAGCGCTGGCTCGTCTTCGCCTTGATGCTCTTTTTCAGCTTCCTGATCAATTCGCAGTTGAATATTCTTACGGGCCTGACTGCCTTTTTCGTGGAAAATAATGAGGGCATGATTCGGATGAAACGGGTGGTCGTCGATCTGTTCTCCGGCGTCATCGTGCCGATCTCGTTCTTCCCGGGCTGGCTCATTACGCTGAACGAATGGCTGCCGTTCCAGGCGATTACGTTCTTGCCGAGCTCGGTGTTCACCGGCCGCATCGAGGACGCCCAGATCCTGTCGGTGATCGGGATACAGGTCGCCTGGATCGCCGTGCTGATCATGCCCATTCTGTTGATGTGGCGTGCCGCACGGCAACGCCTGTTCGTGCAAGGAGGGTAGGGCATGTATTATTCTGGTCTCGTAGGAGGCTATTTGAAAAATTACTTAAAAACCCGTCTAACGTACCGTGTGGACTTCTGGATCGAAGTGCTGTCGGACCTGCTCTTCCAGGTGACGAACCTTATCTTCATCTTCGTCATTTTCATGCATACGCCGACGCTGGCGGGCTGGACGCGGGACGAGATGATCTTCGTCTATGGCTACTTCATGATTCCGTACGGTGTGTTTAGCTGCTTTTTCAATCTGTGGAATTTCAGCGAGCGCTATATTGTCAAAGGCGAGATGGACCGCATTCTGACCCGGCCGGCCCATAATCTGTTCCAGATTGTGCTGGAAAATGTCGATCCGCCCGCGCTGATCGGTTCCTTCGTCGGTGCCGTCATGATGGGCATCTGCTGGGCCCGGCTCGGACTCGGCTTCGGCCTGATCGAACTGCTCATGCTGCTTGTCATGCTGGCCGGATCTGTCATGGTCTACTTCGGCGTCTATGCGGCACTGACGTCGCTCTCGTTCTATACGGATGCCCCGACCGGCATCCTGCCGCTTGTCTTCAACATGCAGAGCTATGGGCGCTATCCGCTCACGATCTACAACCGTTTCCTCCAGGTGCTGTTGACCTGGGTGCTGCCGTTCGCCTTCGTCGGCATCGTCCCGGCCTCTTATTTCGTGGATGGGAAGGGCATGCAGCAGATCGCTTTGCTGACGCCGCTGATGGGCATCGCCTTCTTCGCGCTCGGCTTGACGCTGTGGAATGTCGGCGTCAAGCGGTACCGCGGGGCGGGCTCGTAGCTTGCGATAAGATATACGAAATTTTCTCGGAACTGAATAGGCGTGACTAGCTCTCACCTTTGCCAAGGTGGGGGCTAGCGCCTTTGAGAACTGTACTACATTGGACTGTTCATTTTTTTGGTTCATTTTGTTCGGCAACATCCGCTGCCACTATCCTAGGGCTTGAATGTTGTCTGAGATGATGTTTCTTGAGTAGAACAGAACAGGCGGAAGGGGTGAAATGCCATTATTATCGAAATTATTGTCTATCATGACCAATTCACTTATATCGAATGCTCGGAGGAAATCGGGGCTAATATCTGCGCCCTACAATGCGAATTCGATGATTTTTTGCTGAAGTTGGAGGGCAATCATCCGTTCCGGGAGTACCACGAAATCATTGAGCACGGCCAAGTGGTATTTAGCGGATATGTGAACGTATTTGGTGCGGAGCAATTCATAGATTGGCTGAATGTGGTAAGGTTCAAACGGGAAGTCGCGAAGGTCATTCCGAAGTTGGAAGAGCCGCCCGCTGACACGATTTACTTTTAACCGATGGAAGGAAGTATGCTGGCGGTGTCGGGATTGTTCCGTGCCGCATGTCTGCATGTGACGGAGCCTAAATAGCTGCCCGATGAGGAAAAAGAATAAAATGATTTTGCCAAAATTCATTATTATAGAAGTAATTATTTAGAGCCTGTTCAAAAAAACATTGAGGTTATTATACAGAAAACCCCCATGGCCTATCGGCCGCCACGACTGAATGAAAATGAAGGCTGCCAATTTGAGCTTCTTCTGCGCAAATAAAGATAGCAGTTCTAAGGCCGTATTTTTTTGATGAGCTACATTTGGAACAACGACCAGGGAATTGCTAAACCTTCATGACTGGCTATTGGAGCGAGAATGTGGACTGATCGAAGAACCCGATATACCATAGATTGATTAAAAATTTGTAGGGGGTGTCTTTTTGCGCTATTTTACAGAACCCTTCTACTTCAGTGTAAAGAACCACATCCTGCTACTTCGTGCAAGGAGTCATTTTCGTACAAAAAAAGCTGAGTTTAAGTGATTTTTACACTCAGCTTTTTTGGAGGTGTGACCTTACGGATATTTTAGAGAAAAGGGCTTCTTCGTCGGGGGGGTATAATATGCCAGTCCTTTAGATGATTCTCCATTTTTCCAAGTCTATTTGTTTCGATGAGGGAATGTGTGACATTTGCCAGCATCAGAAGGTCATAGTCAATGTTGTCATTCCCATCTTCATCGTAATATCTGCGTTGAACTACTTTTCCGTGTCTGACTAAATCTTTTAAACTTAGCTTCTGTCTTTTGGTTGGTAAGCTTCTTTTCTCTATTTCCTGGCTATGATGATTAGGGGCAGATTCACCTTTGTCTAAAGCCTGCCAGTAAAGAGCATAGTCTACCGGAAATAGAAAAGAAGCTGATGCTTTTTGTAGTTGTACAAGTTGACTGATAGGTAGTGCGAGAATAAGAGCAACCATGAGCATACAAATTCGCTTTTTCAAAAACAACAGCTCCTTTTTTATGTAAAATAATAACATATCGTTGGCTGTTGTCAAGAAAATTTTGGTATTTTACATAGGTCCGACGATCGGTTTCATAGTCTTTGTAGAGAAGGGGCAGCATGTATTCCAGGGATATGCGAATGGATTTGGCGCGCTCGCGATTGGTTGTTTTTTGAAAAAAGGAGCGTTCGATGGTAAGCTAGAGGCATCATGCAACGGCAGTCTTGGCTGCCGGGAAGGAGCTGCTGCAAATGATACCATCCGATCAAGTTCAACTCGGACAAACCGTGCCGGACTTTACGCTTCCGTCCTCGACGGGCGCCAATCTATCGCTGCGCGATTATGCGGGCAAGAAGGTCGTGCTCTATTTCTATCCGAAAGATATGACACCGGGCTGTACGCAGGAGGCCTGCGACTTCCGCGATTGCTACGGCGACTTCGAGAAATATAATGCGGTCGTGCTGGGCATTAGTCCGGATCATGTGAAGTCGCATGAGAAGTTCATTACGAAGCATGACCTGCGCCGATCGGGATGACCATGGGACTGTCAGTGGCAGCATAGAAGGAAAGCAGCTCCAGAGCGAAGACGCATAAGCGAAAGGGAACAGCGTCTTTGAAGGAAGCATCAGCATGAGCCAGAGCCACAGGTCTGTATGTGGCGGGATCCAAAATAGTTGCCCGATGATGATCCACGCAAGGA
Organism: Paenibacillus popilliae ATCC 14706; assembly: GCF_000315235.1. Lineage (GTDB taxonomy): Bacteria > Bacillota > Bacilli > Paenibacillales > Paenibacillaceae > Paenibacillus_B > Paenibacillus_B popilliae. Next base: position 20,957 of record NZ_BALG01000093.1, on the reverse strand, counting down.
GGAGCAGGAAGGGCGCTTTTTTCCAAAGCGTGTAGGCGGTAAAAAAGGAACATCTATGATGAGTCAACAGGTTTGTATCGTTTAAATATGAAAAAGAAAGACATATAATTTACAATTTTTGTGTGCTATAATGTGTTTACAAGGGGAGTGAGCTTTTGAGGAAAGCTTGTCACTTCTATTGTTAGGTTCTTCTGAGAAATCTATAGCTGAACGATGGGACAGGGTTCGCCCACAGTGGCTATAGTATGAAGCGACTAAATGTTCATACAAAAAACCTTATACTACAACCATGGTGAATTGAGAACTCGCTTTTCCATTTGGGTGAAAAAGGAGATAGAATGAGGGAATCGTAGCTCATTTCTGATGACACTCGTTACCCAATAGGTTTGGGCTTGACTTCAACCGGAAAAAGAATAAAATGATTTTGCCAAAATTCATGATACAAGGAGGAGATGTCATGTCTCAAGATTCTTATTCTGAATTTTTAGAAGCTCTTTCTATGAATAGAGAGATAGAATTTACGTATAATGGGACTCTCTATGCCTTAGTATATCATCAAGAAGGCTGGTGTTTAGTCAATCGAAATGCTACTTTAAGTAAGTATTATAATGATAATCTTAAGTTATTAGAACTTGAAATTGATGGGCACACGATTAAGGAACTGTTAAAAAACAACAAGATTACAATAGAAGTAATTTTTTAGAGCCTGTTCAAAAAAACAACATTTTCATTTGAGGAGAGTCTGAAAAATAGATTCGTATGAACCATGATGAAGCTGGTTGAGACATGGATCTCGAATAACACGCGAAGCTATGGACGTGCAGTGGGTAGTGGGGTTCGGCAATCGGCTAAACACCCGAATTTTTGAGTTTCGGTCACTTAAACTAGCATTGGCTTAGCATTTCATCATTTTTCTTACACTTTCACGATCTTGGCCTTCACTTGTTGCATGGCCACTGCCTGACAGAACTGCTTTGGAGCCAGATCATACAGGCTTCCGTGCATGCGCCGCTCGTTGTAAAAGCGAATGTAGTTCGTCACGATCTCATACGCTTCCTGGTAGCTGCTGAAGGCATATCGTTGCAAGCATTCTGCTTCCAGTAGGCTGTGAAACGATTCGATGTGCGAATTCTTATTGGGCGTCTTCGGCGGAATTCGTTCATGTGTCACGTCATACGCTCGCTGTACACGCTTCTTCAAAGACATGTGAAATAAACTGCGGCCCGTTATCGTGCGAATGACCGGGCGCTGCTTCGTCATAAACATCTAGCGCTGCCACAAGGTGCGCTGAATTCATCCCGCCGCGTGCTTGCCTTCACCGGAGAGACCCATGTGGAAGTCAATCATCTCGCGGTTATTGGCTAGCCTGCGCGGATGTTGGATGCGTTTGCGCCGCTGCGGCTGAAGCATGTCCATCTCATCGAGCATCCGGTACAGCATCTTCGCATTTAAGTTATGGCGGCGCGCCACTTGCGCAGCATTGCCGACTTCTTTGGCTTCTTGAATCACTTGCTGTTTGAACTCCATCGTAAACCGTCTCCGTTGTATGAAAAATCCCCTCCATTGGTTCTGCATCTATATAGCTTACTACGTTTAGTAACCTAGACTCAAATCCAATTTCGGGGCTTAAGAGAAAGAACCCGATTTTTTCGACTTCTTCGCCACACCTGTTAATGCTGGAAACAAGGGGTTATTATGGGGAAAAAGCTGAGTTAAGTCATTTTTACACTCAGTTTTTTTGAAGGTGTGACCTTATGTATATTTAGAAAAAGGGCTTCGTTGGGTGGTTTCAATATGCCGGTCCTCTAGATGATTCTCCATTTTTCCAAGTCCATTTGTGACGATGAGGGAATGTGTGACAATTGTCACCATCAGAATGGTCGTAGTCAATGTCAACGTCGGCATTACCATCTCCATCGTAATATCTGCGTTGAACTACTTTTCCGTTTCTAACTAAATCTTTTGAACTTAGCTTCTGTCCTTTGGTTGGTAAGCTTCTTTTCTCTGTTTCCTCGCTATGATTATTAGGGACAGATTCACCTTTTTCTAAAGCCTGCCCGTAAAGAGCATAGTCTACCAGAAAAAGAATAGAAGCCGATGCTTTTTGTGACTGTACAAATTGACCGGTAGTTAATGCGAGAATAAGAGCAACCATGAGCATGCAAATTCGCTTTTTCAAAAAACCATCTCCTTTTTATGTAAAATAATAACATATCATTGGCTATTGTCAAGGAAATATTGGTATTTTTCATAGGTTCGATGATACCGGTTCATAGTCTTTATAGCGAAAAGGCAGCATGTATTCCAAGGCTATACGAATATTTGGCGCGGAGCAATTCATTGACTGGATAAATACAGCAATATTCAAGCGGGAAGTTGCGAAGGTCATTCCCAAGCCGCTGGAGCGGGCCGCTGATTCGATTTACTTTTAATGGGCAGGAGACGGGGCCGGCGCTGTCGCGATTGGTTATTTTTTGAAAAAGGGAGCGTTCGATGGTAAGCTAGAGGCATCATGCAACGGCAGTCTTGGCTGCCGGGAAGGAGCTGCTGCAAATGATACCATCCGATCAAGTTCAACTCGGACAAACCGTGCCGGACTTTACGCTTCCGTCCTCGACGGGCGCCAATCTATCGCTGCGCGATTATGCGGGCAAGAAGGTCGTGCTCTATTTCTATCCGAAAGATATGACACCGGGCTGTACGCAGGAGGCCTGCGACTTCCGCGATTGCCACGGCGACTTCGAGAAATATAATGCGGTCGTGCTGGGCATTAGTCCGGATCATGTGAAGTCGCATGAGAAGTTCATTACGAAGCATGACCTGCCGTTCCCGCTGCTGGCTGACACGGAGCATGAGGTGGCGGAACGGTTCGGCGTCTGGCAGTTGAAAAAAATGTGTGGCAAGGAGTATTACGGCGTCATTCGTTCGACCTTCCTGATCGATGAGGAAGGCAAACTGGCGAAGGAATGGTGCAAAGTGAAGGTGAACGGGCACACGGAAGAGGTGCTTGCGGCTGTGCGCGAGCTGGGTTAAGTGAATGTCATATAGAAAGGGCGGCTCAAGATCCAGAGGGGACATGGGCCGCTTTTTGCACAGCCGGTGTAGGCTTCGAATAAAGGCAGCACTCCTTGGCCATCATCGGATACGCTGCGGCATGTCGGCGATAAATTGGCACCATTAATGACGATGCCGGCCGGCTCCTATGTCTCGCCGCACGCGGCAAGCGATAGAACGAGAATTACCGCCATGCAACAACATGTTGCGAGAACGGCGGCATGTACCTCCGCAGCAGGGGTTATCCATGAGATACATATAAGCTTTCTAGATCCACCGTCGGCTTGCCGGCGTATACGATGCGACCCTTCCGTAAAATAGCGACTTGATGCGCGATTTTCTCTGCCAGGCCGATGATATGCGTCGATAGCAGAATCAGGGCACCCTGGGCGCAGTAAGTCTGCAACGTATCCCGCACCGCAATGACTTGATCCGGATCCAGTCCGTTGGTAGGCTCGTCCAGGAGGAGAATATCCGGTTCGTGAAGCAGCGTTGACGCAAGCGCCACTCTTTTGGCCGTACCCTGAGAAAGGGTTCCCATCGGATACCCGCTGTAGGATTGCAGCCCAAATGGCCTGAGCCAGTGATGTATCCGCTCCTCTAGCAAATCTTTTGAGACACTGCGCAGCCGGCCGATTAATCGCATCATTTCGATGACGGTCAAAAACGGATAGTGGAACGGAAACTCCATCATATAACCGACGCGCTGCTTGTACGGCTGATCTTGCCCGTTGAGAACCTGGCCATTGAGCGTCATGCTTCCTTGCTGCGGCTGATTTATTCCGGCAATAAGATGCAGCAGCGTCGTCTTGCCCGCACCGTTGGGGCCGAGCAGCACCGTGATTTGTCCCGAATGCAAGGACCAATCCAGCTCTTGCAGGATAGGGGTGTTGCCGTAGGCATAGCCGATACGATGCAACTGCAAGGATAGAGGCTCTGTCTTACCCATAGTTCGAGTCCCTCCTTAACCGATCGCAGGAATATTGTCAGGAATGGTACGGTATAACCGGATAAAACCAATCTGAATGACTGCGGTGAATAACATAAACAGCGTAAAATGCAATTGATGCAAGTACAGGAGCACAATCATGCCTAGCGTAATCAATAGCTGCCCAACCAACGCGATACGGCCGTAGGCCGTAAAGCGGTAGCCTGCCAACAATCCAAACGAGGCAAGCGTAGCGGCAAGCAAGGTGCTCTTAAGGAATAGCACCGTCGAATCGATCCAGGGCCGCTCCCTTCCGCGCAAGCGAATCCAAGCAGCATCAGCATGAGCCAGAGCCACAGGTCTGCCTGTGACGGGGCCCAAAATAGCTGCCCGATGATGATCCACGCGAAGAGAAGCAGGAAGGGTGCCTTTTTCCAAAGCGTGTAGGCGGTCAAAAAGCAAGATCCCCGTCCCGTTGACCATAGAAATCGAGCCTCTTCCACATGGAAGTTGGCGGCAAATAAGCTGATACCCGCGACGAAGCCGATCAGCCAGCATCCCAGCTCGATATAGACGGAAGGGAACGAATGGGATGCCAGCCTGGCCGTCAGTTGCGACGCCCCGCGAGGGAGTAGTGCCAATAGCCCCAGCAGCAGCGCGATATCGCGCCGTGCCATCTGTGTTACGCGGGATAGATATACGGTCTTATACAGTTGTAAGCTTGAGATCATAACATCTGCTCCCGTCAAGAAACAGGTGAGATCACATGATTCTCATCCTGCGAAGGTTATCGATCGTAATATGTTCCTATTCACTGTGTTCTATTTGTTCGACACAGGGCACCTTTGATTTGAATATTATCAGATGGCAGCACCTCCATTCCGCTAGTTTAGATAGACGAATCCAAAATGATAGGCTAGTATAGCCAGTTCCACTCTAGTTTTAATATTCCATTTATATTTGATAGCCGCTACAATTTCGCCGGTGCGCCGCATACTGACGCCTAAGGTCTTAGATATCTCACTGTCCTTGAGACCTTGCGCGACGCAAATGGCTACTTCTTGTTCTCTGTAAGACAGCTTGGCCTGCTCCAAATCAATCTACCTCCTAATTAAGAAGAAATGATAAGTAAAAAGTATCCAGTTAATATTATAAAATGTAAGTAAAATTTTTTCAACTGCAATTTTATGAAGTGCAAAAAAATGATTTCGTGTAATACATTGGTATTGTAACAAAAAACAAGAGGAAGGAAGGATGATTCATGACAAAACAAGAGTTGGTAAAGGCGTGGAAGAATCCGAAGCTTCGTGCTGCAGGCATTATTCATCCTGCCGGTGACGCTCTGGTTGAAGTCAACGCGGAAGAGTTGGCGAGAGTGCACGGTGGTCAAGTAGCTATGGTGACTCCAACACCAACTATAGTGGCAACCACGATCATTGTTTCAGGAATTTTTTGTTCCCCACTAGTAAGGAATGAGAGTGCATGAAAGAGCAGCTTTTACGTTCCCTTTTCTTGCATGAACGGCAGCATCTACTACATAGGGATAAGGTTGCGCAATCTTGTCCCAAGCAAAAATGTAAACAAGCGCTGGAGGAATGGTTTCATTTCGCGCTCATCCAGACAGAGTCTACAAGGAAAGCCAAACTCGAAGCGTTAGGAATGGACGAACCGACTTTTGCCGCTCTTATACAGACCACCCGCGAGTTAGCGTGGGATAAGAGTTGCCTCCCTGCTATTCAGGAATATCATGCAGAGTGGCTGCTTGTATTCGAGGAAGCATTGCAAATGAACCGTCAAAAACCGATAGAAAAAGAGGCGCGGCGCTCGATCGAACTGCTTGCAAGGCCCTTTTTGTTGTGGGCTCAGTCGCGAATGCAAAATATGCTGATGGGCTTGGATGGGCAAGAAAAATATATCGATCATGCTCGCTTGATCGCATCGGTCATGCCCTATTTATCATCCCAGCTATGCAACATTGCGGGCCGATCCTTTGTGCTGGAACTGCATATCGCAAAAACGATGCAAGAGCTCAAAGGCGATACTCCAGAACAACGATTTACCGATTAGGAAAGGGTTCTATCCCAAGTTTAAGAGAGCAGAGATTATCGATCGGACTGAATACGGCTATGAAGCCTTTGTGGAAGCAAAAGATTGTGAAGACAAAGACCAGATTCGAAATTTTTATCGACGATTGGGTGCGTACGTAGGGATCGTTTATATGTTGGAAGGTGCAGATTTCCATAATGAAAACATTATTGCTTGTGGGGAGCACCCCATGCTTATTGATTTGGAGACGCTGTTCCATAACCAAGCAAAGCAAGATATGCCTGATTCAGCAGACATAGAGGCTCAGTTGCTTATACGCAATTCGCCTTTGGGGACGTCAATGCTCCCCTATCTTCTGTATCCGGATGAGAAGGGGTTCGGTATTGAATTAAGCGGGTTGAACGGGAAGGAGCAAATGATTCCCTATGATGTGTTGAAAGTTGTTGATATGAATACAGATAATATGCGTTACATTCGGGCACGACAGGCTACTGCGGATAGTCGCAACTTGCCGTCATGGAATGGCATCATGATAGAAGCAGGCGATTATGTAACCGATATCGTAGAAGGATACAGGGATATCAACCATTTTTTTGTTAACCATAGAGATGAAATGCTAAGTGCCGACGGGCCGTTAACGATGTTCTCCGGGGTTCCGGTACGCATTCTGTTGCGCTCCTCTCAATCCTATATGAACTTTTTGCTGGAATTGGTGCACCCTGATTATGGCAGGGATGCACTTGATTTCGAACGCTTGCTTGACAGAATGTGGTATTCGTGGCTTGACGATCGATTGATTGCTTCCGAGATAGAAGATCTGCGGGCAGGAGACATTCCCTACTTTTTTTCATTCCCAGATTCCCAGCATCTGTGGGATAGCCGGGGACAGCGAATCGAGAATGTATTTGCCGTAACCGCTATGGATAACATCAAGCAGAAGCTATTGTCTCTGACCGAGGGGCAAATCGAGCGATATAGCAGTTGGATTAACCGGATTACACAAGAGCAGCGATTTGAACAATATGCGTTGGCGGCAGTAGAATCGACGCTCGCCAAATTCCCCATGACCATCAAATTTCCTTCCGCCTTCTACGGACAGGCCTCCGTTTTATATGTTCTTGCGCAACTGGAAAATCTGGTGGGGGAGAGAGAGGCGTGGAAGCGCCATCGTCTACATCTTTTGGATAATTTGAGCGAGAGTGTGGAGCAGGATACATTTTTTGATCTGCTTGGTGGTGCCGCCGGAGTCATTCATGTGCTTCTTAATGAAGCAAAATTCCGTGGCACGGAGCGGGAAATTGAGATCGCCTCCATGTATGGCAATCATTTATTGAAAAATGTTCAAGAATGCAACAAGGGATCGTATTGGAAATCTACGGCATTACCTGAAGTTTATATTGGTTTAGGCCATGGTAGTATGGGGATAGCCTGGTCTCTTTTTCGTCTCGCTGCCGTTACAGGAAATGCAGCATATCAGACAGCGGCGGAAAACGCGCTCCAATATGTACGTTCTCATGATTCGGATGAGTATGGAAACTGGGTTGATAGCTATGTCGGCGGCACTGTTGCCAACTGGTGCCATGGAGCAAGCGGAATCGGGGTGGGGCTTGCGATGTGCCTTCCCTATTTACGGGCCTCACAAGCCAAGCAAGTGACGCAAGAAATCGAAAGAGCGGTAATGGCGACCCTTCGATATGGTTTTGGAAAAAGCCATTGTTTATGTCATGGTGACCTTGGAAATGTGGAGTTGTTATTATTAGCCGGCAAAGAGCTGAATCGTCCCGAATGGATCGAGATGGCCCGGAGGTATGGAACGCAAGCTATTGACTATTACCAGAGTAAGGGGAAGTATCTTACTGGCATCCCTCAGTGCTCGAACATCCAAGGATTGTGGCTGGGTCTCTCAGGAATCGGATATCAACTGCTTCGGTTGGCTTCGGATGAGTTTTGTCCGTCAATTTTGTCCCTCCAGAAGCCGCATGTGCAAATGAGGGCATTCGGATGAATAATATCGTGGTGCATTCGCATATTGCGACTAGCCATCATGAGGATAATTTCATTCGGTAATGGAGGGACAGCCATTAGTTGATTCTCCTTCGTATGCGGGTAGGTTGCGACTTTGACAGTCTGCGACTTGCTATCCCATACGTTTTGCTTCATCGATCGCGCGGGACGCATCGACTAGACCAAATCCAGTGGCAAGATCGGGACCCGGCATAGCCGGATTTTGAGCGGATCGGCCCTCTGTGACGTCTCGAGCTGTTCGCTGCAATATTTCTCGAATTTGAAATGGATGCAAGTTGCGATTTACCTGCTTCATAAGTGCACAAATGCCTGCGATTTGAGGTGCTGCTGCCGAAGTTCCGCTGAAAGCTGCCCACCCGTCGCTTGGAGAAGTTTCGTCGCCGCGAGGATGTATATCTCCAGATAAATCATTGTCAATTTCGTCCCCCGGTTCAACTGGAAGCATTATATAGGCTGCCCGTGGAGGCAAACCAACTAATCCACAGATATCCGGACTGTGACGGTTTGGATATACTCTGCTCTGAAATCCACTAGCATAAGGTGTCGCTTGCATGCTGCCATCTTCCCGTACAAACACGCCGCCTACTGAAATCACATCCGGATGCATGCCAGGGAAAGATAAGTGACCATTGCCTGCAGAAAAAACTACGGTAATACCATGACTTACCGCATTAGCTACGGCAGCTTCAAGCACCTTGTCAAAGCTGGATAGAACACTGCCTCTGATATCACTGCCCCAACTGCAGGTGATAATGTCAGGATTCAGCGCTACCGCAGCATTGAAAGCGCCGACGCTATTGAAGAAGTTCATCTTCACCATAGTGAAATCGATGTTCGGTGCCAACGAGAAGACATTGACTGACTCACCAGTACCATGCCCGCTTTCATCATGCTCAGGATCGGATGCACCAGGTCCGAGCACGACCTGATTGGGACGGAAATTTTGTATAGAGAAAAACGGATGATTATAAAACCCGCTATCCGCCATAACTACCTTTATGCCGCGTCCGGTAATTCCGCTCTGATGCACGCCCTCAGCACGCAAAAGTTTGACCAGATCGTGAGGTGGCGTCAGATGATAATAATCTTTCTGAGGCGGGAACGCGGAAGGACGTTCCGTCATCATAACGGCTGGAGCATAATAGAAGACCCGTTCGCTAAACGACACGCCTTCCAAGACGTCAGCGAGTGGACTGTTATCGGTGTTAATTAAGCCTAGCATCCCCGAGTTCGTCGAGTCGAGTATCGTGGTAGATAACTTTCCGGGTATTCCCCTAACCTCGCGCTCCTGTGGTACAATTGAAGTATTAAACACATTCTCGTATGTCTGCGGCGAAGCGGCAATGGAAATGGATACATCGCCTACATGTAAAATTTCGAACCCGTTATCCCGTAACTTAGAGACCGCCTTCAGCACCAAATCCTCTTTTGAATGATAGTGCTGAACCGTTTCACTTGTAATTTTACCGGATTCGGCAAATACGGATTGACCCCCAATAGAGTGGACAGATGCTTCTGCAAAGATAACATTGGGCAGATCGGATGAAATGGAATTCGCCATGTGAACAAATACTCCCCTTTTCCATTTAAGGTTTTATTAAAATAGGTTTTGGAAAGACGATTGTATCTACAAATGGTTGCAGTGCTTCCGGAATAACAGGATCTTTATTAGGAATAAGATGTTGTGTTCCCTGACTATCGTCTTTCGAAGCTACCATTTTTACATCTAACAAGGCTTCAAACTTCTCGGGCAGCCCCATTAAAGTTAATGTCATTCCTGCTTGTACGACCTCAATCTCGAATTGTCTGAAAAGCTCCTTTGCTTTTTCAACTGTTTCATTAGAAATTTTGAACTGACTTATATTTTCTGATGAAACAGGCTCACTTGAGTGGAGAAACGATTTTCCCTGTAGTGGCTTTAAAACCGCTTCCGCCATCATATGTCCATTTGGATTTATGATGTTGGCTATCCTCCTCTGATCTTTTCGTTCGTATTGGTTTTGGGAACACATATAGATTATCTCCAAATACAGTTTCAAAATACATCGCTTTGTATGAAGGTGATAAGCGTATTTAATGTCGAACATCGCTAATGGGAATCAAGAATTCGAATAATATTTTATCAGAAATTGTAAACAAGAACGAGGCGAACCTGAAAGCCATCAAAAGGAACCTTGTGGTTCTGGCTAAAATCTATAACGCGAGCACCTAATCAGTAAGGTTGCTGGACGTCAATGTTTTACGCCGGTCTAAAGAAATTCGGAGATTATTTAGAAAGTGAAATCGTAAAAGAAACGAAAGTGGTGGAAAAAGAGCTTATAGTATGTACAAATGACTTTCTAAATTGTTGACTCTCTTATCTTACAAAAGTGTAATAATTTTTTTATTGACACCCCTTATTTCCTGAACTATACTAATCTACAAATAGTTGGTATATATTGAATTCTAAGTATATATCTGTGGATTCTTTTCGAAACAATAGTTTACTTTAGTATACTAGTATAACATATTACCAACTTGTAAAAATTCTCTGGAGGTGTACATTTTGGTGAAAAATAAACTTATTGTAGCGGGAATGGTTACAGGAACCTTACTATTATCTCCATCTAATCTGTTTGCAGATTCTATTTCTAAAGTGACTAACATGTCTCAAAATCAAGATGAAAACTCTGTCATCGGCGTAATAACCGATGCATATCCCTCCTATGCGTTTGTTGAATATCAGGATTCAAATGGAAACACTCAAGAGGTAGACATCGATTTTCCGAATGATAGCAACAAAACCTTTAAAAAAGGTGACAAAGTTAAAGTTATCAATAAAGATAAGTGGAAAGTAAAAGATTTCATTTACTTCGAAGCGACGGTAGCCCCTGGAGACTTTATTTTTAAGCTGACTGACGATTCAAAAAACATGTCTCTGAATGATCAAGAGTAAATTGGCAATATCCTCCCATGGTAGAAAACGTAAAAAAGACATCGGTAAGATGTACGAAGACGTTAACCGGAGGGGCTGTAAGCATTATGAGGGTAACCATTTTAATCTGGTTAACCTCATTTTCATGTAAAATCAGGATGATAAAATATGTGGGCAATAAAGTCCTTTCTCATAAGCCCTTTAATGATCTTGGACACTAAGAGTGTATATGATTTACACTAATAGTGACAGGGCCGGTCATTTTACTATACCCCTACATAATGAGATTCATTATTGGGCTATCGTTCCTCGTTAGGAAGACTGTTATATCCTAATACTACCACTGTGACTTTCTTGGCTATTGTCTCTTTGTCTGTATATAGGATGATTAAAAATGAAAACAATACTTGTAACAGGTGGAACAGATGGAATTGGAAAAGGGGTCGCTATTCACTTCTTAAAGAAAGGCGACCGTGTCATAGTAGTAGGCAGTTCAACTGCTAAAGGAAATCTTTTCTTAAATGAGGCTAGACAGTTAGGAGCAGAGGAAAGGGCCATTTTTCTACACCCAAATTTGAGTTTGGTTAAAGAAAACAAGCGCATTATTGAAGAAATAAAAAGCCGGTTCGATTCTTTAGATAGGTTCGTTTTTTGCGCAACCAATCACAAACAGAGAAAAGAAGTAAGTCTTGCGATGAAAACTTTTGATAAAGAAAATGCTCAAACGCTTTATAACAAAACGATTCAATTGATGAAAGGAGTTTTAGGATAAATGAAAACAATTGCAATAATTGGTGCGGGACCTGGGTTAGGAATGTCTCTTGCGAAAAAGTTCGGTGAGAAAGGCTTCAAGGTAGCTGCCATTGCACGCAACCCTGAGAAATTGGCCATTATCATGAATGAACTAAACAAGATTTTGGTCACATTGATGTACTCGAATTTAGCCCTTATGCAGGACCCGATACATTCAGACATGTGTTAGAAACAACGCCTGTTAACGTCTTAGAACAAGTAAATGGCTATCTGCTGCCTGTAATTCTTTCTGTTAACGAAGTATTACCCGACATGATAAATAATGGTTCTGGAGCGATTCTATTTACAACAGGCTTATCTGCCATGTTCAACATAGCGTAAAAATAACGCCTCGCCATTCAGGAAAAAATATTGTATAATATAGGAAATTCAGGATCAATACGAATACGTAGGACATGATGGGAAGAACCCGATGCTAATTCAATTGGCTGCGGGTTTTTTGTGTTATTAGGGGCCGCTTGCTACGGAATCCCTTTGGAAATCATAGGTTTTTGCCTAAATAACGGATGCTTCCCCCTAAGCAGATGAAATGATCGGGAATGGCGTGAAAACACTACTTTATCGTGGGAGTGATAATTCATGAAGACAACGAAAAGAGTAATCCTGTTTTTTATCATCGGTGGTGTGGTGCTTCCTACACTGCTAGGTATGGTGCCCACAGAGGCCAAGGGGGTGAACTTCAAGGATGTGTCGGCTAATCACTGGGCTAAAAATTCCATCAACGCAGCGGTGAATGCCGGTTATTTTAAGGGGGATGGGAATGGTAAATTTAAGCCCGGGGCTACGGTTACCAGGGCGGAATTCGCTGCATTATTGTCCCGGGTATCGAAAGCGGAACCTTCTGCAGAAAAAGTGAACGTGTTCAGTGACTTGAACCATCACTGGAGCAAGAAAGAAGTCGAGAGAGCGGTTGCTTTGGGATTCATTGATCCACGGAATTATCCGAATGGCTTTAAACCGAATACGGCGCTAACCCGTGAGGAGATGGCCGTCTGGGTAAGCTCTGGCTTGGCCGCCCTGGATGAAGACTTCAAGCAGGCGCTATTGGATACGAAGGAGACGCTGATTCCGATCAAAGAATACTTCAAACCTGGTATTCCAGCGTCCATCGTCGGCCATATTGCGGTCGCTATAGGTACAAAATTGATGAGCGGGTACCCAGACGGTTCTTTCGGTATGAAAAACACGACGACCCGTGCGGAGACATCGGCCTTTCTGTTGCGGTTCGTGAAGGTTGCAAGCAAGCGGGCGGATTCCTACCCTGCTCTAAATGAACTGCGGGCAGTGGGTACGGAAAAAAATAACCTCGAAGTAGTGTCGCCACTTAAACCGACCCGTAGCATGACAGAAGTAGCCGGAAAGACGAAGACGTTTAGAAATTATGCGGGTAAGCTCGTCTTTCATCGGATGATTGCGGTCAATGTGGGGAATTGGAATGAGAAGAGTTTCTATGGTGAGCTGTTTGTTGGCGAAGAAAATAAAAACTTCTTAAAAAAGAAAGAGGGGATGTATCCGGTATATATGGAAATCACGATTTATCCTAAAACAGAGGAGTTCGATCTAGATCATTATTTTGGAGGAATGCCTAATTTACTAGGGGCTTTTGCTACAAATAACGATAAGTACAAAAAGTATGGGTATGAGACCCTTCCAAGAACGAAAACAAAACAATTCTTTGCCGAACATGCGGAAGGTGTGACATTTTGGGTAGTCAGATACTTTGTTGAAGGGGAAAGCTCACTTGGAGAAGTTGAATTTGATGACGGTTCATTCTTGAACGTGGTGGCAAAATAAAGGGGATTCAAAATGAAAAAAGCAGTCGCTATTATTTTGATAATGTCATTGACGTTGATGAACCTTGGTTACAGTCCTAAGCCTGTCTCGGCTGCGAGTTTTCCAAATGGCTATCCAAAGGAGGGCATTGAAGTACCGGAAGGACTGGCCTACAAGACGCAGAAGATCAAAGTAACGGTTAGCGGAAAGGCTGATCCACTCCCGAAGACGGTTTGGACTCAGGGAGATAAGGGGCAATGGAGCGCATACAGTGAAGAGAATGGACGTATTAATACAGACACCGTAATGGTAGGAGAGAAAAAATATCCCCGAGATACGCCGGTTAAAGATACGATAAATACCTATAACTATGCTCCAAGTCTAAAAGATTCACTAAAGAATGTATTCAAGAAGGAGCATGTTAAGGATCTTGGAATCGTTGATATTGACTACATTAATGCGGACTCTTATACTGCGGCCAACAAGAAACCTGAATTTACCAAAGGGGAAATCTTTGCTACGCTTTATACCATTTCAGGCCATTCTCACGATGTATCAAGATATGTGGAATATGAAACCGGGCTTGACGGACAACCGAAATATCAAGCTCATTATTATACTCCGCTCAAAATTAAATACGAAGGGTATATAACCGAAACAAAAAAACTGCGAGTTTCGTCGAATGCGAATATGCAGATCGGAGAGACGAAGAACGTAAAGGCAGAGGTCAGAACCCAAGAATACGATATGACGGGCAGCAATTTTACAAATTGGCTGGATATCACTCGGCGAACGGAACAACTGGAATGGAGTTCGGATCGATCATCTGTAGCGCAGGTAGGGCCCGACGGGAAGGTGACGGCTGTCGGCGAGGGGACTGCCAAAATAACAGCCAAATGGAGGAGCTATCCATATTATATTTATGACTATGCGACGATTACCGTTGGCGATGTTCCTGGCAGACCGGATCCTACCGCTCCACCAGATCTGGCAGGTTCATGTACAGCTCCTGCACCAGGAACCAAAATTTCCAATAAGGTTATGGATCCAAAACCAAGCGCAATCATTAAAGCGGATCATCGGGGACGTGAGAAGTTCGATGTACTTCTAGGCATCCCTACATCTGAGTACCTTTACGCCAATGTCGTTGCCTATCATTACTTATTTAAAAGTTCGTTTGTGCAGATGAGTGGTACATGTACGTTCGAAGTTCCTGTGGAAAAGACGTTTATGAAGAAATGGAAAGAGCCAGGGACAGATGATGAGGGGAAGCCTGCGCAAGTAGATATGGAGGAAGAGGAAACCGTCAGCGATGTCGTGATCGTTGAGCGTCCATATTCTTTCTGGATCATTGACAATCTGGAAGTTTATAAGCTCCAAGCAGCAAAGCTGCAGAATTCAGCATTGCCGAACGGAGGGGTCACCTTAAATCCTCAAAATTATATACCACCGGATTATCGATTCAAGCAGCAGGGTGGAATCGTGAAGGAGCCGGAAGCACAGGCGATTGTTCTTCCTTCGCAGACCGTTGGCAAAAACATACCAAACTATTTAAACGAATTCAAAGCCGCTGCCGAACAGTCGATCGGTAAAGTTCGAGTTCAAAACGACTCGCTTGTCTTTCAGGGAAAAACCATTATGGCAGGGCAAACGGCAGCAGAGAGCGGAGCATCCCCTGGGGCCATTCCGCCACCTACCGCGATAGGTGAAAACACCTTCTACAAAAATCGGATCTTCATATATAGCGATAAAGTGAACGCGAAAAACGTGCCGAGCAGCGGTATGATTTATTATAAGCTGCTTCCCGAGCAGATTTATGGCGGCACGGATCAGGAATTTCCGATTCCGGGCATCAACCCGGTCACCATACATACCCCGGTTGTGACGTATGCTTCCGTGTCAGATGACCGGGCGCATAATCAGAAGACGAAGCCGAGCCCGAACCGGGCGGCGCTTATTTTGGATCGTCCGTTCACGGTGCGCCTGCCGGTGAGCGGGCAGCATGTCTCCTATCCGGGATACGGCAACCGGGATTATGCGAAATATGCCCGCACGAAGCAAGTGTGGTTTCCGTTCGATGTGTACTCCGGGGACCGGAGCCGCTTTATTCCGAAGCGAACCTGGATCGACATTCCGATGAACCAACGGGATACGACGTTCTTCCTGCCGGTGTGGGTCGATGAAGGAAATGCTTCGATCCTGTTCCGCACCCTTGCCGAGAATGCACCGGCGCAGCTCGACACGCAGCCGCATGCCAATACCGAGCTGAGGAAGCATGTCTCCACCGATGCGGTCGAGGTGGAAGTCATCGGCCGACTTTATGATTTCCGGCTGACCGACATTGTCGATTACAACTGGGAGAACGTGTTCCGCAAGCAGGCGGGCAGCTATGAGCCAACCGGCGCCTCCTACTGGGTCGGGGAGAAGGACATCGACGGGGAGCCGCGCGGGAACAGGGCACCCTATACGCTGCCGATTCGGCCCGGCAGTCATCCGCAGCAGGGCTACCGCAATGTGGCGGTGAAGACGGGATATCATTTCAAATTCGATCTTAGGACAAAGGGGAATATGTTCGGGTCGAAGGATAGCATCCGGATTACGCCCTCCTTCTACTACACAAGCAAGGACGGCAAAACCCGTTTTCCGGTCGATTTGTATTATCACAGCAACGACCGCTACTTCATCCGCATCGGATCGGAGGAGGATCGGGTCGGGCGCTATGTCATTCTGAATGGGCGGCTGCGCAACGTGCCGGCGGAGCAACTGGCCGATACCGCCAGCTACAAGTACGATCATAAGGAACAAGGATCGCTCTTGAGCCGCCAAGCGTATATTGACCAGTATATGGAGAAATGGACGAAGCGGAAGACGCCGGTCGGCGGATACGGCGGGCTGCTGCTGCCCGAGGCGGTGCGCACGTTCATCGGGCCGAAGTCGAATCTTCCGGATTCGGTCGACGCCCAACGGGCGAACGCATCGATCCAACAGTGGTACGGCGAGTACAGCTTGCCTGCCGGGGTCTATATCGTCAAGACAGGAACGGATATCGCCGAGTACGGCCGCACGCATGGCGGATTGCATGACAAATCGCCGATCTTCCTCCGGGATGGCTACCTGATCGTGAACTTCAATATCGAGTCGATTCGGGAGGGCCGTACCGCAGCGCCGCATTTGCAATATATGCAGGCGCCGTTGATGAACCAGTGGCGGCTGGAAGGGTTCGAACGAACGATTCGGGATTCGTTCGGCCATGCCTTCGCGCTGCAAGACGGGGATGTGCTGTTCTACCACGCGAATCTGTCGAGCCGGGATGATTTCGGCGCAATGGTGCCGCATTGACCGATGTAGAATTGGATTTTAATACTTTGGGGGCGCCTCTTTTTTCATTGCACTGGGGAATGAGTAACCACCATTAATGCATGAAGTGAGCAAGCAGCAGGCGCTATCGATCTATGGTGTCATCTTTACTCGCCAGGATCATATACTCTATCAGCACGATAGAGAATGCATATGCTCTCGAGCAGACAAAAGAATCGGGGATAGGTCCGGGCACTCTGGACAGACAGCACCTGGATTCGGCGATGCTGCGGTTCTTGGAACGGATAGGAGGTCTTTCCTGACCTGCCGCTTGCAAGGAGGGGTCATACGAAGGGAGGGGGATGTTCGAATGAAAAAGGAAGCACCGGGAGTGTGGAAGGAAACCAAAGGCTGGATAGGGCGGCTGTCGATGGCCGTATGCGCCTTGCTGATGATCGCGGCGCTGTGGACGGCTTGGGGAATGAAGGAAGCGGCGGAGCCGGTCGCCTTCGCCGCGTCGCGTGCTTCTCATCAGTCGGTACCGATGGTAAATAACGCGGAGGCGGCAGTCGCGCGTGCGGATTACTTCGAGACCGTATCCTTGCCGATGAACAGAGAGAAGGAAGAGGCGATCACCGCTCTATCCACTAGGGGCAATGGCACGGAAACCGGCAAGGCCGCCGTACAATGGGCTGTGGCGAAGAAGCCGGATACCGGAAAGCCGTCGCCAGGCGTGGAAGAGAAGGAGCGGGACAAGGTCGTCTATTTGACGTTCGATGACGGTCCGAGCGTATATACGAAGGATGTGCTTGATATTTTGGCCAAGGAGCAGGTGAAGGCCACCTTCTTCGTGTTGGGTCAAAATGCGAAGCGGGACCAGAAGATGGTTAAAACGATTGCGGAAGCGGGCCATGCCATCGGCAATCATAGCTATAATCATGAATTTAAGGAGCTGTACGGCAGCTTCCGTGAATTTTGGCGTCAGATTCGTGAGACCGGCAAGGTGCTGGAGGATATTTTGGGTTATGAGCCCCGGCTCGTGCGGGCGCCAGGCGGAACGGTAATGAATTTCGATAAGCAGTATTTCGAGTTGATGCAGCAAGCGGGGTACTTAATCTATGACTGGCATGTCGACAGCGGCGATTCCAAGCGGCGGGGCGTGCCTGCGAAGGAGATCACATCGGCGGTGAAGCAAGGGGCGTTGTTGAAGGAGACGGTCGTGCTTATGCACGATGGAGCCGGGCACGGGGAGACGGTGAAGGCGCTGCCGAAGATCATTCGGTATTATAAGGACAACGGCTATACGTTCGGCGTGCTGTCCCCGGAGGTGGAACCGGTTCAATTCCATGTCGCTTCTACGGAGCGCTGGGCCCGATCCCCGGTCAGCAGCACATGGATTGAAGCCAATGTCCAGCCGGTCAACGTATCCGGGCCTGGGAAGCCTGAACCGAAGATGGTGATGGATGTGCATACCGATCAGGGCAGTCTGCAATTGAAGCCCGATCAGTTCCTCAGCCATGACGAGACGACGTATGTGCCGCTGCGGATGCTGGTACAGCAGTTGGGCGGTACGGTGCGCTGGAACGTGGAGGCGAACCGGGTGGATGTCGATTGGAACGGAAAGGACGCAGGCTTCGATCTGACCGGCGGGCAGATTGTGTTTGCCGATGAGGCCGAAGCGGCCTTGCCGTTGAAGGCGATATCGGATCGGTCGCTCACCTGGGTGCCGCTTCGGGACCTATTGAATACGTTCGGCGTCAATCTGACCGAATACGAACTGACTCCTTTGCAGGAGGACGTATGACTCTTTTCTATTATATTGGGAAAGCAGCCTCTCGCAGGTTTACAATCTAGCGGCTTAGGCGATACTGATTCATAGAACGGCCCGGGACGGTTCATCGAACGTGCATGCACGCGAGGGACTCGTTCCGGGTTTTTTGATGTCTTGTTATCGTTTTGTAGAAAAAAGGATGCTGCTAGGTTAAGAGGGAGTGAAAATAAGAATGGAAATGAGTGGACATCAGGACCGCACCGCGGGACAGGAGGTATGGTTGGCGTCGTTCGCGGAACGGGGCTGGCCGGCGTTCCTAGACCGGATGGAGCAAGTCGTCGTCGGGAAAAGGGAGGTGATTCGCCTGGCCGGCTTGGCAATGCTGTCCGGCGGACACATTTTGATGGAGGATGTGCCGGGCGTCGGCAAGACGCTGCTGGCCCGGGCGCTTGCGCGGACAGCAGGCGGAAGCTTCCGGCGCATTCAGATGACGCCGGACATGATGCCGGCCGATATTACGGGCAGCATGGTCTGGGAATCGGCCTCGGGCGGGCTGCGGTACAGCGAGGGGGTGCTATTCGGCCACGTCGTGCTGGCCGACGAGTTGAACCGCGCCCCAGCGCGAACCCAATCAGCGCTGCTGGAGGCGATGGAGGAAGGGACGGTGACGGTGGACGGAACGACGCGCGCCTTGCCGCAGCCCTTTTTCGTCATTGCGACGCAGAATCCGTTGGCCTTCGAAGGCACGTATCGAATTCCGGAGGCGGAGATGGACCGCTTCGCGATGCGGCTGTCGCTTGGCTATCCGGAGGCGGAGCAGGAAGCGGACATGCTCCTCCATCAGCAGGAAGAATCGCCGCTCGTGCGGGTGAAGCCGCTGTGGACGCCGGAGGAATGGCAAGTGCTTGTCCGCCGGATCCGCCAGGTGCATCTGGATGCGGCGCTATGCAAGTACATGGCCGACATCGCGCATGCGACCCGGGCGCACCCGGCGGTGAAGCTAGGCATCAGTCCGCGGGCGACGCTGTCGCTCATGCGGGTGGCCCAGGCTCACGCCTGGACCGAGGGGCGCACCTATGTGCTTCCGGAGGACGTGAAGGCGGTGGCCCATCCGGTGCTGGCGCACCGCCTTTATCTGCAGCGCGAGGCGCTGCTTGCCGGTACGACGGAAGCGGACGTCGTCGCCGAGGTGTTGCACACGACGCCGGTTCCGGGCTTCCCGGCGCCCCGGACCGGTGGCGGCAGAGCCGCGGCGAAGTCTTCCCGCCGGGACAAGCAGGGGATTCCGGCCGCAGGTGCCGCGCCGATGGCCCAGGTGCCCCTGGCCGACAATGGAGCGGCCCAGCCGGCCGTCGGGTGGTTCCGGATTGGCGGGTGGTTCCGATGAAGGGCTCCGCTTTCCCGATCGGCCGCTTCCTGCTCACCGCCGCTGGCTGCGCTGTGCTGGCGACGGTGGGCTGGGCGCGGAACGGCTCGGCCGAGCTTTTTACGGCGGCCCTGCTGGGTGCCATGCTGCTGAACGGCGTGCGCCTTCATATTATCGGTCGGCAGCTTGTAGGCGTCCGGCTTGGCCACGTACTGGAGCAGGCCAAGCCTACCGTGCCGGCAGCCGCTCCCGGCAGCCTCGCCTTCCGCGTGGCGTTAAGCGGCGCGAAGCACTGGCCCGGGCGATGGTTGACGGTGGAGGAGGCGTGGACGCGCACAGGCGGAGACGGCGGCGTCTGGATATGCCGCCGCCTGCTATTCCTGCGTCGGGTCGGAGAAACGCGCTATACCATCACCTTCGAGGGCGCGCCGCGTGGCGTGTACCGCCTGACGCGGATCGAACTCACCTATGGCGACCTGTTCGGGTGGTTCGGCGGTCGGGTACAGATGGAGATCCCGTCGGCGGCGGAAGCGCCGCCGACGGTGCTGGTCATTCCCCCGCCCCCGGTGCGCGCCGCCGCACTGCCGGACGCTGCCCATGAGGACGGCCCGCCGCCGCTGGCCGGCGCCCCCGATGCGGCAGATGGAGGCGTGCCTGTCCCGTCTGCCGGAGGAGTGCGCGGCGTCGAGCTGCAGGCATACCGGCCGGGCACGCCCTTGCGTGGCGTCGATTGGCGCACGTACGCCAAGCGGCGCGTGCTGGCGGTTCGCGTACTGGAAGCGGACGGCTGCGTCCCGGCTGACATCGCCATGGATGACGTTCCATGGCGGTCGGAGGCGCAGCCCGGACAGCACGCGCCTATGGAGGCGGTGCTGTCCGCCGCTGCGGCAGCCGTGCGCTCCGCCGCAGATGCCGGGCGGCCCGTTCGCCTGCTGCGGCTGAGCGACGGTGCCGTCGCCGCCGGAGTCCG
>NZ_BALG01000094.1 GCF_000315235.1 Paenibacillus popilliae ATCC 14706 | reverse complement strand
TTTCCAGTTCGGGATCTGGCACGGTTGCTTGCAACAACATCGTCACGACCGTGATCAGACTTACGACAGCCCATAGTTTCTTATCTGTCCCGATTCGGAGCAGCATCATTTTACAGAAATCCCCATTAATCATATTACCCATGTTTTAGCACCCGCCGATAATTGACATAGAATGCGAGTCCGCCCATCCCAAATAGCCCGGCCATCACGAGAAAGAATTCCAGTAAATTATATGTGGCACTGGTCATAAAATTGTACATATTCGTAACTCCGTATTTTCTTACGTCAAATAAATGCTCCATACACACATCATAGGTAACTAAAAGAGCAAACGGGATCAGGTAGACTAAGATGGGTTTGGACAAAAAAGAGGTGATGCCGAGAGCAAAGGCGGCAAAACAAAACCCCAATATAAAATGCATCGCAAACACAATCCATATATAGATATCAGGCGTGTGTGGGAAGAGTTCACTGAACAACCCTTGCGGTTTATAGGTAAATGGATGTAATATGGTATTCCTAGCTGTCAGCGATAAAATGAGGTAATAGATGCATTCGGGAATAAATAGAGCCAGTCCCCCGGCCATACCGTTGGCGATAAGTTTCCGCCAGCGATAGCGCTTTTCTCCGGATCGGATGATGGAAAAATAGTGAAACTTCTGATTCCGTTCGACAACATAGCTGGCGGTGTATGGAAACATAATCGCCAAGATAGCTATCGGTTGCGCCTGAGCATAGCTTTC
>NZ_BALG01000095.1 GCF_000315235.1 Paenibacillus popilliae ATCC 14706 | reverse complement strand
GGAATGTAAGGGGCTGACAAGTGCCTTTTTTTTGCATCTGATCTAAGCACTTTTACGCTGCAATTCTAGGCATTTTTAGTATGCAATAAACAGCCGTATAGCTGATAAAGATGATCTTGAATCTCCCGTGTGCTGACGCCTTTGGCATACAGCTCTCGGTCTAAGTCCTGTTTTGTGCTCAATATATTTACTTATGTCCTCTTCTTTTTTCTCTTTCAGCAATGATTTTATTTCATTTCTAAATTTATAAAGATTGTTATCAACCAACATGGAATATACATTTCTTTCTATTCTTATCAATCTTTTTTTCCGTTTATTACATCACACAACAAAACACCAACGGCACCAAAATTAGCAATTAACAATATTGTATTCATGATAATCTACGCAAAACATTCCTCATAGACTTCTGTGAACCCAAGTAATTCACCAGCTATAATAGCTACAGCTTTTGCCACCTCTTCAGTTAATGCCCCAACTTCTTTTTGTTTGGCTAAAGCTTTTAATGTCTTTGTTACACCACCAATTTTGTCTATCGCATCTTTTATTTTTTTTATCTTTACAACAGGAATCGCAGTACCCGCTACAAAAACCGTCATTCCAAGAGCGCATCTCCAAGCGCCTCTTTTTTTTCTAACTTTTTCACCTTTCTCATTTAAAAATGTGACATGAATATTTTTACTTTCAAAATACTTAGTTAACTCTTGAAGATCACCTCTTTCTAAAACATCATCAGGAATGGATTCAATAGCTTCCAACGAAGCAGCAAATTTAGAAATTTCTCTTTCAGTTATAGTTACCATTAAATTACATGCAAAGACCGATGAAGAAAACGTAAATGCCATATACATAGTATGCAAAATATGGAATTTATCAATTAAAATAATCTACTTCCACACCGAATCACCCGCCCCTCAAGTCCATAATCAAACTTCCTTGGAGAACGTAGCAGGTCATCTTCTCCAGCCATGGTTATATCGTATTCGCCCTATACTACCGCGGCAATATTCCCACTCGGGAAGCACCACAAAGCCGTACAACGAATGCTCCGCTGGATAGAGGAGATGGGGCGCTGATTTCGGCGCATTTGTCATACATAACTAGCCCGTTCCCTGCGCAAACTGCAATGTAGAAGCGTCGTCGCCTCTTACCAGGAGAGGGGATGCGCTGCTGCGGGAAATATAAGCCGAGTATAGTCTGAATCGGATACTTTCTTATCTACTTAATCAAAACAAATGAGGTGAAATCGCCATGAGGTACTCCGGCGTTCGTTTTTTGCTGCTGTGTTGCGCCGCATCATTGCTATGGATTTCGACATCCTGTACAAGGCCGAATCCGATTGAACCGCCTGGTCCGACGAGCACGGCACATCAGGACGGATCGCATATCGATGCAAAGGGCAACCGGCTGATTCCGCTGCGCGAAGCCGCGCATGTGCTCGGACTGCGGATGGAGGATGGAGATCAAGTCGTGCGCATCGGTTATACCGACGTCATCTATGAGCTCTATCCGGGACGCCCCGAAGCGCTTGCTTCCGGTCAATTGGTCACGCTGCCGCAAGCACCCGTCCAGATCAAGGGAACGCCATTCGTCACCATCGAATCGCTATCCCGGCTGCTCCAGGCTCCGGTGCAATGGAATTCAGAACGGCAGACCATCGATATCGGAGCGATCCGGAATGCAGGGCAGATGCCGCCCACCGACGGCATCTCGGGGCACAGGCTCCATATGACTGGGGCGGGGGTGGATACCCAGGACTTGATTCAATTTGCGAAGTCGTTCCTGGGGGTTCCGTACCAATTCGGTGCCGGCCCTTATGAAGAATCGAAGAAATTCGACTGCTCCTCCTTTACCCGGCATGTATTCGCGCAATATGGAATCAAGCTTCCGCGCCTGGCCAGAGATCAAGCCAAGCAAGGATCCGCTGTCACCCGGGATAATCTCAAGCGGGGAGATCTGGTCTTCTTCACTGTTCGCGGACGGTTTAAGGATGACGGGATTCCGGGACATGTCGGCATTTATATCGGTAACGGCAAGTTCATTCATACGTGGGGCGATCCGGGTGTCCAGATTAGCGACGTGGACGGTGGACACTGGGGCTCCGTACGCCTGTCGATGCGCCGGGTCATCTAACCGGAGGCCTGCTTGCACGATCAATCCAGATGGCGGGCAGACCCTCTACAGTCCACATCTGCGGGAAGCGAATGAAATGGCGCTTCATTCTTATCGCACGCGCCGGCTATACCGTAGCGAGCGTACTTACTACTGCCGGGAACTGAAAGACGGAGGCCGCCCTCACTTCGGCATAGGGTGGCCTCTTCTTGTGCTACTTACATGTTCAGCCGCGAGATGAATTCCTCCGCGGCGCTGTATCCCTGCTGCTGCAAGTAATAGTTGTTGGCGGCCGCCTCGACGAGGCTGGCGACATCCCGCCCAGGCTGAAGCTGAATCTGGACGGTCGGAACCTTGACGTCCATATATTCCGTGAACCGGGGCTCCAGCTCCAGCTCATTGTTCAGCTCGTTGTCCTTCCACCTCGCCAGCTCGATATCGAGCACGATCCGGGTCTCTTCCTGGAAGGCGCTGCGGCCGTAGATACGGGCTACGTTAATGAGCCCGATACTTCGTAAAGCAAGAAATTCGCGCGTCTTGCCGTCATGGGTGCCGATCAGCGTCTCCGGGTTCATCTTGCGCAGGACGACCGCGTCATCCGAGACGAGGCGATGCCCCCGGCGGATCAGCGTCAGCGCCGTCTCGCTCTTGCCGATGCCCGACTTGCCGCGCAGCAGGATACCGATGCCCGCCACGTTCATGCATACGCCATGCACCTGAATCTCGGGCGCTAGCATTTTCGTCAAATAAGAATCAACCAGTCCAATGAACTTCGATGTCGCCATGGAGGTGCGCAGCAGCGGGATGTCTTCCCGCCGGCAATGATCGATCAAGTATGTGAGCCCTTCCTGATCCCGAGTAACGACGAAGCAAGGGGGGTGGTATTTCACGACGTTTTTGATCCGGGCATCGCGCTCTTCCTCTGTCAACGTATGAAGGTACCCGATCTCCTTCAGTCCAAGCACTTGAATGCGTTCCTGTGGGAAAAATTCATAATACCCGGCGAATTCAAGTCCCGGACGGTGCACGCGTGTCTTTGAAATGGTGCGGTTCAGGCGGTTCTCGCCCGTCAGCACTTCAAGCTTGAACTTCTCCACGAGTTGTCGAATTATGACCGTTTTCATCTCATCACCTCATCGGATCCAATGTTCCTTATATTCTAACAAAATGGAGAATGAAAAACCCATCCATCGTGAAGTTTTTCACGATTTATTTTTGACCCGATCGAACAATTCCGCGAAAATGACGTTCCGACTGTCATCCATATCCTCGTCTTCGCCCGGTAAAGAAGCACAAGTTCAGGAAGACGTCCTGCGAAAACCGCCACACACAGCGCCAGAACGTCCCCGGCGGACATGCTTCAGAAAGTAGCCCCCGTCATTGTCTGCCCTATCATTTCTTCTCGTCCCAACATCCATTTTATTTTAATTTCTGACGAACAAGTGGTACACTAAGTGTAAACGCAAACATTGGGTAGGTCATTTTAGATATACTCATAGATTTGGCGTAATCCGTAAGGGGGTCTAGCATTCATGTCGGCTGCAGAGGTTACTGAGAAGGAAAGGGTATGGAAGGACTATTATGGACCCAATCTCGGGTACATCCAGGAACAGTACGAGCTATACGTTAACGATCCCGAATCTGTCGAAGCAAATTATCGGGACCTGTTCGCCCACTTCGGGCCGCCGCCGGCTTCCGTCGTTTTCCAAGTGGAAGGAACCGCTCCTCCGGCCTCACTGGACGGAGATAGATTACATAAAGTCGTCTCCGCCGTCAAGCTGGCCGGCATTATCCGCACCTTCGGCCATCTGGCGGCCGGTATCGATCCATTGGGCATTCATCCGCCTGTGGATACCCGCCGCTTCGAACCGGAGAACTACGGCTTGACTCGCACGGTTCTGGAAGCTCTGCCTGCCTCGATTGTGCTGAAGGAGGCGCCTGCCGGCGTCCATACCTGCTGGGATGCGATTGCGCATTTGCGCGAGGTGTACACCCAATCCATCGCGTACGAGTTCAGACATGTGCATGACGAGGAAGAATTGAAGTGGCTGCGCAGACATACGGAATGCCTCAATTCACCGGAGCCGCTTACTTCAGCCGAACGCGTGGCTCTCTTGAAACGGCTGATCGAGGTAGAACAGTTCGAGACGTTCCTGCACCGCACCTTCGTCGGGCAGAAGCGCTTCTCGATCGAAGGCACCGATGTTCTCGTACCTATGTTAGATGAACTCGTCCGCGCCTCCGCAGCCAACGGCGCTCAGCATATCCTCATGGGCATGGCCCATCGAGGCCGGTTAAACGTGCTCGCGCACGTGCTTGGGAAGCCGTATGGCAAGATTTTCTCGGAGTTCCATCACTCCTCGAATAAGGAACTGTTCCCGTCGGAAGGCTCGATGGGCATCAACTACGGCTGGACCGGCGACGTGAAGTACCATCTGGGCGCCGACCGCTCCGTTACCGAAGGCAATACCGAGCGGACCAAGGTTACGCTCGCGAACAACCCAAGCCATCTGGAGTACGTCAATCCGGTCGTGGAGGGCTTCTCCCGCGCCGCCCAGGATGACCGCAGCCAGCCGGGCTATCCGTGCCAGGATGCCAGCAAGGCGGTAACGGTGCTTATGCACGGCGACGCCGCCTTCCCGGGGGAAGGCATCGTCTCGGAGACGCTGAACTTCAACAAGCTCCGCGGCTTCCGGAACGGAGGCACGCTGCACATCATCGTCAACAACCGCATCGGGTTCACGACGAAGAGCGAGGATTCCCGCTCTACGCATTATGCGAGCGATCTGGCCAAAGGCTTCGAGATCCCGATCGTGCATGTGAACGCGGACGATCCGGATGCATGTATCGCGGCCGTTCGCATGGCGGTCGAATACCGGAGCGTGTTCAAGAAGGACTTCCTGATCGATCTGATCGGCTACCGCCGCCACGGCCACAACGAGATGGACGATCCGGAAGGAACGTCGCCGTTCGTGTACAGCAAGGTGAACCAGCATCCGACCGCTTATGTCATCTATGGCGAATGGTTGAAGCAGGAAGGCTTGGTGGACGACGCGCAGATCGAACAGATGAAGAAGGATGCCGAAGCCGTCCTGCTGCAGGCGTATGACAAGATGAAGGAGACGACCGACCGGGCGTACCGCCACAACACGGGCGTACCGCCAAGCCGCTTGTCCGGCAACGGTACCGCCGTGCCGCTCAAGCAGCTGCGGGAGATCAACCACGAGCTGTTGGAGGTGCCGGAGGGCTTTCAGATCTATCCGAAGCTGCAGCGCATTTTGCAGCGCCGGGCCAACGCGCTCGATGAGGGCCAAAAGGTCGACTGGGCGCTTGCCGAGACGCTGGCGTTCGCGACGATCCTGGCGGAAGGGCAGCCGATCCGCATCACCGGGCAAGATACCGAGCGAGGCACCTTCTCACAGCGCCATCTCGTGCTGCATGACTATAAGACGGGCGAGACGTTCTCGCCGCTGCACCGCATCCCGCAAGCAAAAGCCTCTTTCGCTATTTATAACAGCCCGCTGTCCGAGGCGTCTGTACTCGGGTATGAATACGGGTATAACGTATTCGCGCCAGAGACGCTGGTTATCTGGGAAGCGCAATACGGTGACTTCGCCAATGCGGCGCAAGTCATGTTCGACCAGTTCATCGCGGCCGGGCGGGCGAAATGGAACCAGAAGTCCAATCTCATCGTTCTGCTGCCGCATGGCTTCGAAGGCCAAGGGCCAGAGCATTCGAGCGCCCGCCTGGAGCGGTTCCTGCAATCGTCCGCAGAGCATAACTGGACGGTTGTCAATCTGACCAGCGCGGCGCAATACTTCCATCTGCTGCGCCGCCAGGCCGCGATCGGCGGAACCGATGAAGCGCGTCCGCTTATCGTCATGGCGCCGAAGAGCCTGCTGCGCAACCCGCAGATCGCCTCTCTGGGCCGCGAGTTCAGCGAAGGACGCTTCTATCCGGTGAGGGATGAAGCCGTGGAAGGGGAGCAGCCGAAGAAGGTGGAGCGCCTCATTCTGGCGACTGGCAAGATGGCAGTCGATCTGCAGACCGAACGGGAGGCATCGGATCAGGATCACTCCTGGCTGCATATGATCCGCGTCGAACAGCTATATCCGTTCCCGCAGGAAGAGATTGTAGCTATTATCGGACGCTATCCGGCCCTGAAGGAGATCGTCTGGGTACAGGAAGAGCCGAAGAATATGGGCCCCTGGACGTACATGGAGCCGCGGATCCACGAAGTGGCTCCGAAAGAGGTGTCTGTCCACTATATCGGACGTCCGGAGCATTCCAGCCCGGCGAACGGGTATGCGGATGTCCATAGCTTCGAACAACGGCAAATCATTATGGAATCATTGCATCGCTCGATAAAAACGAATTAACCTGGGAGGTTACGGTCATGGCTGAAATCAAAGTGCCTGATCTTGGAGAATCTATATCGGAAGGAACCTTGCATAAATGGCTTGTCAAAGTAGGCGACACGGTGAGTCAAGGAGATCTTCTCGCCGAGTTGGAAACCGATAAAGTCAATCTGGAAATCAGCGCCGAAGTGAGCGGAGTCATTGAATCTATCCTGAGAAGGGAAGGCGAGAATGTTGCCGTCGGCGAAATCATCGCCTTCATCGGATCTGGATCGGGAGCAAGTGCTCCCGATCCAAATCCGGCGGCTCCGGCAGCAGCGCCGGCTCCCGTGCCTGCGCCTGCTGTGGATAGCGGCGTATACCATGCCTCTCCGGCAGCGCGCAAGCTGGCGAGAGAGAAGGGCATCGACTTGAACGACGTGTCTGCACGCGACCCGATCGGCCGCGTCCAGCATGATGATGTGCAGGCGAACGCGGCCCGTCCGGCGGCAGCGCGCGCGGCGGCTCCGGCTTCCGGTATGGCTGCCGATCCCGCCAGGCCGATCGAGCGCCAACGCATGTCTCGCCGCCGTCAGACGATCGCGACCCGCCTGGTGGAGGCACAGCAGACGGCAGCCATGCTGACGACGTTCAACGAAGTCGACATGACGGCAATTCTCGATATTCGCAAGCGACGCAAAGACGCCTTCAAGGAAAAGCATCATGTAGGTCTCGGCTTCATGTCGTTCTTCACCAAGGCGGTCGTCGGCGCATTGAAGACTTACCCCTTGCTGAACGCCGAAATCGATGGACAAGATATTCTCGTGAAGAAGTTCTACGATATCGGCATCGCCGTCGCGGCGAAGGAAGGCCTCGTCGTGCCGGTCGTTCGCGACGCGGATCGCCTCAGCTTCGCGGAGATGGAGCGCTCTATCGGCGAACTGGCATCGAAGGCCCGCTCCAACTCGTTGGCGCTGTCCGATCTGCAAGGCGGCTCGTTCACGATTACGAACGGCGGTGTCTTCGGTTCCCTGCTATCGACGCCAATCTTGAACGCGCCGCAGGTCGGCATCCTCGGCATGCACAAGATTCAACTGCGTCCGGTCGCTATCGATGAAGAGTGCTCGGAGAACCGTCCGATGATGTACATCGCCCTCTCCTACGATCACCGCATCGTCGATGGGGCGGAAGCGGTCGGATTCCTGGTTAAGGTGAAGGAGATGCTGGAGGATCCGGAGATGCTGCTCCTCGAAGGATAATCATGCGTCACCTTTGAAATACGTCTCAGTCAGCCGGCTCTGCGGAGCCGGCTGTGCTGGGCGTTATTCCCTTACAGAATCAATTCAAATCCCGTCGTATTCTCCAAAATCTCAACAGCGAACGACTCCCCGTCGCGGCGGATGACACTTACCGACAGATGGCCCGAACCGATGGCGATGCGCTCGGCCTTCAATCGATCCATTCCTTCCGGAAGGAACGGCGAGAGCGCGATCTCCCGCTTGGCGGCATCCGGGTCAATCCGAGCATGGCCTGCAGGAAGACGATCGACGTTCCCGCCGACCAGGCCTGCGGAGAACATGTTGTCGGATATGGGACCGGATGGCCGGTCTCGGCTCTATGGCCGCAGAACAATTCAGGCAGCCGCTGATATTCGAAGAAGGAAGAAGCCTGGAGCAGGCCCGATATAACCCGTGCCGCCTCCTGCTTGAAGCCAAGCTTGCCCAGCCCGAGCAGAATCATCGCATTGTCATGCGGCCATACGCTGCCGTTATGATAGCTCATCGGATAATAGCCTGCCGCGTTCGTGCTCATCGTGCGGATGCCGTATCCATTGAACATATCGTCCTTCATCAGGCGCTGGGACAGCGCCTTCGCCCGGGAAGCCTCCGGCAAGCCGGTCATCAGCAGATGGCCAGGATTGGAGGTGACACTGTGGACCTGGCGTTGGACTTTGTCGAGCGCAATCGCATAGCATTGCTCGTCCTCCATCCAGAAGGAGGACTCGAAGCGGGCGCGAAGCTGCTCCGCTTCCTCCTCCAAGCGCTGTGCCCACTCGGCTTCGCCCATGGCAGCACGCCTCGAGCTTCCGTAGCCCTTCTTCATACGTCAATGGTTTAGCTGCCGGATGATGATCCGACGACGGCGTGATGAAGAACGTAATCTCCTGCTGCTGGCGCGCGTCCAGCGACAGCGGGAAGCGCACCGTGCCGCTCGCATCCGCCGTGCCTTCCGCGTCCCACGCGATGCGCGTCGATCTTCTCACGTTGTCGGCCCCGAGATACGAGAGCGTTAATTCCCGGTCGCCCGCCTGCGTCTCCTCCTGCTTGCCCACTTCGCCGGTGCGATACTTCCGGACCAAGAACATGTCCTGGAAATCCGCATCGAAGAAGGCCGAAAATTCGAAATCGACCGGATGCGTAAAATAGTTCGTTAACGTGCAGCGCTCATATAAAATGCCGTCATAACTCGTGTAGAGAAAAGGAAGGGCAAACAAGAGCCCAATCAAAATCGCGGCGATATATAGCAACAGCCGTCCGGTTCTGCTTCGGGTCTTCATGCGCTCACCCCTTCTCGTCCAATAGTTTTTTTTGCAGGAACGTGATAAACATAATGATGAAGAAGAACAGCACGACGGCCGCACTTCCGTAACCGATGTTCATATAACGGATCCCGTGCTGGTAGAAATACGTCACGACCTTGCTCGTCGCACCGGTCGGCGAACCGAGTGCGCCGTATCTGGAGATGGCCGCGATCTGGTCATAAATCTGGAATCCGGTAATGGTGGAGACGGAGACGATGAAGAACGTAATCGGTCTCAACGGCTCGTGGACGAATTCCTTCTCCAGGTAAGACATGTTCATATATTGACTGTTGCTTCGGCCAATAATGAGATGATCATGGCCATGGTAAATAATAGCCGAATCGATTAGATCGGAGTATAGCATGATGCCGTTCAGGATCAGACCGTTCACCGTGTCGAAATCCCGTCCCCGTTCCAGCATCGGATACGGCTTCATGCCATATTCCTTGCGCATAATCTGATAAATGGTCGATTCCTGGAGCGGGAACATGGACAAGCGCAGCAGAGGCTGCAGCGACGTATCGATATTGTTCATAATCTGCCGATTGTTCTCAACCGCGGCATCCAGCATTGTATTCCGGTTATAGTCGACATATACCCAGGACACAATGCCGCCGATCAGCAATAGCGGGACGATAATAAAGCAAGAAAATGCCGCGATTAATTTCTTCTCGAGGCTCCAATGCAATATTTTTTGCTTCAGTTTGTTCATCGCTGATTCCTACTTTTTTCAGGTTTACTTGCCGGAATGATCCCTGCGGAACTGCCTCGGCGTCATGCCCGTAAATTTTTTGAAGATCTGAGTATAGTAGCTTTGGCTGCAGAACTTGAACAAGAAAGCGATTTCCGAAATGGACTGATTCGTATATATGAGCAGATGCTTCGACTCCTCCACCTTCTTCGCGTGAATGAACGAAGTAATGGATATGCCGGTCTCGCGCTTGAAGCAATCCGACAAATAACTCGGATGCACGTCAATACGGGATGCAATCGCTTTCAAAGTAAGGTCTTGAAAAATATGCTCCCGAATATAATGCACCGAACAATTAACGATATGCGAATAGGGCAGCACTTCCTTCTCCCGCCGGATGGTGGCGATGAACTGTATCAGCATCTCGTACTCGAACAGATTGAGCCGCTCGATGTCACTCATCCGCTCGATCTCCAAAATCAGCGTATCACTAAGCTGGAAGGCGGTCTCCGCATCGACGCCACCCTTGATAATCGCCCGAGTGAACAGCGTGCAGGAAGCAATCAAGGCATTCTTCCTGGAGCGCAGCGGATAGGAAGCCAGCACGGCGCCTTCCAGTTGATTGATGCGATTCAGCATATCGAGCGCCTTGTGCTCGTCCCCGAACCGAATCGCCTCCAACAATTGTTGTTCATCATCGAACGGAGGATGAACGTAATTATCCCGCAAGTACTGCATGCGGGACGACAAGAAACTCGGCCGCTCCCCTGCTTGAAACGACTTGTTCACGCCTCTCTCTCCATTCACCTAAAAATATTGATAATAATCTAAATATTTTAGTATAATCTTATCCTTTTCCGAACTAAAATTCAAATCATAATCATACAAAGGGGGCTGTGAAACCATGAGCTGGACCATTTCCAACCGTGATTTGACATCGGACGCACTGCTCAATATGGAGAGTATCTTTGCTCTTGGCAACGGTTACTTGGGCGTGCGGGGCAACTTCGAAGAAGGCTGCGGGGAAGCCATGCCGACGATTCGCGGCACCTATCTGAACGCTTTTTACGATGTAATCGATATACCTTACGGGGAGAAACTCTTCGCCTTCCCGGATACGCAGCAGAAGCTGGTCAACCTTATCGACGCCCAAACTATCCGGATCTATGCCGGCGAGGAGGAAGAACCATTCCGCCTCGATCAAGGCGAAATCACTGCCTTCGAGCGTCGCCTTCATCTGGACAAGGGATATTCTGAACGCACGGTGCGCTGGACCTCGCCATCGGGCAAGGAGCTGAAGCTGACCTTCCGCCGATTGGTGTCGTTCATCCGCAGGGAACTGTTCGCCATCCACGTCTTGATTGAACCGGTCAACTTCACGGGCGCAATCAAGATTATCTCGACCATCAACGGCAACGTGACGAACTACACCAACCCGAATGACCCCCGCGTCGGCGCAGACCATGCCAAGCGTCTGACCATAGCGGACTTCGGAACCACGGGCCCGTACGGCTATGTCGTGGACGAAACGATGGCCTCCGGACTGCAGGCGGCCTGCGTGGCCCGCCACCACTTCGACGGCGAGGCGAAGGAAGCTTGGGAAGCGGCTTCCGGACAGGTCGTCTATACGGCAACTGCCGATGTTTCCGGGCCGGTAAGTTTCACGAAATACAGCATCTATACCGATACGCCGCGCCACGGCGACGGTCTGGTGAAGCAAGGCATCACACTTCACGATCAGCTTGCGGCGCTGTCGTTCGACGATCTGCTTGCCGAGCAAGCGCTCTATATGAAGTATTTCTGGAAGTCGGCAGACATCGCCATCGAGAAGGATGACAAGCTGCAGGAAGGCATCCGCTTCAATCTGTACCAGCTCCTTCAATCGGCAGGACGGGACCGGCACAGCAACATCTCGGCCAAGGGCTTGAGCGGAGAAGGCTACGAAGGCCATTATTTCTGGGATACGGAAATCTACTTGTTCCCGATCTTCCTGATGACGCAGCCGGAGATCACCAAGCATCTGCTGCTGTACCGCTATTCGATTCTGGATCAGGCGAGAGCGAGAGCACGGGAGATGGGACATCGCCAGGGCGCGCTGTTCCCATGGCGTACGATCGCGGGGACGGAATGCTCGTCCTTCTTCCCGGCAGGCACGGCGCAGTACCATATCAGCGCCGATATCGCTTATAGCTATATTCAATATTATCTGGCTGAGCTGGACGACGAGTTCCTGCTATCCTACGGAGCCGAGGTGCTTATCGAGACTGCCCGCCTCTGGGCGGAGATCGGGCACTATCATCAAGGGGCCTTCCATATCGACGAGGTCACCGGTCCGGATGAATACACCTGCCTGGTCAACAACAATTACTATACGAACGCGATGGCCAGGCATAACCTGAAATGGGCGGCCAAGAGCTGCGCCATCCTGCAATCCTACGATGCGGCGGGGCTGAAGGCGCTGTGCGATCGTCTCGGCGTCACATCTGAGGAGATCGAAGCGTGGGAGAAGGCGGCGGCGGCGATGCTGCTTCCGTATGACGAAGAGCTCGGCATCAACCCGCAGGATGACACGTTCCTGCGCAAGGCGGTATGGGACTTCGAGAATACGCCGAAGGACAAGTACCCGCTCCTGCTTCATTATCATCCGTTGACCATTTACCGCTATCAGGTCTGCAAGCAGGCGGACACCGTGCTGGCGCATTTCCTGCTGGAGGATGAGCAGGATCTCGACACCATCCGTCGGTCTTACGACTATTATGAACGGATCACAACGCATGACTCCTCCTTGTCCTCCTGTGTCTTTAGCATCATGGCCGCCAAGATCGGCGACGTGGACAAGGCATACAATTACTTCATCGAGACGGCGCGCCTCGATCTGGACAATACACACGGCAATACGAAGGACGGCTTGCACCTCGCCAACATGGGCGGAACGTGGATGTCGATCGTATATGGCTTCGCCGGAATGCGCCTGAAGGAGAGCGGGCTGTCGCTTGCGCCGGTCCTGCCGGCGGCATGGGAGCAGTACGCCTTCCGCCTCACCTTCCGGGGACGCCTGATCGCCGTGCGCGTCGCCGGCACTGGCGTCACACTTGAGCTGCTGGAAGGCGATAAGTTGGATATCGCCTTGTACGGCGAGCCGGTAAGCCTGGATAAGACCGGAGCGGTTCACCGTCCGCCCGATGCAAAGTAGTAAGGGCTCGAAGAACAAACTTGAACCTATGGGAGGAGCGATAGCTATGAATCACACAAGTTCGCTGCAGGCTGTCCTGTTCGATCTGGATGGCGTCATTACAGATACGGCCGAGTATCATTATTTGGCCTGGAATGCGATGGCCGAAGAGCTAGAAATCCCGTTCAGCCGCGAATTCAACGAGAATCTCAAAGGCGTCTCGCGCATGGATTCCTTGAAGCTCCTGCTCAGCCAAGCGCCAACGCCGCCGTCCTATACAGGAGAGGGGCTGGAACATCTGGCGGATCGGAAAAACAAGCTGTACCAAGAGCTGATCGATAAGGTGACGCCCGCCGACCTGCTACCCGGCATCGCGGACTTCATTGCCGATAGTAAGCGGCACGGCGTGAAGATGGGGATCGCTTCCGCCAGCAAAAACGCACTGGCGGTCATCAGCCGCCTCGGCATTGCGGATCAATTCGACGTCATCGTGGATGCCGCGAAATTGAAGAACAACAAGCCCGATCCGGAAATATTCCTGACCGGCGCAGCGGCGCTGAACGCCGATCCGCGCTACTGCATCGGGGTCGAGGATGCCGTAGCGGGCGTGGACGCCATCAAGGCAGCGGACATGTTCGCGGTAGCAATCGGAAGCCTGGCCGCCTTCCCGCACGCCGACCTGGTGCTGAAGAGCACGTCGCAGCTCCGGTTCCAAGACTTGGCGAAGCGGTTCTCCTAAGCCGCGCTATGTCATGGCGAACAGGCAGAGCGGATGTCTCTGCCTGTTTTTGTTGTTCGCGCATCATCCGGCCATTTGAAGGCTCGGGATGGGTCGGCAGACCGCCGGCCGAACCCGGAACGCTTTCCTCACGGCTGCTATTGATCGACGTTGTGATAGACCTGCTGTACATCATCCAAATCTTCCAGGGCATCAATCAGTTTATCAAATTGCGCCTGCACGTCTTCCGGAAGGGAGACATCGCTTTGAGGCAGCATCGTCAGCTCCGCCACGGTGAATTCCGAGGTACCCGCTTCGCGCAGCGCGTTCTGGACTGCATGGAACTGATCTGGCACTGCATAGATGATGACCGCCTCGTCCTCCTCGAGGATGTCGCGGACATCCAGATCCGCATTCATCAGAATCTCCAGCACTTCCTCGGCGGTCTTGCCTTCCAGACCAATGACGGCGGTCTGATCGAACATATAAGTGACCGAACCGCTGACACCGAGGCTGCCGCCGTTTTTGTTGAATGCAGCACGCACCTCGGACGCTGTCCGATTTACGTTGTTGGTCAAGGCGTCCACAATGACCATCGTCCCATTCGGACCGAAGCCTTCGTAGCGCAGCTCGTCATAGTTTTCGTCCGATCCGCCTTTGGCCTTCTCTATCGCACGATCAATGATCGCTTTCGGCACATTGTATGTTTTGGCGCGCTCAATTACAAACTTCAAGATTTGGTTCGATTCGGGGTTCGGCTCCCCCTGCTTCGCAGCCACATAAATCTCTCTGCCGAATCGGGCATATATACGACTCGTGTTCGTATCCTTGGATGCTTTCTTTTCCTTAATATTATTCCATTTACGCCCCATCTGTACTCGCTCACTTTCCACATTGAATGTCCACAATCCTATTTATAATAATATCTCTTCACCGAATCTTGAGCAACAATAGTCACAAAACATATAGTAGCTTATGTGGATATGTCCCGTTCCGGTACCCCTTGCGTTCCTCTGCTCGTTCATAGCGGTCTGCATCCAATTGTTCGGTCAGCTGCGCTTGTCATGCTTGATTCAATACGGATTCCAGCAGCTTCGGCAGGTCGTATGAAGGATAGTATCCGCGATCCAGCATGTAATGGAACACTTTCGCATGCAGGCCGATCGCGGCATTGAGCTGCTTCTTCAGCGTCTGGCGCAGCGTCGGCGTCTCGGTCGCTATCAGATGGTTTGCCTGGAACGCGGTCTACTCATGCATCTCCATCGTCTCGTGCCATGCCAGATGCTTCTTCAATGCGGCAAGCCGGGCAGATGAAGACGTAATATTCCTTCTCCGTATTGATCCCCGTCTTCCCAATCCAGTTGCCCAACAAACTTCTCGTGGCCGAGCAGCATACGCCTTCAAACGCTTGATATCCCCGCTCGACAGCGAGGCGCATACCTCCTCGCGGCTCTTCTCATAAGGAAGAACCCACTCCACTGGATTGTAGGACTGCGGCGTGTGCATGAGCTGCAATATTTCCACCGAATCCGTAATCTGCTCTCTCCCTATTTCCGGCCATAATCGGCCTTGATCTCTCCCCATGCCTTCGTGTCCCATTTCAGCACTTTGTTGTGGTAGGTGTTCGTCTGAAGCCAGGCAAGCGCCCGATCTACGAGATTCCAGATCTCCTTCGTAGACTCGCTGCGTTCCAGGGTAGTGGCTACCTTTTTCTCCCGCACCCATTTCATAGCGGTTCGGGAGTCGCTATACACCGTCTGATTGCTGCCCTTCCCTTTCAAATACGCCAGCGAGTGAACGATGGCCAGGAACTCTCCCAGATTGTTCGTGCCGTTCGGAATCGGGCCAATGGCAAATAACACCTCGCCCGTCCGCGTCGACACACCCCGGTATTCCACCGGACCCGGATTGCCTCTCGTGCCGACATCGACGGAGATACTGTCGTAATCCACCTCGGCTGGCGGAGCGCTGGAAGCCGAGCTTCCCCGGGCTGGCGAGCCTGTCCCGTCCTTCTTCTTGCCCCAATGCTGCTGCCAGCCTTCCCGATAGGCCTGCTCCGCCGCGGCCTTGGAAGGAAAGGATTTGTACTTGGCATCTTTATAGTTATCCGTCTGCGCCTTGCATTCCACCCAGCTTGTATAGATGCCCGGACGATGACCGGCCCATACAACGTAATATTTTGCCTGTGCCATGATGATATTCGCCCCCACTCGTTAACAAATACATGTCTTCTTCCGGGTCCCCAGCTTCACCTCGGATGATTATGAATGTATTATATCACGCCTTCAAAAAAATAAATCTTTACAAAAATGGAGCTTGATGCTAGTTTTATTGGTGTGCACGTTTCCTGATATTACCTCTTAATGGCCAAAACCGTTGAACAGCAGTCCAATATCGTCAACTATATGCAGTATGAGTTCAATGAGGCGAACAAGGAATTGGAATGACGCCAGCCTTCGAAATCGAAGGCTGACCGAACAGGGAGGACTATCAATGGAAGTGAGCAGACCTTTTATTTTGCTATTTGTCCTGTTGTTGGCGCTGGCGGGTTGCGACTCGAACAGCCGTAACGCAGGCGCTGGAGACAAAGACATTTTCAAGTACAAAAATTCCTATGTCGGCGACACCAGCGCCGTCGGCAACATTCTGGGGATGCTTCCGCAGGGCGGCCGATTGAAGCAGTTCTCATTGGGCACGACCGAGAAGCCTTACCGTATCACGATGCAATACAATGAGGCAGCTTCTCCGATGAGCGAAAGCGAGATTCGAGAGACCGTCATTTTCAACGCCACCTTTTTGTTCGCCTTGGTAAAGAATGTCGATCAGATCCGCCTGGAGCTGGAGGGCCAGAGCTACCTCATCACCAGAGAACAATTGCAGAGCTGGTACGGCAAAGACCTGGATCAGTTCAAGAACGAACAAGATCTAAGAAATTTGACGCAAGAGTTCATACCGGATAAAGGCAAAGTGGATCAGTTATTTGCGAAGCTGCTGCAGCAATGACAGCGGGGGAAAAGGGGATTGTTAAAGGGTGGAAACCCCTTTGCCGGATCCCCGGGGCCACTGAATAACTTGCGTTTTCTATGGAACCAGCTTAACATCGCGACATACAAGACGGCTTTTGATTCCATAATTTGGTAATAACAACCATCTTTTCGCTATCTAATACTACCTTTATATTCAGGTTCTCTTACATCATATTGGATGTAAAATGCCCAATATCATCATTTCATTTGCTTTCCTTGCTTGGTTATCGCTTGTACAGCATACCCGCTAACCGGGAAAAGACTGCTTACTGACAGCCCGAAGCTTGAATTGCTTTTTATATAATTCACTATAAAAGCCGTTGGATTCCATTAGTTCATCATGTGTTCCACTTTCTATAATAGAACCGTTTTCTAATACTAATATTCGATCAGTATCTTTTATAGTGCTTAACCGATGCGCAACAATAATTACTGTCCTTCCATTAAACCATTTATACAATTCTTGACTCAGAGAAGTTTCGGTATTTGCGTCTAGAGCTGAGGTTGGTTCATCTAATAAAACAATTTTAGGGTCTCGCAAAATAGCACGAGCAATAGCCAGCCGTTGTTTCTCACCACCGGATAATCGAATACCTCTTTCGCCAACCAATGTATCATAACCCACTGGCAGCGACTCAATGAATTTGTCTATTTGAGCGATTTTCGTTGCTTTGCTTATTTCTTCCCTGGTTGCATCTTCTTTGGCATAGAGTAGATTGTTATATATGGTATCGTCCCATAATGTAGGGTTTTGATCGACAATTGTTACATTTTCTCGAAGTATGAGATATGGAATTTGTTTAATATTGATATTATCAAGCATTATTTCTCCTTTATCTGCAATTGAGAACTTCATGATTAGATCTAAGATCGTTGTTTTTCCTCCACCTGAGGGGCCGACAATACCTACGATTTCTCCTTGCTTTATTTTAAAAGTAACATTTTTTAATTTTCCTCTTCCGTCTTCGTATTCAAAAAAGACTTTGTCAAATGTGATAGTTCCTTCGATGATCTTATTGTTCATAAGCTGGGTGTTATCATCTAAATACTCATTAGTGCACAGAACTTCTTGGATATATAATTTAGCCGGTTGAACCATTTTGTATCCTACAAAAGCTCGTTGAATCGCTTCTATTGATGTATACAGCAATGGAATATAAACAGTGAATGCAAGCAACGAGCCAATTGATAGATTATTATTGATGATCTGCCATGCGCCAAAAGCTAAAATAATCCCTGTTCCTAAAGACTGCTCAAAATTGTTTAAAATTTGGGAGTACCAAACCCTTATGTAATCGGTTTCATAACGTAGCTTGCGATGTTCCTTAATCCATGATCTCACGTAATTTTTTTCTCTTTCTTCCTTTCCGAATATTTGTACCGTTTTCATTCCATGAATGACTTCATTAAAGTAACCGTCTGCTTTTGTTAGTAGGTAAAGTAATCGATTTGTTTTCTGTTCAGATTTTTTACCCAGTATTTGAGCAACACTAAAGATAATTGGAATCATTAAAAAAGAGAGCAAGGCAAGTTGCCAACTTAGAAAAAACATAAATATCGCTATACCAATAGCCATTAATGCATTGTTTATGCCCGGTATTAATTCATTCTGTATGAATACCTCTCCAATTTCACCGCATGAACGAGTTAATCTCCCTACCAGTTCTCCTGGTTTAAACTTATTCATTGTCCTAGGCGAGAAAGTTGCAATCCTATTAAAAAGTGCTTCCCTCAGTTGATCTGTAATTAATCCGCCAATTTTAATATTAACTTGAGTTGTAATAGAAACAAGGAGGGTGGATAAAATCGGCAAAATGATTAATCCCATGATAGTAAATAATAAAGTCGTTTGACTGTTTTGAAATAACGCAACATCAACTAAATATCTCATCAAAAGAGGAGATAGCAGAGACAATAAGGTCCCAATAACCATTCCCAATAACCCATATATGATTAATTTCATATTTACCAAAAGAAGATTAGAAATCTTAATTGATTTATTTATCATTTGCTTCAACTCGATTAGGGTTAACTATACCATCGTCCACCAACTTTTTAATGAACCTTCCGTATTCTACGGTAAGGGTTTCTGGGGAAGCCTCTATTTTTTCTTGTAACGTGGAGATGGCACTTATCTCATCTTTCGCGGAAATAATCTCTCTAAAAAAGAGATTTCCAATTTCGTTTAATTCATAATATTCACCAGTACGTGTATCAACAATGACATATTCATCATAAAGTTCAGAACACTTTATAAAAGTATTGATCTGATACATTGGAGTTATTCCCCTTTGCTTCATAGTGTGCAATATTGTTTGACCATAACTACAGCATATAAGCCCAGAGGCAGATGAAGTAAGCTTGGAGCATCAATGATTCTTAGGGTAGCAAGCATATGATTTTAAAAAAAACCGTAAATTTGTGAAGCGATTTTATACATATACACTTCTTCCATTGCATCAAGAGAGTTCACTTAATCCCTCCTCGCTTACTATGCATTTCAAAATCTGAAAGTGAAACAGAGACTCAGTTATGCCTGAGTCTCTGCGTGGGTGTTAAAACATTTTACAATAATGGCAAGCGTGAGTAGTACCAACCGTCATTATTGTTAGCTCCACCTTGTCCAACAATTTTCTCGATTGGACCAAGCTTTTTGATCTGAGGTGTGGTAAATGAAATCTTTTTCATAGATTTCACCCCCTACTCATTATGGGGCGCCCTACTCAAAGTATATATTAGATATATTACCTGATCAATACATAAGAGAAAAATATTATAAATAATATTGCGTTCGCTTGTTGCTTCTCCATAAGTTCTAGGATGTTATTCATGTCGTAACCTCGATCGATATCACCGTTTTACCATGAAGGAAACGCCTTAACAAGGGAAACCGATATCGGCATATGGGTCAATACTTCCCCACATTCATGGATTCGTAGCGCGAGCTGTGCACTCTTAGATAAGCCCTCACATACAATAAGAGCATGTTCATCACGTGAATGAAGGAGAGTCGCAGCCTTGGCCAAATATCTGATTATCAATGCCGATGATTTAGGATACTCCGAGCCTGTCAACACAGGGATTATGGAAGCCCAATCCTTCGGAATCGTGACCAGCAGCTCACTTATGGCAAATATGCCTTCCTTCCAGCAAGCTGTCGGGTGGGCGCTGCGTACTCCATCCTTAGGCGTGGGCTTGCATTTCAATTTAACCTGCGGAACTGCCATCGCTCCCCCTGAGTGCGTTCCATCCCTTACGGGAGGGGACGGCAGCTTCTCGGGACAGCGTCACGCCTGGAGAGAGGCAGAGATTGAAGTGGAATTGAATCATCAATTCAATAAGCTGGTCACTGCCGGAATTATGCCTACCCATCTGGATTCCCACCATCATATACATCTTGAGGCTCCCCAAGTATATGCCGTTATGAAGTCATTCGTCCAGCAGAGGAACATCCCAATGCGGCTTCTTCCTTGGTCCAACGAGCCGATCAGGAGGCCCTTGCGTACCGACCACCTCATACTGGATACGTATGATGCCGCTGACGGCTCGGCCCGGCTTCTGGATTATATTCATCATTTGCAAGAAGGAACAACCGAGATCATGTGCCATCCCCGGTACCTTGAGGACGATCAACCCCCCCGCACCGCACTGGACGCCAAGAATGGGGAACTCCGCGCCCTGACCTCTCCTATTCTGCAATACGCCATTCGAGTGCAGCGCATTCGCCTTATCCACTTTGGGCATTTGGCCAAAGTGTAAAAGCCGACCGTGCACGGTCGACTTTGGGATGGCGGCTGCCCGGGTCAGTTCAGCTTGTGACCGCAATTCGGGCAGAAGTTAGCTCCTTCGTTCTTGGCGCCGCAATTCGGACAAAAGTTGGGCTTTTTATTGCCTTCCTCAGGAGAAGCAGCAACGGGTGCCGCCTCAGCCGCAGACTTTTGGCTTTGATGCATATTTTTCATCATTTCATTGGCGATGTTCATCCCCATCATCATGCCCGCCATGTCCGAAGCGGCGCCCCCCCCTTTGACACGGCCGGAGGCAATGCCGTCCGTCATCGTTACCTGCTGGTACTTCTGCAGATTGCCGATCATCTCATGGGAAGCTGTCTTTGTAATCATATCTTGAATTTCTTGCGGATAATTGAAACTCATCACTTGAAAGCCGGTAATCGTCAGGCCGTTGTCCATCACTTGCATATCCAGATCTTCACGGATGCCTGCGGCTATATCGGAAGCATTCGCCTGCAGGTTGAACATGTCCTTCCCTTCGCGGCTGATCCACTTCATTAACAGCTGATCCAGCACGGAAGTAATCCGGATTTTTACATCCTCGACCAGATAACGGTCCTTCATCCCAGCTACCTTATCGATCAGCATCACGTAGTCGTTCACTTTGAAATTCAACGTGCCGTTGGCACGAATCGGCATGCCGCCCGGAAGCTGCGGAGACGGGATCAGAACCGGGTTCTGCGTCCCCCAGCGGACGGTGAACTCCTTCGTGTTCACGAACAGGACTTCCACCCTCATCCCGCTGTTGAAGCCGAATTTGAACCCTTTTAACGTGGACAGGAACGGGATGATATCCGAATCAATGCTATACTCCCCTTCGTCCTTGAAAATCCCTTCGATCTTGCCGTTATTTACGAAAATCGCGTCTTGTCCGGCGCGGATCATTAACTTGGAGCCTTTTTTA
This sequence comes from Paenibacillus popilliae ATCC 14706, assembly GCF_000315235.1. Classification (GTDB taxonomy): domain Bacteria; phylum Bacillota; class Bacilli; order Paenibacillales; family Paenibacillaceae; genus Paenibacillus_B; species Paenibacillus_B popilliae. The sequence goes on along the minus strand of NZ_BALG01000095.1, from coordinate 4,605 downwards.
ATCTCCCGGTTGCTCCATTTCCAAAAAATCATATCATCTCTAAACTCTTCCCACTCCACTACATTCGCAAACTGATTGCTGAAGATTCCCATCCTCATCCCGTCCCTTCAACTAAAAATGTCATGAATCAAAAGCGGACCTTTAGAACTGCCCCTAAAATGATCCTCTGCTGCCGCTATGCGAATGGCCGCCTGAAGTGGTCCCTCCGCCTCCGCCGCTTGAGCCGCTGCTGCTGCTCCGTTCAATTCTCCGTCTCGTGGTGCTGGTATGAAGATACCTGTCCTCACGATCGACGACGCCTGAAGTGCTGGCATTCTCGTAAGTCCGGGAAGTGACCGTAACCCGGCCGCCTGAATGAAGGACCATCAAGGTAACGCTGCCCCCTCCGATGACCAGCGCGATGCCCAATTGCACCCACGTATTGAATAAGAGATTGTCCGGGTCAACCCCTGGACGGAATCCCATATATTTATGAGCGAGCTGGATATATTTTTGGAAAGCGAGCTTATATTCGCCGTCTGACATAGATGAGGATATATTTCTTCGGATCTTATCCAGCCTGCCCTCATCCAGATAGGTCTCTTCTTTAGGAAATCCGGCCAAATACACTTCCCGATGCGTCATGTCCACCATCAAAATGGCGGCATTGCCATGCGGCTTATCATAACCGGGCCCATAATTATCGTAGAAATCCTGCGTCATGGCCTTCACGTCATAAGCTTCCGGGCCATTGATCGTAACAATGATAAAGTCCGTTTCCCTCTCGGCTCCGTATTGATTCGCCAACGCATTCAGTTCTTCAACCTCCTGCGCAGTAAGCAGTTCCGCTCTATCGAAAATCAACTGCTTTGCCTTCGTTGCAGCCGCTTCGCCCGCAATGATGTCCATCGGAATGGCCAGCATCATGAGGAAGAAGAACAGGAAGGCGAGGGTCGCTCTCTTCCTTCTCACCAGAATCCACCTCCCGAAATCCAGGAGGACACCGCGTGCATAACGAGAAATGAAGCGGCCGAAATCCCGGCAAACCATGCGGCCACTTTCCCTTTGCTAATCGGAGGCTTGCCAACCACCTTGCCCGTCTGGCCGTTCATGGCAAACGTATACTCCTTTTTATGGTAGTCATAGTTCACCATCCATACCGGAAGCAGCACATAATCGGCACGCTCCAGCTCTGTATCAATCTTGACATCGGTATAGTTCACGGTCGTATACCCCGATACCGTCGATTTCACATAAGTGTGGATATATTGTTCTACCTTATGTTTAACCCGGGGGTAGAGTTGTTCCCCGTTATAGCTGTACTTTTCGGCAATGTAACCGGCCAGATACGGCGTTTTGAAGCCTTCCAGCTTCTCATAAGGAAAAGGCTCCAATTTGTCCATCAGTTTATCATTCATTTTCTTCGATGCGTCAATCGGCACCCTAACATAATCGAGCCGGATTTCCCTGTACACATCATAATAATCCGTTTTCGTATACTCGTAGTCTCCCGATCTGTACATGCTCACTCTCGTGGCACGGGCATGCGCCTCAACTTCATGATGCAAATCATATAGCCAAAACGGCACATACAACCCGGTGATCCCTTTGATTCGATCCGCTGTCATAAACCCGCGTGGCGTCACCAAGCCGCCTCGGCACCATTTACGGAAGGCCTTCATCGCTTGTTCCTTACTGATGGAAAAAGGAATTATCTTCGCCGGAGCCAGTTCCCCGGTCAGCCGATCGCCGAGCACGACGGCCGAACCGCAGAAGCTGCAATTCGTTGCGCTCGTCTCTTCATCAGTCATAATGACAGCGCCGCAGCTCTTGCAGTGATATTCCTTGGTCTTATCTTCTTCCGTGAACACTTGCTTCGCCAAAGGATCGGAAATTTGCTCGATATTGTCTTCCCTTCCGCAGCTGCGACAAGCTAACATCCCTGTCTCCGCATTGAACTCCATCCCACTGCCGCAGTTCGGACATTTATATTCGATAACCGGCATTTGCTCTCACCCCTATTACACAGAAGCCATTATTTCTTGTTATTCATTTTCTCTTTGAGTGCAGCCAATTCATCTTCCGCATTGGTGGACGGATTTGCATTCGTACGCATATCCTGCTCCAATTGCGCAATCAGGTCATCCAGATCGTCTTCCTTCACTCCTGCCCGAAGCTCGGCGAGAGCCATCGCTTCATCAAGGGCGCGATTCGCCTTCTCCTCCAAGACATCGAACGAGGCATTGACATCGCCCAAGGAAGAGCCGCCGGAATTCATTTTCGCTGCTGCCAGCTTTCCTTTCAGCTCCGCATGCCGCGCTTCCAGCCGGCCTATATCCGATACCAGCTTATCCTGCATTTTCTTTATCTTTGTGGCGTTGGCCGAAGCCAATTCATAGGCCGTGTGCAATTCACTCTGTTTCCCTGCCAGCGCTGCCTTCCTCTCGAGGAACTTGAGCGCATCCTCTTCCTTGCCGGCTTCCACAGACTTCTCAGCATAACGCTGCAGCTTTCTGATCTCGGCATTGCATTCATCCAAAGCCCTGCGGGCCCTTCCCTCATCCGCCAGCACCGAAGCCGTCTCCGCCTTCACCTTGCCCAAGTCATGATTCAAGCTTCGCATATATTGATCAATCGTCTTCTCCGGGTCTTCCGCCTTATCCAATAAAGCATTCACATTGCTCGCCATAATATCCCTGAACCTCGACAAGATTCCCATGTTTCGCTCCTCCTCGACAAGATTCCATCTTATCTTATAATACAGGAAAATGGGGAGGGAGGTTTCATTTCGAGCAAATTGGCTGCATGGTGAATTTGGGTAAAATACACTGGTTGTTCGGAATAGGCAAACGTATCTAAAGAGTTCTGGAATGATTGCGTCGCTTCCATTCGCGGCAGCGTTCCAAAATAACCGCCTCGATTATGCGATAATTCTCGATGGTGTCTTTCACATGATAGATCGTTGACAAGCCGGCCGCCAATATTTCCGTGAAATCAACGGCCGTATAAATATCGCGTTATATGGGAATCCAGCTAAGTGACTAATATCTGTGGAGGAAGAGACCAGCTACCAAAAACCAGCAGATATCTCCGCCGCCCCATCTTACATTTTGATGAAATTTTCTGCAAAAATTTGAGCCATATCTGCAATAGAATATTTCCCATTCACAATGTCTACCATGAAATTCACTGCAAATTCCCGTTCCATTTTTAGATGATAGCCGTTAATTTTAAGGAATGATTTTACAGACAAGTAAGCCGTTCGTTTATTTCCATTATGAAAGCAATGGTTTCTAGCCAAAGAATCAACCAACGCAGCTGCTTTCTCAAATAATGTTGGATACGCATCCTGGCCAAATACACTTTGCTGCGGCCTATGAACGGCAGATTCAAGCAGAGAATGATCTTTAACGCCCGCTTGTTCCATATCGCGCATCTGCTTCATCATGAAGTAGTGTCCGGCCACCACTTCTTCTTTGGTCAAATACTTTACCATTTATCGGTCCCTTAGGTCATTAAATATGTCCTTATCCTCATGAAAAACATCATAAAATGCTTCTAACACTTCAGGCCGCACATGTTCAGGCAAATTCGATTTCCAAACCTTTTTGATTACGATTTCTCCCTGGTCATTTTCGAAAAATTCAATCTCGTCACCCTGTGTAACATTCATTTTTTCTGCAAGTCTCTTTGGTAAACTAATCCCTAAACTATTGCCCATTCGGCCTATTTTACGAGCGTATCGAGTCCTCTTCGTTGTGTCACGGTCTTTTTCCATATTGACCACACCATTCATCATAATGTTTTCTCCTCATTGTATGATCCAAACGTACAAAAATTATACCTTACTAATGTAATAACTTAATAACATTCTAACAGAAAATACTAAGGAGTAATGCAAAAACCCGACCTCATGCAGAGGCTACTGAAGAACTTGTGGTTTTGACGGAATAACTAAAAAGTGCACGAAAAAAGACGGCCCTTATCCCGATTTTGTGGGATGGGGTCGTCTTTGGCTGTTCAGGGAGGGCTTTACGAGCTCTTTTACGACGAGTCTCTTACTTCATCCGTTTTAATATTCTCTTTATATTTACAGCAAAAATAGCCATCGCACCTTGTAACTCCATGCCAACAAGACCCGAAGATGACGCTGCGTCATAACCGTGCCTGTGTTTGAGTTCGCTGTTCTTTGCTTCAATCTTATAGCGTTCCTTCTCCTTTTCCTTAACGGACTCGCTTTCCTGGAACGCCATTTGTTCGGTGTGCTCGCCAGATTTAATACTCACCGAATAGGTTTTGGTTTTTGCGCTTTAGAGATTCGCGGGGGAACAGCAACATCTTCGATACCAGATGGACTATACCTGGAGCTGCGAGGGACTGCTCAAAGAGAAGCAGTCCCTTGTGTTTATGTTAGAGCCTCCTTATCGAAGGTGTACTATACAATTACTTTTCGTCCGACGGCACAACATTTGTAAAGAAGTTTATAAAAGTTTCATCTGTAATTGAATTGTCCCCTTTAACGAATGCTTGTTTTGTCAATATCGCTCGAAAATTCCCCAAAAGTATCGCTCGAAAATTCCCCAATTTCATCGGTCGGCTTCAGCATCGCCTATTGAATCAGGACGA